>JBEVLV010000147.1:0-53285 GCA_040508955.1 Sphingomonas sp. | reverse complement strand
GATTCCAGCTACCGCGTTACGAGCGGCGGAAATCTCGATTGTCACTCGGAAAAGTCGATTGTTCGCCCACAATTGTTCGCCAGTCGTAGCGCGCGCTACTCGACGGTGACGGACTTCGCCAGGTTGCGCGGCTGATCCACGTCGGTGCCCTTGGCTACGGCAACATGATAGGCGAGCAGCTGCACCGGTACCGCATAGACCAGCGGCGCGATCAGCGGGTGGACCTTGGGCATGGTGATCGTCGCCATGCAGCCCTCGCCCGCCGCCTGGACGCCGTCATAGTCGGAGATCAGCACGACCTTGCCGCCGCGCGCCTGGACCTCCTGCATGTTGCTCACGGTCTTGTCGAAGAGCGGGCCCGAGGGCGCGATCACGATCACCGGCACGGCATCGTCGATCAGCGCGATGGGCCCATGCTTCATCTCGCCCGCGGCATAGCCCTCGGCGTGGATGTAGCTGATCTCCTTGAGCTTCAGTGCACCCTCGAGCGCCAGCGGATAATCGGTGCCGCGGCCGAGATAGAGCACGTCGCGGGCGCTCGCGGTGTTGTGCGCCATCGCCTCGATCGATTCGTCATAGGCGAGCGCGCCGTTCAGCGCCGCAGGGGCCTCTGCGAGGTGGCGGACGATCGCCTTCTCCTCCGCGGGTGAGAGCTTGCCCTTGGCGCGCGCCAGATTGGCGGCGAGCGCGGCGAGCACCGCGAGCTGGCAGGTAAACGCCTTGGTCGAGGCGACGCCGATCTCCGGCCCGGCATGCGTCGGCAGCAGCAGGTCCGCCTCGCGCGCCATCGTGCTGGTGGGGACGTTGACCACCGCGGCGATCTTCTGCCCCTCCGACTTGGCGTGGCGTAGCGCGGCGAGCGTATCGGCGGTCTCGCCCGACTGGCTGATGACGATCATCAGCCCGCCCTCCTCCATCACCGGCTCGCGGTAGCGAAACTCGGAGGCGACATCGAGATCGACCGGCACGCGCGCGAACTGCTCGAACCAGTATTTGGCGACCATTCCGGCATAGAAGCTGGTGCCGCAGGCAACGATGGTGACGCGCTTGACCGTCGATAGATCGAACTCGGGGATCGGCAGCGTGACCTTGTCGTCCATGCGCTGGAGATACGAGCGCAGGGTCTGGGCGACGACGATCGGCTGCTCGTAGATCTCCTTGAGCATGTAGTGCCGGTGATTGCCCTTGGAGATCAGTTCGCCGGTGACGCCGGAGATGGTGATCGGCCGCTCGACCGGGTTGTTGTCCTTGTCGAAGATCTGCGCGCCGCCATGGGTGATGACGACCCAGTCGCCCTCTTCGAGATAGGCGATACGCTGGGTGAGCGGCGCGAGCGCGAGCGCATCGGAACCGAGATAGGTCTCGCCCTCGCCATAGCCGACGACGAGCGGCGAACCGAGCCGAGCGCCGATCAGCAGGTCCGGATGCTGGCGGAACAGGATGGCGAGCGCAAAGGCGCCGTGGAGGCGCGGCAGCACCTCGGCCACCGCCTCGGCGGGGGCCATGCCGTTCTCGACCTTCTCGCTGACGAGATGGGCGACGACTTCGGTGTCGGTCTCGCTCTCGAACTTGCGGCCGCGGGCGATCAGCTCTTCGCGCAGCGTCTTGAAATTCTCGATGATGCCATTGTGAACCAAGGCAACTTCACCCGTCGCATGCGGATGGGCGTTGTTGGTCGTCGGGCCGCCGTGCGTCGCCCAGCGGGTGTGTGCGATCCCGGTGGTGCCGGGCAGCGGATGCGCGGCCAGCTCCTCGCCGAGATGGACGAGCTTACCCGAGGCGCGGCGGCGCTCGATCCGCCCTTCGAAATCGGTGGCGATGCCCGCCGAATCATAGCCGCGATATTCGAGCCGCTTCAGGCCATCATACAGCCGCTCCGCGACGTCTTCCTTGCCGACGATGCCAACGATGCCACACATTTCAGTTCATCCTCTGCCGCGTCAGTGCGGGAAATTGGTGTCGACAAAGACCTGCGTAAACTCCGCAGGGTCCGGTTCGCGCCCGTTCGCCTCGACGAACCGGTCATGGCCGTTGTCCCAGACCTCCCGGATCGCTCCGGCCATGCCATCGGGGAACTGCATTCGTGCCGCCACGATCTCGCGCCAGTCACCTTCCTCACCGAAGAGCTGACGGAATTTGGGGGTCATTTCGGTCAGTTGCGCATCCTGTTCCGCGTCGAGATAACCGATGGCGTCGAGCACATAGCAATCGATCAACCGAAGGAAGGGCTTGCCGGCGTAACGGTCGCTCATTTCTTCGCCTTCTTGGCCGTCATCATCTCGCGGAAGCGCCTGGCCCAGCCCGGCTTAACCGAAGCTGGCGCACGCGTGAGGCCGAGCGCATCGGCCTCGACGTCCTGGGTGATCACCGATCCGGCACCGATGATCGCGCCATCGCCGATCTTCACCGGGGCGACCAATGCGCTGTTCGACCCGATGAACGCACCTTCCCCGATCTCGGTGCCGTATTTGAAATAGCCGTCATAGTTGCAGGTGATCGTGCCCGCGCCGATGTTCGCGCCCGCGCCGACCCTGGCGTCGCCCAGATAGGTGAGGTGATTGGCCTTGGCGCCCTTGCCGAGCACTGCCTTCTTCATCTCGACGAAATTGCCGACCTTGGCGCCTTCCTCCAGCACCGCGCCGGGCCGCAGGCGCGCATAGGGGCCGACTGCAGCGCCGCTGGCGATCGTCGCGCCCTCGATATGGCTGAAGGCATGGATCGTCACCTGGTCCGCCACCTCGACACCCGGACCGAACACGACATTGGGCTCGATCGTCACGTCGCGACCCAGTTTCGTGTCGTGTGCGAACCATACTGTCTCGGGCGCGATCAGAGAGGCCCCGTCGATCATCGCCTGGACGCGGCGGGCGCGCTGCCATTCCAACTCCAGCCCGGCGAGCTCGCCGCGGCTGTTGACGCCCGCGACTTCGATCGGGTCGGCCTCGATGCCGACGGAAAAGCTGCCGTCGCGCGCGGCGAGCTCGACGATGTCGGTCAGGTAATATTCGCCCGCCGCATTCTCGTTGCGAAGCTGGCCGAGCAGCCGGAACAGGTCCGCCGCGCGCGCCGCCATCAGGCCGGAATTGCAAAGCGTCTCGGCCCGCTCCGCGGGACTGGCGTCCTTGAACTCGACGATCCGGTCCACCCGGCCGCCGGCGCCCATGATCACGCGCCCATAGGCGCCGGGATCGGCGGGGCGGAAACCGAGCACCACGACGCTGGGATCCCCCTTCGAATGAAGCGCATCGAGCATCCGCCGCATCGTGGCGGTCGAGACAAGCGGGACATCGCCGTAGAGGATCAGCACATCGCCCTGGAAACCGGCAAGCGCCCGCTCGGCCATGCGCACGGCATGGCCGGTGCCGAGCTGCTCGGCCTGCTCGGCGGTTTCGACGCCGAGGGGATGGACCGCGGCCTCCACCTGCTCGCGGCCGGCGCCGACCACCACGACCTCGCGCTCGGCGCCGAGCGCCTTCACGCTGTCGATCAGGTGCAGCAGCATCGGCCGTCCGGCGATCGGATGCAGGACCTTGTGGGTATCGGATTTCATCCGCGTGCCCTTGCCCGCGGCAAGGATGATCGCGGCAATCGGTGCAGTCACTATGTGCCTCCGTGGATGCCCTCCCCTGCCACGAGATGCTTGCCAATTCCATAGCGATACTGTCAGTCGCGCAGCCGTGACACGCTTCCCCTTCGACATTGTCGGCTTCGACCTGGACGGCACGCTGTTCGACACTAGCGCGGACCTGACCGATGCGCTCAACCACGCGATGGGGCTGCTCGGACGGGAGCCGCTCAGCGTCGAGGCCGTGATGCCGTTCGTCGGCCGCGGCCCGCGTCACATGTTCGAGGCGGCGCTGGCGGCATCGGGCGGCTGCGATCCCGCCCTGGTCGAGCCGGTCTATGCCGAGCTGCTCCGCTTCTACGAAGACCATATCGCGCATGGAACGATCGCGTTCCCAGGCCTGATCGACGCGATGGACGCGCTCGATGCCCGCGGCGCAAAGCTCGCCATCGTCACCAACAAGCTGGAGCGGCTGGCAGTGAAGCTGGTCGACGCGGTCGGGCTCGGCCACCGCTTCGCCACGATCATCGGCGGCGATACGATGGGCCCGGGCAACGCCAAACCCTCCGCCGCGCCGATCCGCGAAATGATCCGGCGCTGCGGTGGCGGCCGCGCGGTATTCATAGGCGATTCGATCTTCGATATCGAAGCCGCGAGGAATGCAGGAATTCCCAGCGTCGCGGTCAGCTTCGGCTTCCTGAGCCAGCCGGTGGAGACGCTCGGCGCCGACGCGGTGATCGATCACTTCGACGAACTGGTGCCGGCGCTCATCCGGCTGGACGATAGCCCTTGCGATATTTCGTCCACAGGTGCCGCGCGAGCATGAGCGGGGGCATCCGGAGCCAATGGCTCCGGACATAGAAGCCCAACTGAGTGAGTTTCCGGGTCGAGCGCCCCCAAGAGTCGCGCGCGGTAAGGCGGCGCAGGAACAACCCATCGGAGCGTTTGGGTTCGAGGCTGACCCTGATCGGGCTCGAATAGCTTTTCACCGGCGTGCCGTACAGCGCCTCGGCGAGGCGAAAGGCCCGCATCACCGCCGGCAGCAGGCCGTGGCGCCACGCCTCCTCATAGACGCTGAGGCAGAAATCCCCGTCGTGCTCGGAGAATTCACGAACCAGCCGGTCAATGTCCCATAGGTTGCGCATCCCGCCGGCCAGGTCACCGTCGGCGATCAGGTGCGCCGCGGCGTGGATCACCATATCCTCATGGGACAGAATGCGCAGACCGGTCTCCAGTGCGATACTGCCCGCTAGCAACCCCTCCGCATCCGGCCGGATCCGCGCGGTGAGCGGCAGGATCGTGTGGTGGACGTCGATCATCCTGTCGCGGTCGCGGTGGATCAACGGCGGCAGCTCGTGCATCCATTGCCGATAATAGGCGTCGTCATAGGGATCGGGCTTCACCCATTCCCAGCCCGCCGCGAGCAGTGCCGCCTCCGCTTCCTCGATCCGGCCGCGCGGCACGAGGATGTCGAGATCGCCGATTGCCCTCCCGGTGCTCGGCGACAGGCCGGCCGCAGCATAGGCGGTACCCTTCAGCAGCACGATCGGCATGTCGAGCCCGGCGAGCGCGCGGCGCGCCATCTCGGCTTCCCACAAGGCGGCGGTCCGCCCCTGCTCTGCGGAAGCGATGGCATCCTCTACCAGACGGGCCGCGGCGCGCGGCATCGTCAGCCCCTGGATCCGGTATGCGAGCGTGCCGATCAGTTGCTCGGCGCGCGCGACCGCGAACAGCGCGGTCCAGTCGCCGGCGGACAGCCCCTCCGCCTGCACCGGCTCGCGCAGCACGGCGGCGAGGAGCAGCGCCGGGTTCATGCCAGCGCCTCCACCATCGCGACGGCGGTCTCGGCATCGGGATAGTCGATCGCCCGCGACGGCACGCCCTGCACCAGCCGGGTCAGCGCGTCGAAACCACGCTCGGCGAGATTGACGTAGTTGGTCGAGGATTGGGTGAGCCGGACGAACGCCTCGCTCGGCAGCACGCCGCGCTCGGCCGCATCGAACCCAAAGCGCGGGAACAGCAGCAGCGCCGGCTCGGCGGGGTCGCCCATCGCCGCGATCGCGCGCGCGTCGGGGACGAGATGGCGCAGCGTGCCCTTGGGCGTGCCGAGCAGCAACGGCCCGAAACGGCCCTGCGGCACGGCCTGCTCGACAACCGGGATCGCCTCGTTCTTCAGGCTGATCAGCCGGGGAAAGGCATGCGCGAGCCCAGTGGCGAGGTCGATCAGCACGAACTCGTCGCCCATCAGCCGCCAGCCCCGCGCCATCAGCAGCGCCGCCAGGGTCGATTTGCCCGCACCCGAGATGCCGGTCATCAGCACCGCGCGGCCGTTCCGCTCCACCGCCGAGGCGTGGAGCAGCAGGTAGCGGCGCAGGCCCAGCGCCATCTGCAGGTTCATCCCCATCTCGGCGGCGAGCAGCCCCTGGGCGAGCGGCAGCGGCGCCGCGTCCGGGATCACGAAATCGCCACCGATATGCACCGAGGGCCGGACCAGCTTCCGCCATGGCCGCGCGGCGAAGAGATGGACGTTGAAGTCGGGGATGCTGTTCTCGGGCTTGGGATAGTCGCGATAGAGGTCGTCGATCGCTGCGATCGGTCCCCGCCAGTCGCTGCCGATGCGGAACCCCATCGGCCCGATGCGGACATGGGTCACATGGCGCATAGCCGCTCCACCAGACCCGCCGTCGCCAGCTCGTCGAGCCGCACCGCCAGTGCCACCGGATCGGGATCGCCCAGGTCGAAGCGTGCGGACAGTCGCGCCAGTAGCGCCGCCGCGGTCAACGCGTCGTCGCCCAGCGACTCCAATATCTCCGGCACCGGCGCATCGACGATATGGGTGATGCCCGAAGCGCGGTGATAGATCAGCGTTAGCGCGTCGAGCGGAACGATGCGCAGCGTCGAGGGCAGCGCGGCACGGTAACGGGCTGGTTCCACGGCGTTTAGCCGCGCGGCATCTGCAGCGACGCGAAGCAGGTGAAGCCGCTGGTGCCCGATTGCAGGCGGCGGATGTAATTGGTGTAGGCGCGGCTGGTGTCGGAATCGGTGCCCGGCAGGATGCCACCGTTCAGCGCCTGCTTGACGTCCTGCCCCTTGAACGGCGCCGGCGCCGGGGCAAAGGCGCCCGGCGTCCCTGCCGGTACCAGTGTGCCGTCCGCCGCGATGTAATTGCCGGCGCGGCCGGGATCGGGAACCGGAATCTCGCAATTCATCACCGACGCGCTGGTCTGCGCCAGGGCAGGTCGGATCGAGACGATCGCCGACACCCCGGCAGCACCGAGCATCAATGCGCGGCGGCGCGTGGCCTGCGGTCCCTGCGGTTCTTCGTCCATAGCCCCTTGTCTTGCGCCCGGCGGCGTTTCGCAATCGTAAATCGGTGCTCGCTATGGGACAGGCTTGCGCTAGATAGCGCCCATGCCCTTGTCACCCGGACTCCGTTCCCTCGTAGCATTGAGCGTCGCCGCCCTCACGGCGCTGGTGAGCCTGCTTATCGGCGGCGACATACAGATCGGCCTGGTCGTGCTGGTCGGCGCGGCCGCCGCGACGCTGATTGCTGCGACCGGTGAATCGTCCGAGCCTGCGCCAACGATCGTCCCTCCCGCTCCAAGCCGAGGTCCAGCGATCAGCGAGGTCATCGATGCGATCGCCGAGCCGGTGCTGATGATCGACGCCAATCGCGTGGTCGAGGCCAACCCAGCCGCCCGTGCACTGCTGGGCCAGCACATATTGGGCGAGGACGTCCGCCTGGCGATTCGCCACCCCGCCGCGGCCGAGCGGCTGCTCGATCCGACCGACCAGTCCCCCGCCGCGCCGATCCACCTCGTCGGCCTGGGCACGCGCGACCAGCGCTGGGAGATGCGGGTGCGCACGCTCGAGGACGGGCAGCGCATCGTCCATCTGATCGATCGCACCGGCAGCTACGCCACCGAGCGGATCCGCGTCGATTTCGTCGCCAATGCCAGCCACGAGCTGCGCACGCCGCTCGCCTCGCTGCTCGGCTATGTCGAGACGCTTCAGGACGATGCCGGCGACGATGCCGCGACGCGCCAGCGCTTCCTGAAGATCATGCACGACGAGGCGCGGCGGATGCAGCGGCTGATCGACGACCTGATCTCGCTCAGCCGGATCGAGGCCGAGAAATACCGCGCGCCCGCCGATTCGATCGCGCTGGGCGGGCTGGTCGAGGAAGTGCGTGCGGAGCTTTCGGGATCGCCCCGCGCCGCCGATCTCGTCACCGAGATCGAGGAGGTGCCGGCCGTTCGCGGCGACAAGACGCAACTCAGCCAGTTGCTCCACAACGTCATCGGCAACGCCATGAAATATGGCAAGCACGGCACCCCGGTGACGATCGCACTACGCCGCGAGGGCGATGCGATGGTCCGCCTGACCGTCACCGACCAGGGCGAAGGCATCCCCCCCGAACATATTCCGCGCCTCACCGAACGTTTTTATCGTGTCGATTCAGGACGCAGCCGCTCCCTGGGCGGCACGGGGCTGGGCCTCGCGATCGTCAAGCACGTGGTGGAGCGTCACCGCGGGCGGATGGATATCACCAGCGCTGTCGGCAAAGGCACCAGCGTGTCCGTTCTGTTGCCGGTGCAGCGTGTGTCATAAAGACGTAACCGGACTGCAAGACAGGCGGGCGGCGTGCCGGCGGCACGACTCGATTCCAAGGGAGCGCAACATTCTCGGCAGGCTGGCACTGGTTGCGGCAGCTTCATGCGCGCTGGCCGCGTGTGACAGCAACACCGCGCGCGAAATCCGCGTGGTGGGCTCGTCGACCGTCTATCCCTTCACCACCGCCGTTGCCGAGACGTTCGTCAACCAGGGCGGCGCGCGGCGCGCGCCCGTGGTCGAATCGATCGGCACCGGCGCTGGGCTGGCGCGCTTCTGCGAGGGCGTGGGCTGGCAGTTCCCCGACATCGCCAACGCATCGCGCCGGATCAAGAAATCCGAATACGACCTGTGCGAGAGGAATCATGTCGGCGAGATCATGGAGATCCAGATCGGCGTCGACGGTGTCGCGCTCGCCGAGGCGAACAATGGTCCCAAGCTCGAGCTGACCAAGAAGGACGTGTATCTGGCGCTCGCATCGGCGCCTTTCGGCCAGCCGAACCACGCGCGGACCTGGCAGGACGTAAACCCGGCCCTGCCGGCGATCCCGATTCAGGTGATGGGCCCGCCCTCGACCAGCGGCACGCGCGATGCGCTGGTCGAGCTGATCCTCGAGCCCGGCTGCGCCGAGGCCGATCCGCAGGCCAAGACCCTGAAGGCGGCCAAGGACACCGCCCCCTATGACGCGCGCTGCAAGCGCATCCGCGACGACGGGCCCTATATCGACAAGGGCGAGAACGACAATCTGATCGTCCAGGGCCTGGCGCAGAACCCCAATGCGGTCGGCGTGTTCGGCTATTCCTATCTCGAGGAGAATATCGATCGGCTCCACGGCGTGCCGATCGAGGGGGTGGCGCCGACCTATGAGACGATCGCCAACCGCCAATATCCCGGCGCCCGCCCCTTGTTCCTCTATGTGAAGAAGCGGCACCTGCGCGCAGTTCCCGGGCTCGCCGACTTCCTCGCGCTCTACACGACGATGTGGGATCCGGGCGGCAAGCTCACCAAGCGCGGGCTGATCGCCGCTCCCGAGGACGTCCGCAAGCATTCCGCCCAGATCGTGGCGCAGCGGCTTGCGCTCGATCCGGCGGGACTGCACTGAGCATGACGTCGTGAACGCCTTCGCGCTCCTCTTCCTCGTCGCCGGGCTCGGCCTGATCGGCTGGCTGACGGCCCGTGCGCGCGCCGCGCGTCTCGATCGCGGCGGCGCCAAGCGGCTGCATTCGCTGCCGGCCCAGCATGGCTGGTATGTCGTGCTGTGGACGGTAATCCCCGCGCTGCTGTTCATCGCGGTTTGGAGCGCGATCAGCCCCAGTCTGGTCAAGCAGCGCGTGCTGGAGGCGCCCGCCGCCGCCCAGCTGCCACAGTTCGAATTCGAGCGCGACGCGCTCCTCGCCGAGGCGCGCCGCGCGGCCGAGGATCCGGGCACTCGGGCCTTCGATCCGGTCGCCGAGCAGCTCGCCGGGCCGATGCGCGACGCCCGCTCGCGCTATGGATGGATGGGCAGCGCGATCGCGATCCTGCTCGCCTTTGCCGGCGGCGCCTTCGCCTTTACCCGCATCCGCGCCGGCTTCCGCGCCCGCACCCGGGTGGAGCGCGGAGTGATGATGATCCTGCTTGTCGCCTCGCTGATCGCGATCCTGACGACCTTGGGCATCTTCCTGTCTCTGCTGTGGGAATCACTGCGCTTCTTCTCGGCGGTCTCGCCAGCGGAGTTCCTGCTTGGCACGCATTGGAGCCCCCAGGTGATCGACCCGGCCCACCCGGGCAAGTCACTGGGTGCGGTTCCCCTGTTCTGGGGCACCTTCTTCATCGGCGCAGTGATCGCGATGCTCGTCGCCATCCCGTTCGGGCTGATGAGCGCGATCTTCCTCACCCAATATGCCGCGCCGCGCGTACGCCGCTGGATGAAGCCGATCCTCGAGATTCTCGCCGGCGTGCCGACCGTGGTCTATGGCTATTTCGCCGCGCTCACCGTGGCGCCCGCGGTACGCGACCTCGCGGTGGCGCTCGGCATGCCCTTCGCCTCGTCCGAGAGCGCGCTCGCGGCGGGCCTCGTCATGGGGGTGATGATCATCCCCTTCGTCTCCTCGATGGCCGACGATTCGATCGCCGCCGTACCCACCGCGATGCGCGACGGCAGCCTGGCGATGGGCGCGACGACCAGCGAGACGATCAGCCGCGTGCTGCTGCCCGCCGCGCTGCCGGGCGTGGTCGCGGGCGTGCTGCTCGCCGTCTCCCGCGCGATCGGCGAGACGATGATCGTGGTTATGGCCGCCTCGGGTGCCGCGACGATCACGCTCAATCCGTTCGAGAGCGCCACCACCGTCACCAAGCAGATCGTCGACCTGCTGACCGGCGAGGCGGAATTCGACAGCCCCAAGACGCTCGCTGCCTTCGCGCTGGGCCTCACGCTCTTCGTCATCACCCTGCTGCTCAATGTCGTCGCGCTGCGCGTCGTGAAGAAATACCGGGAGGCGTATGAATAATCCCGGCCCCAACGCATCCGATCGCGCCCCGACCGACTGGAAGACCCAGGCGATGCAGAAGCGCATCCGCCGCCGCTATGCGGCCGAGCGGCGCTTCCGCTTCTTCGGCTTCGCCGCGGTGCTGCTCTCGGCGGCCTTCCTCGCCTTCCTGCTCGCGACGATGGTCGCCAATGGCTGGCGCGGCTTCACGCGTACCGAGATCGCGCTGCCGATCGACTTCCCGGCGATCAAGCTGCCGATCGAGCGCGCGCAGCTGCGGACTGCGGGCGCCGATCTCGCGCTCGCCGGCGCTGGGCTCGAGGAACAGGTGAAGGGCGCCGCCGTCGCCGCGTTCGGGCCGGGCGGCGAGAATTTCGTGGCGGACAGCGCCTGGGTGGAGGTGCGCGAGGCGATCGAACGCGATCCGTCGATGCTCGACCGCAAGGTGGTCTTCCAGGTTCCCGCATCGACCGGCATCGACCAGGCCGTGGGCGGCGACGGCAGCGCGGAAATGACCGCCGCCGCCAAGCGCCTCCAGGCCGCCGGTGCGGTCTCGCGCAGACTCAACACCAGCTTCCTGACCGAATCCGATTCGACCGATCCGGTCGCGGTCGGCATCTGGGGGGCACTCAAGGGCTCGCTGCTGACGATGGCGGTCACTTTCCTGATCGGCTTCCCGGTCGGCGTGCTCTCGGCGATCTATCTCGAGGAATATGCCCCGCGGAACCGCTGGACCGACCTGATCGAGGTGTCGATCAACAATCTCGCGGCCGTCCCCTCGATCATCTTCGGCCTGCTCGGCCTCGCGGTGTTCCTGGGCACCTGGGAGATCGGCGGAGTAAGCTTCGGGCCGCTGCTGCCGCGGTCGGCGGCGCTGGTCGGCGGGCTCACCCTCGCGCTGATGATCATGCCCGTCATCGTCATCGCGAGCCGCAATGCGATCAAGGCGGTGCCGCCCTCGATCCGCGACGCCGCGCTCGGCATCGGCTCCAGTCCGATCCAGGTGGTGTTCCACCACGTCCTGCCACTCGCCATGCCCGGCATCCTGACCGGCACGATCATCGGCATGGCCCGCGCGCTGGGCGAGACCGCGCCGCTGCTGCTGATCGGCATGCGCGCCTTCATCGTCACCCCGCCCAGCGGCTTCACCGATCCCGCCACGGTGCTTCCGGTCCAGATCTTCCTCTGGTCGGACGAGGTCAGCCGCGGCTTCGTCGAAAAGACCAGCGCCGCGATCATCGTGCTATTGGTGTTCCTGCTCGCGATGAACGGGCTCGCCATCTACCTCCGCAACAAATTCGAGACCCGCTGGTAATGACCGACACGCCTCACAAGATGTCCGCGCGCGACGTGAGCGTGTTCTACGGCGACAACCAGGCCGTCAAGAACGTGTCGATCGACATCGACATGGACAAGGTCACCGCGTTCATCGGCCCCTCGGGCTGCGGCAAGTCGACCTTCCTGCGCACGCTCAACCGGATGAACGACACCATCCCGAGCGCGAAGGTGACCGGCGAGATCATGCTCGACGGCGAGGACATCTATTCGCAGTCGATGGATGTGGTGCAACTGCGCGCCCGGGTCGGCATGGTGTTCCAGAAGCCGAACCCCTTCCCCAAGTCGATCTTCGAGAATGTCGCCTATGGCCCGCGTATCCACGGGCTGGCATCGTCCAAGAGCGACCTGGAGGCGATCGTCGAGCGCTCGCTCAAGCGCGCCGGCCTGTTCGAGGAGGTGAAGGACCGGCTCCACGACAGCGGCACCGCGCTGTCCGGCGGCCAGCAGCAGCGTCTCTGCATCGCGCGCGCGATCGCGGTCGACCCCGAAGTGATCCTGATGGACGAGCCCGCCTCCGCGCTCGATCCGATTGCCACCGCCAAGATCGAGGAATTGATCCACGAGCTGCGCGGCCGCTACGCGATCGTCATCGTCACCCACAACATGCAGCAGGCCGCGCGCGTGTCGCAGCGCACGGCCTTTTTCCATCTCGGCCAGCTCGTGGAGTATGGCGAGACCGACAACATCTTCACGGCGCCGCAACAAGAGCGCACGAAGGACTATATCACCGGAAGGTACGGCTAATGGCGACCGGCCACGAACATACGGTCAAGGCGTTCGATCAGGACATCAGCCAGCTCCGCGCGCTGATCTCGCAGATGGGCGGGCTCGCCGAGCAGGCGATCTACGACGCGATGAAGGCGCTCCAGCGCGGCGATACCGAGCTGGCGAAGGAGGTCCGCAAGAAGGACAAGCAGATCGATGCGATCGAAGCCGAGCTGGAAAAGCTCGTCGTCCGCGTCATCGCGCTGCGCGCGCCGATGGCGGACGATCTGCGCGAGGTGATCGCGGCGCTCAAGATCGCCGCGGTGATCGAGCGGATCGGCGACTATGCCAAGAACATCGCCAAGCGCGTGCCGCTGATCCATGCGGAGGGCGAGGACCGGATCGACGCGATCTCGATCCTGCCCGCGATGGGCCAGCTCGCCGCCGACATGGTGCACGACGTGCTGGACGCCTTCTCGGCGCGCGACGCGGAGGCCGCTTCGCGGATCTGCGAGCGCGACAATGCGCTCGACGATTTCTACGATTCGATCTTCCGCACGCTGGTGACCTTCATGGTCGAGAACCCGCGCACGATCAGCCAGGTTGCGCACCTGCTGTTCGTGGCGAAGAATATCGAGCGGATCGGGGATCACGCGACCAACGTCGCGGAGATGGTCTATTTTGCCGCCACGGGCCGGTATCTCGCGGATCGCGAGCCCGGCGAGGCGATGGGGAGCTGAGCGTATGGCACGAGTAAAGATGCTGTTGGTGGAGGACGATGCGGCGATCGCCGAGCTCGTCACCTGGCATTTCAAGCGCGAGGATTATGAGGTCAAGCAGACCCCTGACGGCGAGGAGGCACTGCTGCTCGCCAAGGAAGCGACGCCCGACATCGTCCTGCTCGACTGGATGGTCGAGGGGCTTTCGGGGATCGAGGTCTGCCGCCGCCTGCGCCGCATGCCCGAGACCGCGAACGTGCCGATCATCATGCTCACCGCGCGCGGCGAGGAGGAGGACCGCGTCCGCGGGCTCGAGACCGGCGCCGACGATTATGTCACCAAGCCCTTCTCCCCGCGCGAGCTGGTCGCCCGCGTCGGCGCGGTGCTGCGCCGCGTGCGCCCGGCGCTGGCCGGCGAGGCGCTGACCTATTCGGACATCGAGATGGACACGGTCGGCCACAAGGTCCGCCGCGGCGGCGAGGTGGTCTCGCTCGGGCCGACGGAATTCCGCCTGCTCAAGCATTTCCTCGAGCATCCCGGCTGGGTCTTCTCGCGCGAGCGCCTGCTCGATGCGGTCTGGGGCCATGACAGCGACATCGAGAGCCGCACGGTGGACGTCCATATCCGCCGGCTGCGCAAGGCAATCAACAACGGCAACCGCCCCGACATCATCCGCACGGTGCGCTCGGCCGGTTACGCGCTCGATTCGGGGAACTGAGGGCTTTCATTTCCGGTAGCCTGACCCGCGAGGACGGGAGAAAAACCACCCGTCCCGCGTTGGCCCCGCGGAGCGCGACGTATGCGCTCCGCTTGTGTCAGGAGACGGCTCATGAAGCTGATGATCGCCCTCGCTGCCGCGGTCGCCCTAAGCGGCCCGGCGTTTGCCCAGAACCAGCAGACGACCACGACAACGACCAGCGCGGACGCACCGCTTGGCGGCTATGCGCCCGCGACCCCGCTGTTCGGGACGGGATCCACACCGCCGCCGGGCGCGCAGGTCGTCTTCGTGCCCAATTCCCAGACCGCGACCGAGGCCTATCCGCCGCCGGCGCCGCTGGACCATTACCCGCTCTGCAGGCGCGGCCAGACCGATGAATGCCGCCAGCGCGGCGGATGAGCGACCAAACCCCCTTTTGACGAGCCAAGCCGTGCCGGTCGCGCAACGTTTCGGCCGGCACAGGCGTTGGCAGGACAAGCGGACGGGGGATAGAAGAGGAAGCAACGAATGAAATGGATGATCGTGGCCACCGCGCTGGCCCTTGGCGGGACCGCCATTGCCCAGGACATGCCGGCCAACCCCAACCAGACGGCGCCGCAGACCGCGCCCACGCCCCCCGCTCCCACGGATCCCAGCATGCCCGCGGCAGCTCCCACCCCGGCTCCGCCGGTTGAGGCTTCGGAACCGCCCGCGCCGCCGGCTGAACCCGCTGCGCCCGCCGAGCCCGCTGCACCGGCCGATGCCGCCGCCATGCCCGCGACCCCCGCTGCGCCCGATGCCGCGGCGGCCCCCGCAGCTCCGGAGGCTGCGCCGGCTGTGACCGCGGCGACTGCCGCCCCCGCCGCGCCGATGCCCTCGGACCCGGCGAGCTATCCGCCCTGCTCGCGCAAGATCAAGGACCATTGCCGCCAGCGCGGCGGCAAGTAAGCCACAGCCACAGACCGGCGGGAGTTCGCTCCCGCCGGGTTGCGTGCCGCCAAAGCCGGGCTAGGAAAGCGCTCGACCAATCGGGAGAGCGTGCATGACCATCCGTTTCGACAATCGCGTCGCCATCGTCACCGGCGCGGGCGGGGGCATCGGCCGCGGCTATGCGCTCGAACTGGCGCGACGGGGTGCGAAGGTGGTGGTCAACGATCTGGGCGGCAGCCGCGACGGCACCGGCCATTCGGACGCCGCGCTCGCGGTGGTCCGGGAGATCGAGGCGCTGGGCGGCGAAGCCTTCTCCAACGGCGGCAGCGTCACCGAACATGACCAGATGGTCGCGATGGTCGAGCAGGCCAAAGCGCGCTGGGGCCGCGTCGATATCCTGATCAACAATGCCGGCGTGCTGCGTGACAAGAGCTTCGCCAAGATGGAGCCCGCGGATTTCGAGTTCGTCGTGAAGGTCCATCTGCTCGGGTCCGCCAATTGCACCAAGGCGGTGTGGGACACGATGCGCGAGGCCAATTACGGCCGCATCCTGATGACCGCATCCTCCACCGGCCTCTACGGCAATTTCGGCCAGGCGAACTACGGCGCGGCCAAGCTCGGCCTGGCCGGGCTGACCAAGACGCTCCACCTCGAAGGCGCAAAATACGGCATCAAGGTCAACACGATCGCGCCGGTAGCGGGCACGCGCATGACCGAGGACATCTTCCCCGAAGAAGCGTTCAAGGCCTTCGCGCCCGAAGCGGTGGCCCCCGCCGCGCTCTATCTCGTCTCGGAGGACGCGCCGACCAACATGATCGTCGGCGCGGGCGCCGGCGTGGTCCAGGCAGCCTATGTAACGCTCACCCAGGGCGCGAAGCTCGCCGAGCTGACGCCGGAGAGCGTCGCCGCGCAATGGGCGGAGATCGTCGATCGCAAGGGCGAGATCGTTCCCAATTCGGGCGCCGAGCAGACGATGCTGATCATGGGCAAGCTGCAGGGTTGACCGGATTGCCGGATCGGGCCCGCAGGCATATCCTGCGGATCGGAGGCACCACGCCATGCTCCTGCTCGCTGCATTGTTGCAGACTCTCGAAGCCGACGAGATGGCGACGCCGCGCCGGCTGTTCGCCAAGCGCGAGTGCCGCGCCGAGGCGCGGAATGAGATTCTCGTGTGCGGCGGCAAGCCCGGCCCCGATCGGCTGGCCAAGCTGCAGCCCAAACCCGATCCGATGCTCGTCGACAAACGGCCGCGGCTCAAGATCACCGATCATTTTGCCCTGCGCCTCGGCTTTACGATCACGCCGGAATTCAACTAGCCTGCGACGCGAATAGATCGCGAAATCGGCATAATCCCGTTGCGCCACCGGCGGCCGGCGTGCGATCGTTACGCTACCGCACATGTTCGCCAGCCCGCAGCGCGCCGGCCGATTCGACGTGCGCAGCACTGGGGGATGGGCATGCCGAGAGTCATTAAAACGAACGAAGACGCCGCCGGACAGATTCGGCGCGAAGCGCTGGCAGCGGGGGCGTCGTCGATCACCCTGTGCACCCAGGCCTATGGCGAGCTGCAGAAATACATCAAGGAACAGGGCCAGGGCGGCGGCATCTGCCGTTCGCTGGCGATGGCCTGGCTGGAAGGCCGCAAGACCGGCGTCAACTTCCTTCAGAAGATGCTGGGGCCGGGCGGCACGATCCGGACCGGCGAGGTCCTGCCGATGTGCCAGGCCTACAAGGCCGCCGGCCAGCTCACGATCGACGAGCAGCAGGCGCTGATCATCGCCAATCTGACTGCCAAGGGCCTTGCCTCGACCGGATCGGAAAAGCTGACCCAGGTCGGCGCGGGGACCAATGTCAGCGCCTGGTTCACCCAGAACAGCGCGATGAGCGGTATCGGTCAGCTGCGCTCGATCAATGTGTTCGGCGGATACAACCACGCGATGGCGATGGATATCTCCCAGCAATATGCGATCTTCTTCGATCCCAATTGGGGTGCCTTCACCTTCCCGACCCACCTCAAGATGGTCGCCTTCCTCGAAAAGAGCATGTTCGTGCTCAGCGGCGGGCAATATCTCTACGCCGATTTCAAGGAATTCAGGAACGCGATGAAAATCTGCTTTTCCTGATCGGTTGAGGCTGCGGCATGCGGTTTTTCGGCCGCATGCCTAGCGGTGTGCCGCCGTATTGTTTCACTAATACACTTGTGGTAGATCGTCCCCAGAAGGAGGATTGCCCATGTACAGCGAAAGCGAACTGGCGGGAGCGGTCGAAGCCGGGGTTTTGTCCCCCGAGGCGGCTGCGGCGTTTCGGAACCACGTGGCTTCGAGCCGCTCGGCGCCGGCGGTGGACGAAGAGCATTTCAAGCTGCTGAGCGGCTTCAACGACATCTTCGTCGCGATCGCCGCGGCGCTGATCCTGGTCGCAGCCGGGCGACTGGGCGGATTCGTCGGCGAATGGCTGATCGGCGTGGGCAACGAGCCGCGCCAGGCGGGTGCGAACATGATCGGGGGCGGTGCCGCCGTCGCCGCGACGAGCTGGATGCTCGCCGAGTATTTCACCGCCAAGCGCCGCATGGCCCTCCCCTCGATCCTGCTGCTGCTCGGCTTCGTTGCCGGCGCGGGCGCGACGATTGCCGGCCTGTTCGTCGCCAACATCCCCTGGATCACCGAGACCTTCCACATCGCTACCCAGGCGCAGGAACAGCGGCTTGCGGGCGTCATTGCGACCGTGGCCGGCGCGCTTACCGCAATCGCGGCCTGGGTCCATTGGCGCCGCTTCATGGTGCCGATCACGGTCGCCGCGGGCGCACTCGCGGTAGTGGGCGTCGGCGTCGGGCTGATCGTCACGCTGATCCCCGCGGCCAAGGATTCGATCAACCCGATCCTGCTCGTCGCCGGGCTGCTGGTGTTCGCGCTGGCGATGCGCTGGGACATGACCGATCTGCAGCGCCGCACGCGCCGCTCCGACGTCGCCTTCTGGCTGCACCTCGCCGCGGCACCGCTGATCGCGCATCCCGTGTTCCACATGCTCGGCGTGTTCGATGGCGTGATCGCACCCGCAATGGCGGCGCTGGTGATCGCGCTCTACGTCGTCTTCGCCGCCGTGGCGCTGGCGGTCGACCGCCGCGCGCTGCTCGTCTCGAGCCTGATCTATGTGCTCTGGGCGATGTACACCCTGTTCAACCAGAGCGCGACCGTCGAGCTCAGCGCAGCGCTCACCGCGCTGGTGATCGGCTCGGCGCTGCTCACCCTCTCCGCCTTCTGGCAGCCGATGCGTCGCATCGTCGTCGGCCTGCTCGGCGGGATCGGCACGCACCTGCCGCCTACCCAGCAGATCATACCCGCCTGACTTGTAACCGGGCGCAACTTTCGGCCTCGGAGCATCGCTCCGGGGCCATTTTTTATTCGCCGACCAGCTTCATCAGCCGCCGCTCGACCGGCGCAAGCACCGGCCCCAGCTCATGCCCGCGCTTCAGGATCGCGCCCTGTTCGCCCACGAGCGTCCACATGCCCTGGCGGTTGCGCAACTCCGGACGCTTCTCGATGCGGAATTCGGGCCGCTCGGTCGCGCGGCGGAAAGCGGCGAACACCGCGGCATCTCTGTCGAACTGGATCGCATAGTCACGCCAATGCCCCGCCGCGACCATCCGGCCGTAGAGATCGAGGATGCGCGTGAGTTCGAGGCGTTCGAAACCGACCTGGATGGGGCGGCCGATCGGAAGCGGCGTGACGGTTCCCATCAGGCGCGGTCACGCTTCTCCGACTTGCGCCCGTCGGTACGCGCGGCGAGCATCGCGTCGAGCTGCTTGCGCAGCGCGTCCAGCTCGCAGCGCATCAGCTCCAGCTTCTGCGTGGCGGGATCGAACGTTTCGCTACACGGCGTGCCATAGGGCACGAAATCCTTCTGCCAGGCCGTGGCCTCGACCAAAGTCGGCTTGGCGGGGATACCGACCATCACCGCACCGGGGGCGACGTCGCGCGTCACCACCGCATTAGCGCCGACCCGCGCGCGCTCGCCCACGGTGATCGGCCCGAGTACCTGCGCGCCCGAGCCGAGGATCACGCCGTCGAGCAGGGTCGGGTGCCGCTTGCCCGCAATGCCGTTGTCGGGGCTGGTGCCGCCCAGCGTGACGCACTGGTAGATGGTGACGTCGTCGCCGATCTCCGCCGTCTCGCCGATCACGACGAAGCCATGGTCGATGAAAAAGTTGCGGCCGATCTTCGCGCCGGGATGGATGTCGATCGCGGTCGCCCAGCGCGACCAGTGGTTGACCGCGCGGGCGAGGAAGGACCAGCCATGCTTGTAGAGCCGATGCGCAATGCGATGATAGCCGAGCGCCCACACGCCCGGGTAGAGCAGGATTTCGGCGCGACTGCGCGGCGCGGGATCGCGCGCACGGATCGAATCGAGATACGCCGTCAGACGCTGGAACATGGCCGGGTCCCCTTAGTCGCTTTCATTTAGTGCCTAGCCGAGCCGATTTCCAGAACACCCTATCTCGTGCTTGTCCGGCCTAAACACGATGTATCTTGTAGGAATTCGCGCGCCCCGGCATTTCCTGCGGACGCGCGACGTGTAAAAGGGCCTGAATGATCTTCGGAATCGATCTCGCGGCGCTCCTGCCGTTCATCGCCGTGGGATTTGCCGCGCAGATGGTGGATGGCGCGCTGGGCATGGCGTTCGGCGTGATCTCGAACACCCTGCTCCTGAGCCTGGGCGTGTCTCCCGCGGCGGCATCGGCCGGCGTCCACACGGTCGAGACCTTCACCACCGCCGTTTCCGGCATCAGCCACGCGCTTCACAAGAATGTGAACTGGAAGCTGTTCCTGCGCCTGATGATCCCCGGCGTGATCGGCGGCGCTCTCGGCGCCTATGTTCTCTCGAACATCCACGCTTCCACCGCCAAGCCGTACATCCTGGCCTATCTGACCGCGATCGGCCTCTACCTGCTGTGGCGCAGCCGGCACTATCCGCCCAAGGAGCGCACGCCCAAGATCGTCGAGCCGCTCGGACTCGTCGGCGGTTTCCTCGATGCCGCCGGCGGCGGCGGCTGGGGCCCGGTGGTCACCTCGAACCTGCTCGTCCAGGGCGGCAGCCCGCGCACGACGATCGGCACGGTCAACACCGCGGAATTCTTCCTCACCGCTACCATCTCGGCGACCTTCATCACCCAGCTCGGCCTGGAGGCGTTCACGCTGGCGACCGTGGGCCTGCTGCTTGGCGGCGTGATCGCCGCGCCGTTCGGTGCGCTGCTGGCAAAGCGGGTCGAGCCCAAGATGCTGATGCTGATGGTCGGTTTGGTGCTGACCGCGACCAGCCTCTACAACCTCTATCTGGCGCTGCGCTGATCCGCACCTGACGCTTGTCAAGTCGATCAATCGATCGGCATTGAGTGATTCAATCGATCAGCCCGAACGAGGCTTCCAATTTCACAAAGCGTGATCGGGACCCTATCTACCGCATTGCAACATCGCAAAACGGAGAAGACAAGCTCATGGCACTCATCAACAGCCCGATTAAGCCGTTCACCGCCCAGGCCTATAAGGAAGGCAAGTTCGTGACCGTCACGGATGGCGACGTGAAGGGCAAGTGGGCCGTGTTCTTCTTCTATCCGGCAGACTTCACTTTCGTCTGCCCGACCGAGCTCGAAGATCTCGCCGACATCTACCCGACCCTGCAGAAGATGGGCGTCGAGGTCTACTCTGTATCCACCGACACGCATTTCAGCCACAAGGCCTGGCATGACACGTCGCCGGCGATCGGCAAGATCAACTATTACATGCTCGGCGACCAGAACCATGTCCTGAGCAACAATTTCGAAGTATTGCGCGAAGGTCAGGGCCTCGCCGATCGCGGCACGTTCGTCGTCGATCCGGAGGGCATCATTCAGCTCGTCGAGATCACTTCGGAAGGCGTCGGCCGCAATGCCGCCGAGCTTCTCCGCAAGATCAAGGCCGCACAATATATTGCAGCGCACCCGGGCGAAGTCTGCCCGGCCAAGTGGGAAGAGGGCGAAGAGACCCTGGCCCCGTCGCTCGATCTCGTCGGCAAGATCTAAGGCACTCTCAGCCCCCTAGAGTGCCCCATGCGGCCCGGGACGGACTCCCCCTCCCCGTCCCGGGCCGTTTTTTCTTTAGAACAGGAGTTTCCCCAAGCTCGACCCCAATCTGACGCAGCAGCTCAAGGCCTATATGGCCAATATCCGCGAGCCCATCGAGCTCGTCGCTTCGCTGGGCGATGACGCCAAGTCGCGCGAGCTGGGCGAGCTGCTGAACGAAATCGCCGCGCTGTCGGACAAGGTCGCGGTCATCGCCGCGAACGACGATAAGCGCGTGCCCAGCTTCATGATCCGCCGCGCCGGCACCGATATCGGCGTGCGCTTCGCCGGCCTGCCGATGGGCCATGAATTCACCTCGCTGGTGCTCGCCCTGCTTCAGGTCGGCGGTCACCCGTCCAAAGCCGCGCAGGAGCTGATCCAGCAGGTCCAGGATCTCGACGGCGACTATGCCTTCGAAACCTATTTCTCGCTCACCTGCCAAAACTGCCCGGATGTGGTGCAGGCACTCAACCTGATGGCGGTGCTCAATCCTCGCATCACCCACACCGCGATCGACGGCGGCCTGTTCCCGGCCGAGGTCGAGGAACGCAAGATCATGGCGGTCCCCACCGTGTTCCTGAACGGCGAGCCGTTCGGCCAGGGCCGCATGGAGCTCGAGCAGATCGTCGCGAAGATCGACAGCGGCGCCGAGAAGCGCACGGCCGAGAAGATCAAGACCAAGGAGCCGTTCGACGTGCTCGTCATCGGCGGCGGCCCGGCGGGCGCCGCGGCGGCGATCTACGCCGCGCGCAAGGGCATCCGCACCGGCATCGCCGCCGAGCGCTTCGGCGGCCAGGTGCTCGACACGATGGCGATCGAGAATTTCATCTCGGTCTCGCACACCGAAGGGCCCAAGCTCGCCGCGCATCTGGAGCAGCACGTCAAGGATTACGACGTCGACATCATGAACCACCAGCGCGCGGCCAGGCTGATCCCGTCGCGGGTCGAAGGCGGCCTGCACGAGGTGGTGCTGGAGAATGGCGCGTCGCTGAAGGGCCGCACGCTGATCCTGTCGACCGGCGCGCGCTGGCGCCAGATGAACGTCCCCGGCGAGAATGACTATCGCAACAAGGGCGTCACCTATTGCCCGCATTGCGACGGCCCGCTGTTCAAGGGCAAGCGCGTCGCGGTGATCGGCGGCGGCAATTCCGGCGCCGAGGCGGCGATCGACCTGGCCGGCATCGTCGCGCACGTCACGTTGATCGAATATGACAGCCAGCTCCGCGCCGACGCGGTGCTCCAGCGCAAGCTCGCCAGCCTGCCCAACGTCAAGATCATCACTTCGGCGCTCACCACCGAAGTGCAGGGCGATGGCGAGAAGGTCACCGGCCTCAGCTACAAGGACCGCAACCACGACACGCTGCACCAGATCGAGCTGGAGGGCATCTTCGTCCAGATCGGCCTCGTCCCGAACACCGAATGGCTGAAGGACGCGGTCGCGCTCACCTCGCACGGCGAGATCGAGATCGATCATCGCGGCGAGACCTCGCAGCGCGGCATCTTCGCCGCGGGCGACGCGACCACCGTGCCCTACAAGCAGATCGTGATCGCGATGGGCGCGGGTTCGACCGCTTCGCTCTCCGCGTTCGACTATCTTATCCGACTGCCCGCCGAACTCGAAGAGGCAGCGTAATCCAATCCTCCCGTCACCTTGGACTTGTTCCGGGGTGACGGATGAGTGGCATAAATCGCCCGAGTCACTTACATAGCGCCCAGACAATCGATACAGGCGATCAATGGCCGCAACCTACCTCCCGACGCTCAAGCAGCTCCAATATCTCGTCGCGCTGCACGATTCCGGCCATTTCGGCCGCGCGGCCGAGGCGATGTTCGTCACCCAGTCGACGCTCTCCGCCGGCATTCGCGAGCTCGAAACGCTGATCGGCGTGGTGCTGGTCGAGCGTACCCGTCGCGTCGTCCGTTTCACCCCGCTGGGCGAGCGGATCGTAGACAAGGCGCGGCGCGTGCTGCGCGAGGCCGATGAGCTGGGCGACCTCGCGCGCGCGGCAGGCCGGCCGCTGTCGGGCGAGATGCGGATGAGCGTGATCCCGACTATCGCGCCGTTCCTGCTTCCCCGCATCCTCCCCAAGCTCCGCAACGAATATCCCGATCTCAAGCTCTATCTGCGCGAGGAGACGAGCGGCCAGGCCTGCGAGGGCCTCAACCATGGCCGCACCGATTGCGTGCTGCTCGCGCTTCCCTTCTCATGCGGCGATGTCGAGGCGGCGCCGCTGTTCGACGATCGCCTGTTCGTCGCCTTCCGCGAAGGCGAGATGGACGCCACGCCAATGATCCGCCCCGCCGCGATCGACGAGACGCGACTGCTGATGCTCGAGGACGGGCATTGCCTGAAGGATCACGCCCTTGCCGCGTGCAACCGTCCGGAGCTGCGCGCCGAGGCGACGATGATGGGCACCTCGCTGCACACGATGGTCCAGATGGTCGACAACGGGCTGGGCGTGACGATGCTGCCCGAGATGGCGATCGACGCCGGCATCCTCGATCACACCCACGTTACCGCACGGCCGCTCGAAGCGGACAATGCCGCCCGCCACATCGCCCTGGTCTGGCGCAAGGCTTCTCCGCGCGAGCGCGACTTCCGGCTGTTGGCGGGCGTGCTGAAGGACTCGCACTAGGAACGTCCCATCGATCGTCACCCCGGACTTGTTCCGGGGTCCACGGCTAGGCAAGCGGCGCATTGAATGAGCGAGCGAGCGCTCGACCATTGACGCACATGACCCCAGGGGCAGTGGGCCCCGGAACAAGGCCGGGGTGACAGATGGGAGAAGCCGTTCAATCGCTTCCGCCTCGATGCCTCCATATTTGCCAGGCCCCGCTTTTCCATTAGCATCGCCAGGATGCAGCGGGCCGATATCGTCGCGGGAATATCGATCGCCGGGCTGCTGCTCCCCGAAGCCGTCGCCTATTCGGGCATCGCCGGCCTGCCGCCGCAGCACGCGCTGGTCGCGGCGATCGCGGGGTGCCTGGCCTATGCGCTGATCGGCCGCAGCCGGTTCGCGATCGTCTCGCCCACCTCCTCCTCCGCTGCGATCCTCGCCGCGTCGCTCGGCGCGCTGGCGGGGCCGCCCGAGCTTCGCATCCTGCTGGCGACGGTGACGGTCGGCATGGTCGGGCTGATGTTTTTCGCCGCCGGCGTCGCGCGCCTGGGCGGCCTCACCGGCTTCGTCTCGCGACCGGTGTTGCGCGGCTTCGCGTTCGGGCTGGCGATCACGATCATCCTCAAGCAATTGCCGCTGCTCGTCGGCATCGACCTTCACGAAGCCGATATCTTCCGCCTCACGCTCGGCCTCGTCGCAGGGATCGCGCAATGGAACCCGGTCACGCTCGTCGTCGGCATGACGGCGCTGGCGATCCTCCTCGCGCTGCGGCGCTTCCCGATGCTGCCTGGCGGGCTGGTCGTGCTCGCCGGCGGGGTGGCGCTGTCGATGTTGCTCGACCTGCCCTCGCATGGCGTCGCGGTGGTCGGGCGGATCAACGTCTGGCCCAGCCTTCCCCATCTGGCGCCTATCCCCTGGCGGACGCTGTCGCATCTCGCCGAGCTGGCGCTGCCGCTGGTGCTGATCCTGTTCGCCGAGAGCTGGGGGACGATGCGCGCGCTGGCGCTGCGCCATGGCGACACGCTGAATCCCAATCGCGAGCTGAGCGCACTGGGCGTCGCCAACCTCGCATCGGCGCTGGTGCAGGGCATGCCCGTCGGCGCAGGCTTCTCGGCCGGATCGGCGAGCGAAGCAGCGGGGGCCGCCAGCCGCGCCGCGGGGGTGTTCGCCGCGATCGGCCTTGCGGCGCTGATGCTGCTCGCCGCGCCATTGGTCGCGCACCTGCCGCAGGCCGTGCTCGCTGCGGTGGTGATGGCGGCGCTCGGCCATGCGCTCGATCCCGCGCCGCTGATCCGGCTGTGGCGGCTCGGCAAAGACCAGTATGTCGCGCTCGCCGCCGCGGTCGGCGTACTCGCGCTGGGCATCCTCAACGGCATGCTGTTCGCGATCCTGCTCTCCGTCGCGGCGCTGATCCGCAAGATGGCCGCGCCCGACTTCGTTCGGCTTGGTCGGCTGGGCGACAGCCACGACTTCGTCGATCTGGCGCGCCATCCCGACGCAGTGGAGATCCGCGGCGTCGCGATCTGGCGCCCGATGGAACCGCTCTTCTTCGCCAATGCCGAGCGCGTGCTCGCCCTGATCGCGGATCGCCAGGCGGCGGAACCGGAGGTGAAGACGGTCGTCGTCAGCCTCGAGCAGACCTTCGACCTCGACAGCACCGCGCTCGACGCGCTGATCGAGTTCGACGCGCGCCTGAAGATGCGCGGCATCATGCTGCTACTGGCACGCGCCCGCGACCCCGTGCGCGACGTGCTGGCGGCTGGCGGCGCCGGCGATCTCGTCGCGCGCAGCAGCTACAGCGTCGAGGACAGCATCGCCAGGCTGGCCGCGAAATCGCTTCCCGGGCAGGATTGAGGCGCGGCGATCGACCCGTCGGACCGGCTCAGTCCCAGCGCTTCGCCGCCGCCGCATCGCTGTCCCGCGCTTCCACCCAGGTCGCATCGTCACCGCGCCGCTCACGCTTCCAGAAGGGCGCGTCGGTCTTGAGCCGATCGATCAGATAGGCGCAGGATTCGAGCGCCGCCGCGCGGTGCGACGCCGCGGTCGCGATGAAGACGATGCGGTCGCCCGGCTCCATCGATCCGATACGGTGGACCATCGTCACCGCGATGAGCCCCCAGCGTACCATCGCCTCCTCGGCGAGCGCGACCAGCGCGCCTTCGGTCATGCCGGGATAATGTTCGAGCATCAGCTCGGTGACGCCGTCGTCGCCGCGTACCGTGCCGGTGAAGCTGGCGATGGCGCCCGCCCCCCTTGCCTCGACCCCGGCGATCTCGGTGCCGAGATCGATCGGCGCGGGCTGGACCGAGACCCGGATCATCCGCCCGTCACCGGCGGGAACAGCGCCACCTCGTGGGCATCGCCCAGCGGGGTGGCGAGCGGCACGAAGCGCTGATCGATCGCGGCACGCAGCTTCTCGGGCCGGGCCAGCGCTTCGGCATGGCCGGGGCTGCGCGTCGCCAGCCAGGCGACCAGATCGGCGACGGTGCGGACCGCCTCTGGCGGATCAACCTGCTCCTCGCCGCTGCCGACGCCTTCGCGCACCCAGGCGAAATAGAGCAAGGTGATCGCCATTACGTGTCCATGTGCTTCAGGCCGACGCGCAGATAGTCCCAACCGGTGATCACGGTGAGCCCCGCCGCCACCCAGAGCGCGGTGAGGCTGACGGTCTGCATCCACGGCCATTGCGGCAGCGCACCGGACAGGATCAACAGGCCGAACGCGGCGAGCTGGAGCGTCGTCTTCCACTTGGCGAGGCGCGACACGGGCAGCGAGACCTGCAGCCCGCCCAGGAACTCGCGCAGCCCCGACACTGCGATCTCGCGGACAAGGATCACCAGCGCCGCGATCAGGTTCCAGTCGTCGATCACCCCCTTGCCCGAAAGGATCAGGATGACGGCGGCGATCATGATCTTGTCGGCGATCGGATCCAGGAACACGCCGAGCTTCGAGACGGTACCCTGCGCCCGCGCCAGATAGCCGTCGAAATAATCGGTGACCCCCATCAGGCAGTAGATCACGAAGGCGATGGCATAGCCCTCGCGCCATTCCGGCCACCAGAGGAAGCCCGCAAGCAGCGGAATCGCCAGGATTCGCGACAAGGTCAGAATGTTGGGCAGGGTCAGCATCGAACCGCGTCCTAGCATTGCCCGACCTCGAACGGGAGGGGGACGGATACCGGATCGGCAGGCCGATCCAAAGCGGGACATGGCCTTGCCCGGCCGCCGCCGCAAGCGCCGAGGGAATTTCCGTTGCCGCGTCGCCCGGTGCTCGGCTATGCCGCGCGCTCGTTTGGCGGCTATTTCCGCCGGTTGGGAGCAAGGTTCACAAATGATAGGTGCGCTCGGCTTGATGAGGGAGCGCCGGTTCCTGCCGTTGTTCGTCACCCAGTTCCTCGGGGCCTTCAACGACAATCTGTTCAAGAACGCGATGATCTTCTTCGCGACGTACCAGATCTTCAATTCGGTGGAGGACGAGACGCGGTTCAGCGCGATCGCCACCGGCATCTTCATCCTGCCCTATTTCCTGTTCTCCGCCCTCGCCGGCCAGCTGGCCGACAGCTACGACAAGGCGAAGATCATGCGGCTCATCAAGGCGGCGGAGGTGCTGATCATGCTGGTTGGCGCAACCGGCATCTTCCTGAAGAGCCTTCCGCTGATGCTGGTCGCACTGGTGGGCATGGGGATCCATTCGACTTTTTTCGGGCCGATCAAATATGCGATCCTGCCACAGCACCTGAAGGAAGACGACGTGCTGGGCGGCACCGGCATGGTCGAGGCCGGCACCTATATCGCCATCCTGTTCGGCACGATCGCCGGCGGCGTGATCAGTTCGCATGCCGCGGCCTTCGCGGTAGTCGGCGTCGCGATCATCGGCTGGTTCGCATCGCTCCAGATCCCCGCCGCGCCTCCGATGACCAAGCTCAAGCTCGACTACAACATCTTCCGCGCCTCCTACCGCCTGATCGCCGCGACGATGCATATCCGCCGGCTGTATCTGGCGATCATCGCGATCAGCGTGTTCTGGACGATCGCCGCGGTACTCGGCGTGCTGTTTCCGCCGCTCGTCAAGAACGTCTTCCACGCGCAGAAGGACGTCGCCTCGGTCTTTCTCGGTATCTTCTCGGTCGGCATCGCGATCGGATCGGTGATCATCAACAGGTTGCTCAAGGGCCATGTCTCGGCGCGCTACGCCGTCCCTTCGGTGCTGGTGATGGCGGTGTTCGTCGTCGATTTCTATTTCGCCGCGAAGTTCTGGCCGGTGAACGACGGCCCGTTGCTGAAGACGATGCACTTCATCGCCCTGCCCTCCGCCTGGCACATCCTGCTCGATCTCGCGATGATCGCGATCACCGGGGGCATGTTCGTCGTGCCGCTCTATGCCTTCCTCACCACCACCGTGGAGAAGTCGCAGACCGCACGGACGGTGGCGGCCAACAACATCGTCAATTCGGGCTTCATGGTGTTCGGATCGGTCGGCATCTTCGGCGTGACCAATATCCCTGGCATCAATGTCGAGGATGCGCTGTGGGTGGTCGTACTGCTCTGCCTCGCCTCGGCCTGGTGCGCCCGGCGCCTGCACCTGGCAGGCGATGTCCCGCGCTCGGACGACGAGCAGCTACCGGGGTAGTGTCCAGTTGAAATGGTCCGGCCACGCCCCTGCCACCGGATTTCCGGCGGCATCGGTGGCCGGGGTGAACCGCCCTCGGCGTTGCACCAACCAGCAGGTGGCTCGATCGAGAACGGAAAAGCCGCTCGCCCTGGTGATCGTGCAATCGCTGACCCGGCCCGTGGCATCGACATCGAGCGTGAACGATACGTCACCCTGCTGTCCGGAGCGGAGCCCCTCGGCGGGATGATCCGCAGGAGTGATCCATGAAGTCGGGGCGCTGCGCGGCATCGGGCCGGCGGGAATCGCAGCGAGCGCGGCGGCCAGAAGAAGCGGAATCATGCCTCGTCGCTGCCCTCGTGCGCGTCGCGGCGCAAGCGCTCAGAGTATGAACGTATAGAAGCAGACGAAGAAGGCGGTGAAGCTCAGCACGAACAGCTTGATGTCGCTGTCATCGCGCGACTTTTGCTCCACCGCGGAGACGCGGCGCATGTGCTGGCGGAAAGGATGGCGGCGGGCGTTGCCCTCAAGGACGAGTTGGCGTTGCATGCGCAGAAGTTAACAACTTGTTTACGATTTGCGCCAGCGCGTTTGATGGTTAACCGATGTGCTGCCCCGGGACGCTGTTTGGCTGAGACTTGCGGTTAACATGCAGGCGTTTGCGTGCGTCGAAACCTGAGGTACACCGGTGTCATGAGCATCACGCGACGCACCGCGATCGGCACCGCGCTGGCGGCGGGCCTGCCCCTTCCCGCGCTGGCCCAGGGCAGGTCCGCGCCCGATTGGCGCCGCGGCTTCGACAATCAGCGCGTCGCCGATCTCGGTGACGGCCGCTTCCTCAATCCGCTGATCGCCGGCGACCATCCCGACCCCAGCATCCTGAAGGACGGGGCGGACTATTACATGACCTTCTCGACCTTCGATTCCTATCCGGGGCTGGTCATCTGGCATTCGCGCGACCTGGTGAACTGGCAGCCCAGGGTCGCGGCGCTGACCAGGAATATCGGATCGGTCTGGGCGCCCGAGCTCTGCAAGCATGCCGGCCGCTTCTATCTCTACGTGCCCGTAAAGGCCTCGCCCAACACGATCCATGTGATCTGGGCCGACCGGATCGAGGGGCCGTGGAGCGAGCCCGTCGACCTGGGCCTGCACGAGCATATCGATCCGGGCCATGCCGTGGCCGAGAACGGTACGCGCTGGCTGTTCCTCTCGGGCGGGGATCGCATCCGGCTAGCCGACGATGGCCTGTCGACGATCGGCAAGGTCGAACATGTCTATGACCCCTGGCGCTATCCCGACACCTGGGACGTCGAGGGTTTCTCGCCCGAAGGGCCGAAGGTGCTGCGCCACGGCAACTATTATTACCTGATCACCGCAGTCGGCGGCACGGCGGGCCCCCCGACCGGGCATATGGTGATCGCGGCGCGCTCGAGATCGCTCGCGGGACCGTGGGAGGATTGCCCGCACAACCCGCTGGTCCGCACCATAAGCCTCGACGAGCGCTGGTGGTCGCGCGGCCATGCCACCCTGGTGGAGGGGCCCGACAAGAGCTGGTGGGCGGTGTATCACGGCTATGAGAACGGCTTCTGGACGCTCGGCCGCCAGACCTTGCTCGATCCGGTCGAGTGGACCGCGGACGGCTGGTTCCGGATGCAGGGCGGCGACCTCTCCCGCCCTATCGCCAAGCCCAAAGGCGGCACCGCGCAGCCGCATGGCCAGCCCCTGTCGGACGATTTTTCGACGCTGGCGCTCGGCAGCAAGTGGAATTTCTTCAAGCCGGGGCCCGACGAGCGCAGCCGCATCCGTGTCGCCGATAACACACTATTGCTGGACGCGCGCGGCAAGGCACCCAGCGATTCCGCGCCTCTACTGCTGATCGCCGGCGATCAGGCCTATCAATTCGAATGCGAGATCGAGATCGCGCCGGGCGGCACTGCCGGGCTGCTGCTCTTCTATGACGAAAAGCTCTATGCCGGACTTGGCTTCGACGAGAAGCGCTTCGTCACGCACCAATACGGTATCGAGCGTGGCCGGCCTGCGAACCCATATGGACGCAAGCTACGGATGCGCCTGACCAACAATCGCCACATCGTCGCCTATCATCTGAGCGGAGACGGCGGCGCGACCTGGCAGCGTTTCGATCGAGGCATGGAAGTCTCGGGGTACCACCATAATGTCCGCGGCGGCTTCCTGATGCTGCGGCCCGGCCTCTATTCGGCGGGCAGCGGCACCGCCCGCTTCACGGATTTCCGCTTCCGCGCGCTCTGATCGTGTCAGGCCTTCGGTGCGGGTCCCGTCGTCGAGCGCACCATCAGCTTGTGCTCCAGCGTGATGCGCGGCTCGGGTGCATTGCCCGCCAGCATGAGATCCGCCGCGGCATAGGCGAGCTCGCGCACCGGCTGGCGGATCGTGGTGAGCGGCGGCCAAACCGCCTTGGCGAGATCCGAATCGTCGAAGCCGGCGATCGACAGTGCCTCCGGTACGGCAATGTCGCCCTCGTGCGCCACCGCGAGAGCGCCGGCCGCCATATCGTCATTGCCCGCGAAGATAGCCGTGGGTCGCGGCGTCCGCGCCAGCAAGGTCCGCGCGGACTCACAGCCCGACTGGAAGCTGTAATCGCCCGCCACCACCAGCTGCGGATCGAAGGCGATGCCATGCGCCTCGAGCTCGGCGCGATAGCCCGCCAGGCGATCGGAGGAGGAGACATGGCTCTCGGGACCGCGGATAAAGGCGATCGCGCGATGTCCCAGATCGATCAGGTGGCGCGTCAGCTCGCGCGCTGCAGCGACGTCGTCCATCGTCGCCGACATGCCGTCTTCCTTGTGCGCGCCCGGCGCGATCCGCACATAGGGCAAGCCGCGCCGGTCCAGCGCCTCGAGCAGGTCGCCCTTCTCGGTCACCGGCGGCGAAAGGATCAGCCCGTCCAGATGCGCCTCGTCGACCAGCGCCATGACGTTGGAGATCAGGTCCGGCGCCTCGCTGTCGATCGGCTGGAGGAGCAGGCGATAGCCGAGCTCGGTGCAGCGCTGCTGCGCGCCCGACTGGACGTGGTAGACATAATAGGGACTGGGATTGTCGTAGAGCAGAGCCACCTGGAACGATCGCCGTCCGGCCAGCGTGCGCGCGGCGTGGCTCGGCCGGAAGTTGAGCCGGGCGACGACTTCCTCGACACGGCGGCGCGTCTCTTCGCTGACATGCTTCTCGTTGTTGAGCACGCGCGAGACGGTCTTGAACGAGACCCCCGCGATCTTCGAGACTTCCTTGATCGTCGGACGGCTTGACATTGGTTCCCCCGAAGGCACTTCGTTACGCGTCTCTAGCATGGTCTGGCGCGACTTTAAGCGTGCAGTTTCAAGCCCCCGCATGAGTGAATGATGAACCAAGCGCCGAAGACCCCTGCTCCGCTACCCGAAATGCGCGACGTGACCGTCGAGCGGTTCCGGCACGAGATCCTTCCCGCCGGCCGCCCGGTGGTGCTGCGCGGCGCGGTCTCCGGGTGGCCGGTGATCGCCGCGGGCCGCTCTTCCCCGGCCGCATTGAGCGCCTATCTGCGCCGCTTCGATGCCGGCCTGCCCGTCCGCGCGATGCTCGGCCCGCCCGGCATCGAGGGCCGCTTCTTCTACGACGCCGATCTGACCGGCTTCAATTTCCGCGCGGACCAGGTGACGCTCGCCGCAGCGCTCGACCTGCTCCTCAACGCGCTGGACGATGCCCGTCCGACTGCGCTCGCGCTGCAATCGGTGCCGGTCCGCGCGAACCTTCCCGGGTTCGAGACGGACAACGCCATGCCCCTGCTGTCCGAGGCACCGGAGCCGCGCGTCTGGATCGGCAACCGCGTGACCGTGGCGGCGCATCACGATCCGTCGGAGAACATCGCCTGCGTCGTCGCCGGCCGCCGGCGCTTCACCCTGTTCCCGCCCGATCAGGTCGCGAACCTCTATCCGGGGCCATTCGAGCGGACGCCCGCCGGCCCGACCATCTCGATGGTCGATTTCCGTGCACCGGACCTGACCCGCTACCCCCGCTTCGCCGACGCGATGGCCACGGCGCAGAGCGCGGAGCTCGAGCCGGGCGATGCGCTCTACATCCCCTATCTGTGGTGGCACCATGTCCAGTCGATCGACGCGATGAACATGCTCGTCAACTATTGGTGGACCCCGCCGGGCGACCATGCGGGGCATCCGATCCAGGCGCTGCTCCATGCCATGGTGGCGGTCAAGAACCTGCCCGGGGCGCACCGGCAGAGTTGGCGAGCACTGTTCGATCATTACGTATTCCAGGATCACGGGGCGCCGGGCGCGCACCTGCCCATCGACCGCCGGGGCATCCAGGGCGCGCTCGACCCCGAATTGATGCACCGGGTTCGCGTCGCGATCGCCGAGACGCTGAAGCGCTGATGCGCACCGCACTGGCCGCCGCCATGCTGCTGGCCGGGGTATCGCCCGACGATCCCACGCCGGCCACCATCGCGGCGCTGCCCCCGTCCGAGAGCGTCGGGCGTGGCGCGGCGATGCCCTTCGTCACGCTGGAGGCGGAGGACGGTCGCACCACCGGCACCGTGATCGGCCCCGATCGCAGCTTCGGGAGCTTCGCCGCCGAAGCCTCGGGGCGAAGGGCAGTCCGGCTCGACGCCGAGCAGGCGCTGGTCTTCGTCCTCCCGGCTCCGGCGGACGCGATCACCCTGCGCTACGCGCTGCCCGATTCGCCCGACGGACGCGGGCTCGATGGCCGCCTCGCCCTGTTCGCCGATGGCGCGCGGATCGCTACGCTGCCGCTCACCTCGCGCTACGCCTGGCTGTATGGCCGCTACCCCTTCACCAACCGCCCCGCCGACGGCGCTGCGCACCATTTCTACGATCATGTCCGGCTGAAGCTGGGGCGCCTGCTTCCGGCGGGAACCCGCGTGACGCTGCGCCGGGAAGCCGGTGATGCGACTCCCTGGACGATCATCGATCTCGCCGATTTCGAGCGCGTGCCGCCGCCCCGACCGATGCCGCCCGGCGCGCGATCCGTCCTCGACTTCGGCGCCGATCCCGGCGGCGGCCGGAGTTCGCTCGCGGCGTTCCGCAAGGCGATCGCCGGCGGCGGCACCGTCTGGATCCCGCCCGGCACCTATCGCATCGACGGCCATCTCGACCTGGACCGGGTCACGCTCGCCGGCGCGGGACATTGGCATAGCGAGTTGGCCGGCGACGGCGTCGGCATATTCGGCAAGGATGCGCACCATGTCGAGCTGCGCGACTTCGCGATCCTGGGCGAGGTCGCCGAACGCGTCGACAGCGCCCAGCTCCAGGGCGTGGGCGGCGCGTTCAGCAATTCGACGATCGCGGACCTGTGGATCCAGCACACCAAGGTCGGCCTGTGGCTGGACGGGCCGATGGACCGGCTGACCGTGCGCGGCTTGCGCGTATACGACCAGATGGCCGACGGCGTGAACTTCCATCGCGGCGTCACCCGCTCGGTGGTCGAGGACAGCTTCTTCCGAAATCTGGGCGACGACGGCCTCGCCATGTGGTCGCACGAACGGGAGAATGCGGGCAACGTCTTCCGCCGCAACACCGTGATCGCGCCGGTGCTGGCGAACGGCATCGCCATCTATGGCGGCCGCGACATAAGCGTGGACGACAATCTCGTCGCCGACATCGTCACCCAGGGCGGCGGCCTGCACTTCGGGACGCGCTTCGACGCGACGCCGTTCGCGGGCACGATCCGTCTTGCCGGCAACATGGTCGCGCGCGGCGGAGTGATGGATCCCAATTGGCGCTTCGGCGTGGGGGCGCTGTGGTTCTTCGCGCTCGACCATCCGATCGCGGCGCGGATCGAGATCGCCGACACGCTGCTGCTCGACAGCGGCTACGAGGCGGTCCAGTTCCACGGCAAGGCGATCCGCGGGGTGACGATCGACGGGCTGACCGTCCGCGGCGCGGGAACCTCCGCGTTCCAGCTCCAGTCGCCGGGCGAGGCGATCGTCCGCAACAGCGTCGCGACCGGCCTGCGCGGCGCGGGCGTGCTGGATGCAGGACAAGGCTTCCGCCTGGTCGACGGCGGCGGCAATCGCGGCTGGGAACGCCGCGCGCCCTTCCCCTGACGGGAAAATCCCCGCCCGGACACGCCGGGCGGGGATCGTCTCGTCCTCAGAACTCGGCGCTGAAGCCGAAGGTGAAGGTGCGGCCGGCGGTCGTATAGACCTCGGTACGATCCGGGCCGATCGCCTGCTGGATCGGCTCGTTGGTCAGGTTGATGCCCTCCGCGATCAGGCGGATATGCGGCGTGATGTTGTAATGGGCCTGGAAGTCGACATTGTTGGTGGCCTTGATGAAATCGCCCACATTGTCGGTCGCGCTGCCCTGGCCGGTGAAATATTTGCTGCGATAGGCATCCGACACGCGCACGCCCCACAGCGAATTCTCGTAATAAAGCGTCGCGTTGGCCGCCCATTTCGAGAGGTTGAACAGCGGCATGCGGACGAACACCTGGTTCGGCACCGAACCGAACGCCACCTGCTGGTGCCCGTCGAACCAGGTACCGTTGGCGACGACGCCCAGATGCTTGAGCGCGCCCGGCAGGAAGGTGAAGTCGTGCTGGAATGCGACTTCAAGGCCCTTGATGTCGGCGCCCGGGCCGTTGATCGGCTGCGAGACGTCGAAGATCGTGGCAGGGGTCTCGCCCTGGATGAGCAGCGAGTCCGGCAGGCCCGTCTGGCTGTAGGGGATCTGCTGCGTCGACGGGACGATGAAGCTGTCCATGTGCTTGTAGAAGAAGCCGATCGACGCGAAGCCGTGCGCGTCCATGTAATATTCCACCGACCCTTCGACCGAGGTCGCCTTGTACGGCTTCAGGAACGGATTGCCGAAGCTCACGCTGCCGCCGTTCGGGCGGGTCGTGATCGAGCCGGCCGCCGCGAGGTCGCCCAGGCCCGGACGGTTGACGTTGCGGCTTGCGCTCAGGCGGACCACCACGTCCTTGGCGACGTCGAGCGCGGCATTGGCCGCGGGCAGCCAACCGTGCGAGTTCGTCGGCACCGAGACGGGAACCAGCCCGTTCGGGGTGGTCAGGTGGCCCGACGAGGTAAGGTCGGTCGAATAATAACGCAGGCCGGCATTAGCGCGCAGCCGCATGCCGCCGATCATCGTATCGAGATCGAACTGGGCGAACCCGGCCCAGGTCTGCTCGTCGACCTTATAGTCGCTACCGGCCTGGAGATTGGCGGGGCCGAGGTTCCGCGGATCGCCGATCAGCCCGTAGACGCCGTCGACATTGCCCACGACATATTGGAGCAGCGTGTCGACGCCCACCGTCTGCTTCAGCTCGTTCGGGATGGCCACGTTCGCCGGGACGTTGTGGAAGACCTTGTTGTTGTACTGGAAGGCGCTGTTGATGAAATGTTTGAACTCGCCGCCGGTCTTGAAGGTCAGCGTGTCACTCAGCTTGTAGGCCGCGTCGATCTTGCCATTCGCATATTGGCTGGTGATCGAGTTCTCCTGCGTATCGAGGCGCTGCAGGGTCCAGTTGTTCGGATCAGTCAGATCCTTGGTATAGGTGTTGACCGGGATGGTCGGACGGGTGTCGTAGCTGAAGCCGGTATTCTTCAGCTCCATGAACACCTTGTCGAACTCCGGCTGGCGAAAGTCCGATTCCTCATAGCCGCCCAGCGCATGGACGCTCAGGCGGTCGGTGATGTCCCAGGTCGCATTGGCCACGCCCTGATAGAAGTCGGTGTGGTTCTCCACGATGTGGTGCTCGGAGCGCTCGTCGACATTGGTGAAGCTCGCCGCGCGCAGGGTGTTGGTGTTGTCGATCACCGCGCTCTGAATGACCGTGGCGGCGTTGATGCCGCCGGTCAGCGCGTTGGTGCCCGCGCTGGCAAGGGCGTAATCGTCGCGATTGTCCCACAGGCGGCCATAGAGGAAATCGACATCGAGCTTGAAGTTGGTGCCCGGATGATACTGGAGCGACGAGGTAATGCCGAGGCGGCGACGATCGTCGTACCAGCTGGAAGGCGACTGGGCCGTTGGCATGTAGACGTTGCCGGAGGTCAGTTGCGCGCGCGTGGCCGCATCGATGTTCGGGCCGATATTGGAATCGGCGAACTTCAGCTTGCTCCAGCCCCAGTTGCGATAACCGAACTCGTTGGTCTTGATCTCGCTATAGGCGACCGAGACGAGCGCGCCGAAATCGCCGTGATGAACCGAAGCGAGGCCGACGACGCGCGGAGTGATGCCGCTGGTGTTGTCGTTGGTCTGGCCCTTGGCCGAGACCACGAACTTCGAGCCGTCATAGTCGAACGGCTTGGCACTGGTCAGCTGGACGGTGCCGGCGATGCCGCCCTCGTCCTGCTCGGCCGAAAACGACTTCTGCACCGCGACGCGACCGAACAGCTCCGACGCGAACAGGCTGTAGTCGAACGAGCGCGAACGGCTGACCGCGCCGCGATTGTCCATGCCCGATGCGGTGTTGCCGAGCACTTCCATGCCGTTGAGCTGGGTGCGCGTGAAATCGGCGCCCAGGCCGCGCAGTGCGATCTGGCGGCCTTCGCCGCTGTCGCGGGTGATCGCGACGCCGGGAATGCGCTGGAGCGATTCAGCCAGGTTCAGGTCGGGAAAGGCGGCGATATCGGTGGCGAGAATATCGTCCTCTGCGCCCACCGCGCGGCGCTTCAGGTCCTGCGCGGCGGCCAGGCTCTTGCGATAGCCGGACACGACGATCTCGGTGGCTTCGGGCTCGGCCTGCTCGGCGGTCTGCACCGGGGCTTCGTCGGTATCGGCCACACGCACGGTCGCCGGGCGCGCGGCATGGCGCGGCGCCGAAGCGGCGGACGGCGTCAGCACGACCACACCACCGCGGACCGAAGCCGCCAGGTTGGTACCGCGCAGCAGCTGGTCGAGCGCCTCACGCACCGTGAAGGCGCCGCGAACGCCGGTCGTGCGGCGGCCCGAAACGGCATTGGGCGCGACCACGACCTGGACGCCCGTCGCCTTGGAAAATTGCGAGATGGCGGTGCGCAGGTCCGATGCCGCGATGTCGAAATGCATCTGGCGCGCGAAGCTCACTTCGGCGCCATGCGCCTGCGCCATTGCCGGCGCGGCCAGCGCCATTGCCAGCGCGATCAACGAAAGTCCCTTTTTGCAGTCCATGATATTCCTCCGCTCAGACGCTCGTGCGCCTCGAACGGAGGACGGGACTTTCGGCCCGGTCCGGACAAAAGAATTTTGCTGCAGCGCAATGACATATAGATGTCAATTGCGAGACTCAATCGCCCGCCGCGACCAGCCGCAACTTGTCGCCTTCCTTCACGACCGCAAAGCCATAAGCGGGGCCGATCGCGTCGAGCAATTGCCGTGAATTATCAAGCTTGAAACGCCCGGACAACGCGATCCCACCCAGCTTGCGCGGCGGGTCCATCACCACCGGGCCGCCACGCCGATTGAGCGCGTCGACCAAATCGACCAGCCGCATATCGTCGGTATCGACCCAGTCCTGGCGCCAATCCTGCTGCGTCGCGTCAAAGCGCGTTGGCTTGCGCGCGACGCCTTCGCTGAAGCGCGAGCGCCAGCCTGCCGGCACCTCGACGCTGCCCGCCGCATAGGAAGCACTGCCGAACCGCACCCGCCCGCGATAGACCGACAGCTTCACCTCGCCGCGCGCGACATCGACGTCGAACGCGGTGCCGAGCACCCGCGTTGTCGAATCGCCGGCATTGACGACGAACGGCCGCTTCGCTTCGTGCGCGACGTCGAAATAGGCCTCGCCCTGGTTGAGCGCGACGACGCGCTCCTTGTCGCTCAGCGTCACGTCGATGCTGGTCGCGCCGTTCAGGTGAAGCGTCGATCCGTCCGCCAGCTTCACGTCGCGCTGCTGCCCGCGCTGCGTCTCGTAATGCGCGACGACCGGTGCCGATGTGCCCGCGAACCATTGCTGGTGCCACCCGGCCACGCCTGCCACCGAGACCAGCGCGACAACGCCCAGCGCGGTGACATTCCGCCGCCGCGCGGCGCGCATCGCGCGGATGTCGCCATCGGACAGGCGGCCGAACCCGGCGACCTGCTCCAGGGCTTCGGTGAGCGCCGGATCCTCGAGCGTCGCCCGGACGTCCGCGGCGCGGGGCGGCGCCTGGCCGCTGCCGTCAGCGAGCGACCAATGGGCTGCATTGCGAAGCGCGCGGCGGCTCATGCGCGGGCTCCCGCGGGCAGGCCACGGCGCTCGAGCGCCGCGCGCAGATCGGCGAGCGCGCGGCTGCAATGCTTCTCGATCGCCGAAATGCTGAGGTCCAGATCCTTCGCGATCACCGCGGCGGGAATATCGTCGAGCCGCCGGCGCAGGAACACCTCGCGCCGCAGCGGGGGCATTACCCGGAGCGCGGACACCAATATCTCCACGCGCTGCCGGTAATCGAGCACTTCCTCGGCGCGCGGCTGGGGACAGACGATGTCTTCGGCCAGCTCGCCGGTGGCCGGCAGGGCCTTGTGCCGGCGGAAATGGTCGTGGACCAGGTTGCGTGCCACCGCGAAGCAGAAGGCGCCGACATCGGCGACCGGCCGCGTGCGGCGATAGTCGTAGAGGCGGACATAGGTTTCCTGGACGATATCCTCGCCCTCGCCGCGATCCCGCAATCGGCCCTCGACGAAGCGCTGGAGCGCACGGCGCAGCTCCGCATCCTCGCCGTCCGCGCCGCGGCGCGCGGCGATGGCCGTGATCTCGTTCATCGTGCCGGCATTCCATGGGGAAGCCGGCCAGGCAGCCGCGCTGGCGCCGTCATCATCTGCCTCCCCGCTCCGGATTCGCCCCGAGTCACGGCAAGCGCTAGGCTCGATCCGTGAAGCGCGCGTGACAATCGCCCTGGGACTTGCCTCGTGCGTTCTCAATCTGAAACAATCGCGTCCTAGGCACGCCGTTTCGGAACGGCGGAGAATGTCATGCGCTTGGGGATCATGTTGGCAGCGCTGATCGGATTGGGTGCGAATGCCGCGCCGCAGCCGGACGAGGCGAAGCCGATCTTCAGCATCAGTGCGATCGCCGACGCCCAGTACGCCGCCGAACCCGACGAACCGCCGCGTCTCTACCACACTACGCCCGACAAGCTCGCCGCCGCGGTGGCGGACTTCAACCGGCAGAAGCTCGCCTTCGTCGTCCATCTCGGCGATTTCATCGACAAGGACTGGGCGAGCTACGACGCGCTGCTGCCGGTGGCGCGCAAGCTCCGGCATCCCTGGCACTTCGTGCTCGGCAACCACGAATTCGCGGTCGACGATGCGCACAAGCTCCAGATTCCCGCCAAACTCGGCATGCCTGCGCGCTATTATAGCTTCGCCCAGCACGGCTGGCTGTTCATCGTCACCGACGGCAACGATCTCAGCAGCTATGCCTGGCCCGAGGGAAGCGCCGAGCACAAGCGCAGCATGGACGCGCACGCCGCGCTGTATGCCGACAAGCCGCTATGGGACGGCGGCATCGGCGACGCGCAGCTGCGCTGGATCGACGCACAGCTCGCCGACGCCGATGCCAAGGGGCTGAAGGCGATGCTGTTCAGCCATTTCCCGCTCTGGCCCGAAAACCCCCACAATCTGTGGAACGCGCCAGCCGTGCGGGCACTGCTCGAGCGCCACCCCTCGGCGAAGATCTGGCTCAACGGCCATAACCACGAAGGCAATTACGGCGTCCGCGCCGGCATCCACTACGTCAACCTGAAGGCGATGCTCGACACGCCGGAGACATCCTACGCGCGGCTGGATTTCTTCGCCGACCGCGTGGTGTTGCATGGCACCGGCCGCCAAGCGGACATGACGCTGCCGCTCAGATAGATCGGATGCCCACGCCTTGAGATCAGGCGGGGTCGCTCACCTTCTGCAGAGCATCCGCCAGCTCGACAAGGCCGAAGGGCTTGTTCAGCCGCGGCATGTCCGCGATCGGATCTGCGGCCCCGGTATAGCCCGAGATCAGCAGCATCGGCATATCCGGCCGGGCGACCCTGACCCGCTGCGCGAGTTCCGCACCGTCCATCCGCGGCATCTTGTAGTCGGTCACGACGACCTGAATGTCCGTCATCGCGTCGAGCTGCATCAGCGCTTCGGCGCCGCCATCTGCCTCGACCACCCGATGCCCCAGGCTGCGCAACATCTCCGCCGTTCCCTTGCGCACGAGCTCCTCGTCATCGACCACAAGGATCGACAGCGCCCTGGACGATACGAGTGGCGCGCTGTGCGACACGCCGGGATCCAGCGCCCCCTGATTGCTCGAGACCGGCAGGAACAGATCCGCCCGCGTACCCACACCCGGCCGGCTGCTCAGGGCGAATGCGCCGCCCAGCTGAGCCGTCAATCCGTGCACCATCGAAAGCCCCAGCCCGGTGCCGCGCCCGACCTCCTTGGTCGAGAAGAAGGGCTCCACCGCGCGCGACAGGGTCTCGGCGTCCATGCCCGTGCCGGTATCGCTCACCGAAAGGCGAACATAGCTTCCCGGCAACAGCTTGATGCCGGTATCGGCCGAAGCCGATATTTCCCGGGCTTCGATAGTCAACGCGCCCCCGTCCGGCATTGCGTCGCGCGCGTTGACGCAAAGATTGAGGATCGCGAGTTCGAGTTGGTTCGGATCGGCCATGGCCTGCGGCAGATCGGTGCCGCTGCACAGGCGCAGCTCGATCGTCGATCCCACCGAGCTGGCGATCAGGTCGCGCATGCCGTCGATCAGCGCCGCGATATCGACCGGCCGGCTCTGCAATTCCTGCCGCCGCGCAAAGCCGAGCAGGCGCTGCACCAGCGTCTTGGCGCGTTCGCCCGATTGCAGGGCGTTGGCGATCCAGCGCTGCACCTGCGCATCCTCGACCGTCAGCTTGCGCTGCAACAGGTCGAGCGCCCCGATGATCGGCGTGAGCAGATTGTTGAAGTCGTGCGCCACGCCGCCGGTGAGTTGCCCGAGCGTCTCCAGCTTCTGCGCTTCGTGCAGCTGCTCGAGTGCCAGCTGCCGTTCGGCGGTGCGCTGCTCGACGCGCTGCTCGAGATCGGTGGCGAGGCCGTGCAGTTCCTCCAGTCTCGAGCGGGCGTCATATTGGCGGCGCCGCGCCCGCCGGGCGGACTGGGCCAGGCTGACCAGCGTGGTCGGGTGGAACGGCCGCTCGAGAAAGGTGACGTTGCCGAGCGTCTGAAGATAGCGCGCCGCGGCCGGGTTGCGCTCAAGCCCGCCTCCCCGCACGGTCAGCAGGATGAAGGGGAAATCAGACCATTCCGGCTGTTCCGCGATCCACCGCGCCAGCGCGTGGAGATCCGCGGTATGAAGCGCCTCCTCGGTAAGGAGCCCGAAGCCCGCGCCGTTCTCCATTTCCTCGACGATATGGCCGATCGACGCGCATATACGGCTCACCATGCCGGCTTCGCGCAGCATCGCGGCGGCTACGTCGGCGTCGCGGCCATGCGGCGCAAGGATCAGCGCACGTTCGGAGAGATGCGGGTTCAACCCTCCTCTTCCAGCAGCGGCGTGCCGCCACCATTCACCAGCGTCGGGACGCCTCGCAGGACTCCGTGGAAGCCGGTCAGCGGCTTGCCCAGGGTGATGCCGCGGCCGTCGATACGATACTCGCGGATGGTGTCTTCATGCGCGCCCGTGCGTTTCTTGATGATCGAGATCGCCCGGCGGACGCGGCCCAACGCCTCGAAATAGCGCAGCAGGATCACGGTGTCGGCCAGGTACGTCACGTCCACGGGCGCCTTCATGTCGCCGACCAGCCCGTGCTGCGCCACCGTCAGGAAGGTCGATGCCCCCTGCCGGTTCAGATATTGCAGCAACTCGTGCATGTGCAGGATCAGCGCCTGCTCCTCGGGCATGGCGGCCTGATAGCCATTGATGCTGTCGATCACGACCGTCTTGGCCTGATGTATCTCGACGCAGCGCCGCACGCGTTCGGAAAATTCGCCCGGGCTCAGTTCCGCCGCATCGACCTGCTCGATCACCAGCTTCCCGGTATCGACCATCGCCTGCAGATCGATGCCGAGGCCGAGGGCGCGGCTGAACAAGAGACCCAGTTCCTCGTCGAACACGAACATCGCGGCGCATTCGCCCCGCGCGATCGCCGTCGCAACGAAGGTGAGCGTAAGGAGCGATTTGCCGGTGCCCGCGGGTCCGAGGATCAGGATGCTCGATCCGCGCTCGATCCCGCCGCCGAGCAGCGCGTTGAGCTCAGGCGAATCGCTCGTGATCAGGGAACGCTCGAATTGCGTGCGATGCTCGGCCGAGACGAGTCGGGGAAATATCCGCACGCCCCCCGCCTCGATCACGAAGTCGTGGAAGCCGCCGCGATATCTTTGTCCCCGATATTTGATGATCCGCGTGCGCCGCCGCTCGGCACCATAGTCCGGAGCCAGCTCGTCGAGATGGATCACCCCGTGTGCGATGCTGTGCATCGTCCGGTCGTTCTGCTCCGCCGTCAGGTCGTCGAGCATCAGGACCGTCGCGCCGTTGCGGCTGAAATAATGCTTGAGCGCCAGGATCTGGCGGCGATAGCGCAGCGGGCTCTGCGCGAGCAGCATGATCTCGGAAAGGCTGTCGACAACCACGCGTCGCGGCTTGACCCGTTCGAAGACCTCGAAGATCCGCCTCGTCGTCTCCCCCAGTTCCAAGTCCGACGAATATAGCAGGCTCTGCTGCTGCTGCTCGTCGAGCAGGTCCTCGGGCGGAAGCAATTCGAAGATGTCGACTCCCGTCAGGTCCCAGCCGTGCGAGGCGGCTCCCTCGCGAAACTCGGCGTCGGTTTCGGACAGCGTGATATAGAGGCAGGACTCGCCCGCCGCGGCGCCAGTGATCAGGAATTGCGTCGCGATCGTGGTCTTGCCGGTGCCCGGGCTGCCCTCGAGCAAGAACAGCCGGCCCCGCGTCAATCCGCCATTGGTAATGTCGTCCAGCCCGGGGATGCCGAATTTCGCCTTGTCAGTCAGCGTCATCTCATTCTTTCGCTCTCCACGCCCCCACTAAGGCGCGCGCTCGACCAACAACGGTCGATAATGGAGATAAAGCCGGGCGGCTCGAAAGGTTGCGCTGTCGTCATGATTCACGAGCGTGGCGCCGTCAATTGCCGGCACATGGCGTCGAGGGTCCGTCGCAACTCGTCGCCGGGCTCAGGATTCCGACATAACGCCCTGATAGACCGGATCTTCGAGCGCCTGGCCTGCACCCAGCGCCACGCAGATCAACGCGTTTTCCGCGACCACCACCGGAAGCCCGGTCGCCTGGGCAAGCACCTCATCGATCCGGGCAAGCAGGCTCCCGCCGCCGGTCATGACGATACCCTGGTCACACAGGTCGGCGGCAAGCTCGGGCCCGGTCTGCTCGAGCGAGAACAGGACCGTTTGCACGATCTGCCCGACCAGATCCGACAGGAACCCGGCAACGTCGGCCTCGCTCACCTCGACTTCCGACGGGAATCCGCTGAGCAGGTCCCGGCCCTTCACCCGCATCGAGCGGCCCGCCCCGTCCTTCGGCGGCATGGCAGAGCCGATCTCGACCTTGATCCGCTCGGCCGTGGATTCCCCGATCAGCATATTGTGCCGGCGCCGGATGCCCGACGTGATCGCCTCGTCCATGCGGTCGCCGCCGACCCGGGCCGACGTACTGTACGCAAGCCCTCGCAGCGACAAGACGGCCACCTCGGTCGTCCCGCCACCGATGTCGACGACCATCGCACCGACCGGCTCGGTCACGGGCAATCCGGCGCCGATCGCCGCTGCCATCGACTCCTCGATCAGAAACACCTTGCCGGCACCGGCGTTCGTCGCCGCCTGCTTGATGGCGCGGCGTTCGACCATCGTGGCGCCCGACGGTATCGAGATTGCGATCGCGGGCCGGCGCGGCAGCCGGCTGCGGCCGCCATGTGCCTTGTCGATGAAATGCTTGATCATCTTCTCGGCGGTATCGATGTCGGCGATGACGCCGCCGCGCATCGGCCGGTAGGTGCGGATATAGTCCGGCGTCTTGCCGAGCATCAGCTTGGCCTCGCTGCCTACCGCCCGCACGCGGGAAACGCCGTTCAGCGTCTCGATCGCGACGACCGACGGCTCGTTGAGGACGATACCCTTGCCGCGCGCATAGACCACGGTGTTCACGGTACCCAGATCGATCGCGATGTCGTTCGAGGTGAAAGAGAAGAAGCGGGACAGACCCATTTACAGTTCGATCTCACATAGGAGTACATGCCGCGTTCCGGAGTAGGCGAAACCTGTCCGGGCGATTTCGGGACAAGCGGCGCAGTCGCGGCCCTGCGCCAGCCGAATCATGTGAAGCGTGCGGTTTCCGCCGTCAGTCGCACCCGGCCAGGCTTGCGGACCGGGAATCCGGTGCGCTCCGGCCCGATTGCCGCCTCCGCTCACCGAAACCCCGTTCCGACCACGGAACCCGATGACTTCAAACAGGGTTGCTCCGGTCTCCTACGCCGGAGACGCCCGATGGTCGATCAACATTCCTATTTCGAGCATCGCGCGCGGGAGGAACGGGCCCGGGCAGCCGATTGTCGAAATCCCGTGGTGGCATCCTCGTTCAGACGACGCGCGGAAGAGTTCCAACGGAGGGCGAACGCGCTGCTCGCCTAGGACGGGCTCCAGCCACGCCACTCGACTGGCACAAGGCCATCGGGCTATGGCCATGCGACCTTCGAAGATCCGTTGCATGCTCAGCCAGCCCGAACAGGCCAACCTCAACCTCAAAGAAGCACGAACCCTGCGCGCATCGGGCTTGTCGTATCGGACGATCCGGCGCCAACTCGGGCTCAGCGCGGGCCAGCTCGGCCATATCCGGCGCGCGCTGAAGCGGGAGAAGGCAGCCGCCACCAAACTGCGAAAGCGTCAGCCCGAAGCAACCGATCGCGACTTGCCCGTGAGCCAATCGGCCCTGCCCAAAGGATTGCGGCGGATCCTGACGGCATCGGGCTACGATACGCTGGGCGATCTCGCCGACAGGATCGCCGACGCCGACCTCCCGAGTATCGAATCCCTGTCCGGCATCGGGCCATACAGAACCAGGCTCGTGAAGCAGATGCTCGACGATTTCGGGTTGCTGCCGGGCCCAGGCGATCTCCAAGCGGAAATCGAGAAGTTGTTTCCCGAGTTTATCGGGCCCTAACCGCCTTACCCATGTCGAGCCAAATCGGCGGTGCGTTCAGAAAATATCGCTACCGCCAAATGCACCCAGCGTGTTGAGCCCGCTTAGAATCACCGCCTGGTCGAGCACATGATCGCCATTGGCGTCCCAGAACAGCCATCCGTCGATCGTACCCGCCACGAATACCGCCTGCGCACCGCCGCTCGCAAGCGTCTGTGCCGCAGCAAGGCCGTCGGCGTACGCAGACGTAGCAATCGTCGTTTCGGCGTAGGCCGCTGGCGGCCCGCTGAAGATGTCGAGATCGATTCGATCTACACCCGTGGCGAAGTCCGTGATGGTATCGATATTGGCCGCATTGGCGGCGGTGTCGCCGAACGCGAACGTGAAGATGTCGGCATCGGCACCCCCGGTCAGAACGTCCTTGCCCCTGCCGCCGACGAGCGTGTCCGCGCCCGCCTGACCACGCAGCGTGTCGTTCGAATCGCCGCCATCGAGCCAGTCGTTGCCGGCACCGCCATCGAGCAGGTCGACCTGCGCCCCGCCATATAACGTGTCGTTGCCGATATTGCCGGTTAGCGTGTCGTTGCCGTCGCCGCCTTCCAGTATGTCATCCCCCGCCCCGCCGTCGAGATTGTCGTCGCCGGCCAGGCCCCAGAGGTGGTTGGCGGCACCGTTGCCGACCATGATGTTACCCACCGCGTTGCCGGTGCCGTCGATTGCGCCGATGCCGGTGAGCACCAGCTTCTCGACCTCGCTGGCTAGCGTATAGGTGACCGAGGCGTTGACGAGATCGATGCCGCCGCCGGCAAGCTCGACGACGATATCGTCGTTGCTGCTGTCGCCGTCGTTCGACCAGCTATCAACGAAATAGGTGTCGTTCTCGGTACCGCCCTCCATCCGGTCGGCGCCGATGCCGCCGTCGAGCGAATCGCTTCCCGCCCCGCCCTGCAGCCAATCGTTCCCGGCATTGCCGGTGAGTACGTCGGTACCCGCACCGCCCAGGATCGTGTCGTTGCCGTCGCCGCCGGAGACGATGTCGTTGCCATTGCCGCCGTCGAGCAGATTGTCCCCGATATTGCCCGTGATCGTGTTGCCCAGGTCGTTGCCCCAACCCGCTATGCTCGCGGTCCCCACCAGCGTCAGATTCTCGACATTCTCCGCCAGCCGATAGCTGGTCGAAGCGAATACCTGATCGGTGCCCGAAGCCGTTGCCTCGATCACCTGATCGTCGTCGGGCGCCCAGCCATTGTCGGACCAGGTATCGACATAATAGGTATCATTGCCGACGCCGCCGTCCATGTAATCTGCGCCTGCACCACCATCGATGCTGTCATTGCCGCCCTTGGCGAAGATCGTATCGTTGAGCGCGGTGGTCTGGTAGGCGATGGCCGCGATCGGCGAGAAGGTCTCGTTGGCGCCGTTGCCGTTCAGCGTGCGGCCAATCTCGTTGACGTCGCCGATCGTGATCGCGAGCGCCTGCTGATCCGTGAACGTCCCGTCGGTCGCGGACACGATCACGTCATAGACATTGTTGGCGCCGGCATCGAGCGGATGCTCGTAATCGGGCGCATTGGCGAAGCGCAGCGCGCCCGTTGCCGCGTCGATCGTGAACAGCGCCGCATCGGCACCGCCGGCGATTTGATAGCTGAGCGGCGGACCGTCGGGATCCGTCGCGCTCACCGTGGTGACCAGCGTGCCGTTCTCGAGCATCGACAGCGCCGCAGTGGCACCGCCGCCGTTCGAGCCGATCACCGGCGCGGTGTCGTTGAGATCGAGCACGGTCAGCGTCAGCGCCTGGCTCGTCGTGGCAACGCCGTCGCTCACGCCCACCGTGACGAGATAGACATTGTCGCCATTGGCGTCGGCCGGCGCTTCGCGGTCGGGCGCGGCCACGAAGCGCAGCGCGCCGGTGATCGAATCGATCGCGAACAGGGTCGCGTCATCACCGCCGGTGATCACATAGGTGAGTGGGCTACCGTCGGCGTCGTTCGCCGTGACTGTCGTCACCGCCGTCGCATTCTCGTTGATCGATAGCACCGCGGTGGCACCACCGCCGTTCGAAGTAAGCACCGGCGCGTTGTCGTTGGTGTTGGCAACCGATACCGCAAGCGTCTGCCAGAAGGAATTCACTCCGTCGCTGGCCGACACGACCACCTGGTAGACATTGTCGTGGTTGGCATCGGCTGGCGCTTCGTAATCGGGCGCCGCAGCAAAGGAGAGCACGCCGGTCGCGGCATCGATGACGAAGCGCGCACCGTCGGCTCCACCGACGATGCCGTAGGTCAGCGTATCGCCGTCCGGGTCGGTCGCTCCGATGGTCGTGACGACCAGCCCGTTCTCGTCGATCGTCGCACTGGCGGTGCGCCCACCGGCGATCGTCGGGGCATTGCCGTCCGCAAGGTCGCCGACCGTGATAGTCAACAATTGCTGCCCTATGCCGCCCGCACCGTCATCCGCGCCGACGAGGACAAGATAATTGTTGTCGCCATTGGCATCGACGGCGTTCTCGAAGTCCGGCGGCGCCCTGAACGTCAGCGCGCCCGTGACGCCGTCGATCGCAAAGAACGCCGCGTCGTCGCCGCCCAGGATCCGATAGGTCATCGACTGGCCGATATCCGGATCGGTCGCCTGCACGACCGCAACCGGCACGCCGCCATTTTCGTCATAACTTACCGCCGCGGTCGCACCACCGCCGTTCGAGACGATGGTGGGCGGGATGCTGAGATGCGTCGCGTCGATCAGCATGTCGGCGAACTGGAAGAATTCGACATTCTTCAGCGTGTCGGACCCGTCGGGCGAGCCGGCGTGCTGATCGGTGAGCGTGACGCTGCCATCGACATTGGTGCGGAGGAGGTAGTCGGCGCGATTGCCCGTGAAGATGACGGTATCCACGTCGGCGCCGCCGTCGATCGTGTCGTCACCCGCGCCCGCGAGGAGCGTATCGTTCCCGGCGTCGCCCGACATGAAATCGCGGCCGGTGCCGCCGTCCAGCATGTCGTTGTCGGCACCGCCGTACATCTCGTCGTTGCCGCTCATGCCATAGAGCTGGTCGTTGCCGGCATCGCCCCGCAGCTTGTCGTTGCCGGTATTGTTGGCGTCGTCGCCATAGAGGATATCGTTGCCCGATCCGCCAAGCAGCGCGTCGTTGCCCTCGCCGCCGTAGAGAAGGTCATTGTCGTCGCCGCCGTCGAGCGTATCGTCGCGCCCGCCGCCATAGAGGATGTCGTCGCCCTTCTGGCCATACAGCGTATCGTAGCTGCGGCTACCGTCGGCGCCGAAATCGTCGCCATAGATGCGATCGTTGCCGTCGCCGCCCTGGATCGTGTCGGCACCCGCGAAGCCGACGATCAGGTCATCGCCCGCTTCGCCATAGAAGACGTCGGCACCCGCGCCGCCGATCAGCGTGTCGTTGCCGTCGCCCGCGTAGATCTTCATGTCCTTGGCATAGGCCAGGCCGCCGGGACCGTGCGCGGTGAGATCGACGATGTCGTCGCCGGCGCCCAGATACATCAGCTGGATGCCCTGGAAGCCGCCCAGCCCGTCGTTGAAGCCGCCATTGTTGTAGGTGACGAAGTCGTTGCCGTTCGATCCGTAGATCGCGTCGAACCTGTCGCCGATGACGAGATCGGTCGAGCCGTTCACGTTCGCGCCGGTGAGTTGGAAGATCGCGCCCGTGGCGGTGTGCAGCGACGTGGTCCAGACAAAACTGGCGAACATGACGTCCACCCGCATGTTGTTCAGGTTCGCGTCCTTGTTGAACAGGTAAAAGCTGTCGGCACCGGTTGTACCGCTCAGCGTCTGGATGCCGAGCACATTGTAGTAACTAGCCATTTCAACCCCGCCACGATCGTCCACGATCCAACGGAAACTTTAGTTTATCGGGCTGGCAATGGCATCACGCCCTCACGGGTGTCGCCCCGTCCTTGCGGTTGTGCCCAAATGGTCCGGTCGACGGCGAAATGATCCCTGACACTGTCCGATCGGACAGGCTCGCGCGGCGATGCAGGTCCGCATCGCGATGCTCGTAAGCCTCTTACCGTGCTCAATGCTCGCGGAAGGAAGACCAGAACGCGCCGATCATCGGCTCGAAAGCATAGTCGAGCGCGGTTCGTCGGCGCAGTGGAATCAGGACCTGCACCGGCATGCCGGCGCGAAGCTCGAAATCATAGCTGCGATATCTATCGAGCACGCGCAACTGCTCGGGCGATACCGTCACCTCACCGGTGAAATAGCTTTGTCCGCTCTTCTCGTCGACGAAGCTGTCAGCCGAGAGGCGGGTCAGCTTGCCCACGATATCGGGCAGGCGCCGGTCGTGCAGGCCGGGAAATTTTACGCGTGCCTGCTGGCCGACACGCAGATCGTCGGCATCGTCGGGAGATATCCGCGCCTGGATCCGCAGCGGCGAGCTTTCGGGGACGATATCCATCAGCTTCTGGCCCGGCGCGATCACGCCGCCCGGCGTGAAGATCGACAGGCCGACCACGGCGCCCGTTGCCGGGGATCGGATCTCGGTTCGCGCCAGTTGGTCGCGCGCTGCCGCCAGCTTGGGCAGGGTCTCGCCGAGCTGATTCTCGACCAGGCGCAGATCGGCGGCGGTGCGTTCGTGAAAATTGCGATCCGCCTCGATCATCTGCATCTGGCTCTCGCGCGCCGCGCCCTTTGTCTGCGCGATACCGGCCGAATACTGGCCGCGCTGGCCCTGGAGTTCCGCTCGCGCCCGTTCGAGCGCGCGGATCCGCGTCTTGGAGACAAACCCCTTTTCGGCAAGCGGCGCCAGAGCGCGGATTTCCTCGTCGAACAGCCGCAGTTGCTCTCTGGCCGACACCACTTGCTCGCCAAAGCCGCGCCCCTGCGCGCCCGACTGCACGGAACGCTGTGCCAGCGCATCGCGCTGCGCCGACAGAGTTCCACGGCGGGCGTCGAGCTCGATCTGCTGGAGCCTGAGTGCGATCGTCGCTTCAAGTCTGTCCTCCGCGCTGAGCGATGCGAATTCGGCCGGCGGTTTGACCTGCCCCTCACCCAACTGCTCCGCTCGCAGCCGTGCGCGCTGAGCAAGCAGGCGGAGCGCCTGAGACGTCAGGGCGCGCTCCTGCGCCTTGACCTCGGCGGCAGCGAGACGCAGCAGCAGTTGGCCGCGCTCGACGCGCTGACCCTCGCGAACCAGGATCTCGCCGACCACCCCGCCGTCGCGGTGCTGTACCGACTGGCGCTGTCCCGACACGACCAGCGTGCCCGGAGCATAGGCTGCCGCATCCAGCCGAGCGAACGCCGCCCATCCCCCGAACACGACGAAGAACAGCGCGGCGATGAGAGCGCCGACGCGAATGTCGCGGCGCGGACTGGCGAAGGTCACCATCGTCGGAACGACATCCACGGTGGTGGGGAGTAGCGCGGGAAGGTTCATCCGGCCCCTCCCACGGCCGCGCGCGGCACCTGCCTGACATTGGCAGGTCGAATCTTGGGCAGGATTTCGTCGCGCGGCCCGAACAACTCCATTCGGCCATCGCGCAGCACCAGCATCTTGTCGACCACCGGCAGGATGCTGAGCTTGTGCGAGACGATCAGGATCGTGCGCCGCTCGGCCTTGAGTCGGGTCATCGCAGCGATGAGCCCGCTGTCCCCCGCCGCGTCGAGATGCGCATTGGGCTCGTCGAGGAGCAGCAACGCCGGATTGCCGTAGACCGCGCGGGCCAGCGTGATGCGTTGCGCCTGCCCGGCCGAAATGCCGCGTCCACCGAGCTGGAGCTGGTGATCGTACCCATTGGAAAGCCGCTTGATGAGGTCCTCGGCACCCACCTTGGCTGCGGCGGCGACCACGGCCTCGTCGATCGCGGCGATATCGGTGTCTAGTTCCAGCGCGAAGCGGCAGATATTCTCCTTCACCGTGCCCGCGAACAACGCCGAATCCTGCGGCAGATAGCCGATATGCGTCGCCAGCCGCTCGGGGTCCCAATCGCGGACATCGGCACCATCGATCCGGACGGTCCCACGATCGGCGAGCAGTGCTCCGGCGATAACGCGGATCAGCGTCGACTTCCCTGCACCGCTGGGCCCGACGATCGCCACGACTTCGCCGGGCTCGACCCGGAACGATACGCCGCCAACGATCGCGCCGTCGCGCGTGTCGTTGAATACGGTCACGCCTTCGACGCGAAGTGCTCCCTTGGGATCGGGGAGTTGCGTCGGTTGGATGCCGGACAATGTGCCGTCGAGCAGCGACTCAAGATTATGATAGTTCGTGCGAGCCTGAATGATCGACCTCCAGGTGCCGATCAGCATCTCGATCGGCGCGAGCGATCGCGTGATCAGGAACGCGGCTGCGAAGATCGCACCGCCCGATATCTTGTCGTCGATCGCAAGCAGCGCGCCGAGCCCGAGCGCCAGCGACTGCAGCGCGAGGCGGGCGAACTTGGTGGTTGTAAGATATCCGCCCGCGGCAAAGCTCGCCTCGGTCTGGAGTCGCAGTGCCGCATGGCGCTGCCGCAGCTGCCGGGCGACCATCGCACGGCGCATACCCAGCGCCCGCACCGCGTCCGCCGACCCTAGAATAGCGTCCTGGCCGGCATAGCTTTGAACGGCAACGGCCTGGGCTTGATCCAGCTTCCTGCGCGTCGCGCGTTCGTTGCGCCACGCGATGAATGGCAGCAGGCTGCTGGCGAACAGCGCCACCAGCCCGAGCCAGGGATGGACCAGAAAACAGAGCAGGACGTAGATCGGCGTCCAGGGCGCGTCGAACAGCGCGATGATCGCCGGACCGCTCAGCATCGCGCGCAGCGCGTCGAAATCCCGCAGCGCCTGGCGCGAGATCGGCAGCTCGGGCCGTCCGAGCGTCGCGTCGAGCAGCAGGGGCGCCAGCGTCGTGTCGAGCGCCACCCCGGCGCGCACCAGCAGACGTGCGCGAATGCGGTCGAGCAGCGCTAGGGTGACCAGCGCGAACAGCAGCACCAGGGTCAGGAAGAACAATGTCTGCACACCCCGGGTCGGAACCACCCGGTCGTAGACCTGCAGCATATACAGGGTCGGCGCGATGTAGAGCAGGTTGACGAGCGCGCTGAACCACGCGGCGGCGGCGAAATGGCGGCGACAACCGGCCAGCGCGCCGCGCAACACTCCCAGTTCGGCCGGGTCAGGCACGGGACAAGGCTCCGGCGACGCACGTCCGCGGCGGTGCCCGATCGAACCGCGTGGGGCGAGCGATGGCGGAAAAGCCGCGATGCATTCCTGCGTCCCAGATGCTGAAGCGATCATCCTCCGATTTCGTTCGCAGGCCGGCAAGCGGCGCAAAAGGTGCTACCCACATGGTCGAGCCCAGGATTGGGGCCGTTCGCCGTGAACCGTGCGAAGCGACGGATGTGCCGTGGCCAGGTCGCGAGGGTGTGCCGTTGTTCGAGCTCTCACGCTCCGTCCCGTGAGCGCACCCGTCTCCACCGATGTGATGAGGACTGCCAGCCGGGGGTGGCCCGCGGCATCATCCGATTGGCTGTGGGCTAACCCCGATGCGCATGCCCGTCAGGAAGCTCTTTGACGTATGGTTCGAGAACGATGCGAACGCATTGGGGGTGTCCGGGAGGGCCAGATGCAAGTTGTACTCCTCGCTGGCGGGCTTGGTTCCCGGCTATCGGAAGAAACGGTAAGCATTCCAAAGCCGATGGTCGAAGTTTCCGGCCGCCCGATCATCCTTCATGTCATGGATATATACAGCCATTGGGGTCATAAAGACTTCATAGTTGCTTGCGGTTACAAATCGATGATGATGAAGAAATTCTTCCATGACCTCTATTTCATGGGGAATGATTTCACCGTTGCGGTCCAGGATGGCAATTGTGCGCTCCGTCCTAGCCGGCCAATGGACTGGA
>JBEVLV010000146.1:0-3827 GCA_040508955.1 Sphingomonas sp. | reverse complement strand
GGCGCGAGAGGTTCAGCGCGACCAGATCAGATTGTGCGTGCCCTGCTCGCCCTCGACCAGGGTCGCGTAGATCGGGGCGGGCAGCGACGGATCGTCGAGTTTGACCGAGACATAGGGCCGGTCTTCGCGCGACGTCTTGGTCCAGCCGGCGCCGAACTCGACATTGCCCGAGTTCATGACCCGGTAGTCGGGGGCCTTGTCATTGTCCTTGGTCGCGGGCCGGATGCTCGCCTTCACGTTGAGCGTCAGGGTCCGGATGGTGCCGGTGAACACGCCCGATTCGTCGCGGGTGAAGCTGCCGATGGTGGCCATGGATAGTCTCCTCGTTCCCACGAAGCCGCGCCATTGCGGCCTCGATGGCGTCGAGGCGGCGCCGCCAGCGGCCGGCATGCACCCGGCCCGAAGGGCCGGGCCGCAGCGACAGCGAAGGGCGGCCAAAGCCGGCTTTCTTGCCTCGCGAGGAAGGCGCGGGGGCGAAGCCCCAAGCCGGGGAAGAAAGCCGGCGACGCCGTTGCTGGCCAAGGCCGCGCGGTGCCAGACGGCCATCGTGAAGAGGCCGCATTGCGGCGTCGGGGTGGATACGAAGGTAGGACGCCTCGCCCACCCATCGGCAGGCCGTGCCGCGCGCATTCGGCTCGCCGCAGCCCGGCTGCGCTATGCGGCTGTGAAGGCTATGGTGCCCGGTCCAGGGGGAATGACATGACGGTATTGGACCAGGTCCGCGGACTGATCGAGCGGCTGTCGCCGGAACCGGTGTGCGACGATTGCATCACCGAGCGGCTCGGCCTGAGCGTCCGGCAGCACGCGAACCACAAGACCCGTGAGCTCGCCGGCCAGGGCGGGTTCGAGCGCAGGAAGGACGTCTGCTCGCTGTGCGGCGCGACCAAGGAAGTGATCCGGCGTGGCGCGCATTGAGGCGTTCGCGCTCGCCGCGCTGATACTCCTCGGCAATGTGCCCGTGCAGCAGGCCGGCGTCGTCGCCTGGGTGACCGACGGCGACACTTTCCGGCTGGAGGGCGGCGAGCGTATCCGCATCGCCGGGATCGACGCGCCCGAGGTGCAGCGCGGGCATGCCAAGTGCCGGGCCGAGCTGGCACGGGGCAAGGCCGCGACCGCGCAGGCGATCGCGCTGCTAAAGGGACGCCGGGTGGAGCTCGAGCGGGTCGGCCGCAGCTATGACCGCACCGTTGCCAGGGTCCGGCTCGACGGCCGCGACGTTGCGGCGACCTTGGTCGGGATCGGGGCGGCGCGGTGGTGGCCGCGCGGCAAGGCCAAGCCCGACTGGTGCCACGGCTGAGCCAAGAAAGCGGGGCGGCAGTGCCGCCCCGCAACGAGTCAGGCGGCGAGCGCCTGTGGTTCGGACACCTGTTCGGGCTGGGGCTCGGGGACCGGCGCGGGCCGCGCCGCCTCCGCCTTGGCAGCGGCGCGCACCGTGCCGACGCCGCCGCGCGTGGTGTAGGCCGAGGGCGGGAAGGCCATCCAGCGCGGCACCCAATGCTCGACCTTGGCGCGCCCACCGACACCGCCGAGATGGTCGGTGACGATCTTCCGAAGCGTCGCGGTCTTCTCGCCGGCATTGGCATTGGCGACCGTCTCGCCGGCCACCTCGGCGACGATGCAGGTCAGGACTTCCTTGTCGCGGACCAGCTCGAAGAAAGCAGCATCGGCCTGCCACCAGTTCGTCATGGCGACGCCCAGCTCGAGCCCGACCGCCTCGACCGCCGGGCTCCCGGCCGCGAGCGTCTCGCCGATCAGCACCGCGACAACGTCCATCACCACGCGGTCGGGCAAGTCGAGCAGCCGCAGGAAGATCGCAGTGAGGCGATCCCCCTCGGCGCCCTCCACCCGGCCATCGCACAGGGTCGGCGTCTCGGGATCGAAGCCGAGCGCGGCGAGCAAGGTACGACGCTTGGCGTCGAACAAAGTCTCGCCGCGACAGGTCTCGACCGACTCGGCGGTCGCGTCGCTGCGCGCCTGTTGCGGCTCGGCGGTGACCCGCCACAGATGCGATCCCGCAATGGCGTGCGCGACCATCAGCCGGAGCGCGACCTTGGGACGCGGCAGCAAGGCGGCGCGCACGGCGGCATGGCGATGCAGGTCGATATAGGTCTGCATCGGACCGGTGATCTCAGGCCGCGCCAGCTTGGGCTGGCTCGCTTGCGGTTCCTCGCCGCGCGCATTTCGGCGCGCTTCCTTGCGGCTGAGATAACCCTCGTGAAACACGACCTCACCATTGGCACGCACGTCGATATAGACGCGCCCGCCCTTGCGCTTGGGTGCCTTCTCATATTCCCAGCCCTGGAAATGCTCGGCCGGCGGGATGATCTCGACCCCGGTCCAGCCTGCCTCCAGATAGGCGGCGCGGCGCGCCTCGATCGCGTCGTTCTGCGCGGCCCAGAAGGCATCGGCGTCGGCGATGTAGCGCTGCTCGGCGAACAGGTCGGCGACCAGCGCAAGCCCGCTCGCCTCCAGGTCGAACAGCGCGTGATGCGCGGAGATCGCCTGCCCGCCGAGCAGCCAGCCGCGCAGTTGCCAGCCGACGGGGCAATGCGTGTCGGGGTCGTCCCACAACGCCAGCCAGTCCTTCTGTCGGGCCTTGCTGGCAAGCGTCAGCTGGCGGACGGTCTGCGCGTCGATCTTGTCGCGTCGGTAGAGGTCGCGGATGCGCGGCAGCAAATTGCCGAGCGCCAGCGTGCGCCGCACCGCAAGCACCGGCAGCGCGAAAGTATCGGCGATCTCTTCCGGCGACCGGCCTTCCCTGACCAGCCGGACGAAGCTTTCCCAGCGGGTCACCTCGTCGGGATCGAGCCGCGCCATGTTCTCGATCAGCGACGCCTCGACGGCGGCGGCATCGTCGCCGTCTTCGAGGATCGCGCAGGGGAAGAGGAACGGCTCGGGCGCGGGCTCGCCTTCGCCGACACGCTCCCCGGCGATGACCTGCCCGGCGCGGAAGCGTCGGGCTCCGGCGAGAATGCCGAACCGATCCTCCTCGCCGGGACGGACGATCAGGGTCTGGAGGATGCCGCGCTTGCGCACGCTCGGCAGGATGTCGGCGACGTCTGGCGGGCGCTTGGCGAAGCGCATGTTCGCCCTGTCGACATAAAGCTTGTCGAGTTCGATGAATTGGAGTTTCATGTGACTGCTCCTTGTGAGCGCCGGCCCCGTGTATCGTGAGAAGTGCGCGGGACCGGTTTTCGGGATGCGGCGAAAGGCGCGCCGCGCGCCTTTCCCGCCCTCACTCGGAGGGCGGAAATCGGTCCGCCAGATCACCGGCGGTATCGCGGGCGCGTCGCAGCAGCGCCTCGGCCGAGAGGATCGATCCCGCCTTGCGCGCCCATGCCGCCCAGTCGGACAGCGACACGCTGGTCGAAAAGTGCAGGTCGCGCTCGATGCGCAGCCCGAAGGGCAGGCGCAGCGACTCGATCTCGGCAAGCGAGAAATAGCCAAGCTCGGGACAGCCGAAGCCGAGGTCGGCGAGGCCGAACAGCGTATCGCCGTCTTCGTCCAATTCGCTCGCCAGCCATGTCGCGGCGCCCATCGGATGGAACAGCTTGACCAAAGGGCGCTTGTCCCCCGCATCGCTGCCAGCCTGTCCGCGCAGCGCCGCGCGAAGCTCGGGGGTGAGCAGGCCCATGCGCCCGCCACCCTCTCCCGGTTTTCCATGCCCATCCTGTCCGCGCACGACCCATCCTCCTCACCAAAAAAGACCGCACCCGGCCCCGAAAGCGGGGTGGGCGGCGAGGAAGCCCTGGAAGGACCGCGACCAGGGGCGGGGCGCACCGCAGGCCGGAACGCGAGTGGAGGACCCGGGCAGCGCCCGGGTTGCG
>JBEVLV010000145.1:0-7523 GCA_040508955.1 Sphingomonas sp. | reverse complement strand
ATTCGTCGCCCGATGGCGGCACCGGCCCAATATCCTCGGGCGCATTCGCGACGATCGCGAGCATGGCTGCCCAGGCTGCCACATTCTGACGCAGTTGCGCAGGATCGATCTTGTCGAGCGTATCGTCGGGCGTGTGGTGGTAGTCGAAGTAGCGCAGTCCGGATTGCGACATATCGACTCCGCCCACGCCGGTCTTCAGGATCGGTTCGACATCGGTGCCGCCATGCGCGCGGCTGCTGCCGCGCGAGATGCCCAACGGCGCGAGCGCCGCCGCCAGCCGATCGGCGATCGGCCTGGCCGTCTCGGGCAGGTTGGTCTCGAACTTCCAGACGCGATCCGCGCCGAAATCCGATTCCATCGCGAGCACGTGGCGCTCGTTCGCGTGCGCCTTGGCATAGGCCTCGCCGCCGACGCCGCCGACCTCTTCCGCCCCGAACCAGACGACGCGGATCGTCCGCTTCGGCTGGCCGGCCGCACGCACGCGCATCGCCGCCGCGGTGGTGATCGCCACGCCGGCGCCGTCGTCGATCGCCCCGGTGCCGAGATCCCAGCTGTCGAGATGGCCGCCGATCAGGACGATGCCCGCGCTGGGGTCGCTGCCTGGCACGTCGGCGATGACGTTGCCCGATTCCGCCTCGCCCTTGAACTGCGGTGTGACGAGCAGCCTGAGCCGCACCGGCCCGCGCTTGAGCAGCCGCTCGAGCTGTTCGGCATCGGGCACGGCAAGCGCGGCGGCGGCGATCGGCTTCACGCCGTTCGCCCAGTTGGTCACGCCGGTGTGCGGGTTGCGGTGATAATCGGTGCCGATCGAGCGGATCAGGATTGCCGTGGCTCCCTTGCTCGCCGCCAGGTTCGGCGCTGCGCGCCGGACGGCGCCGTAATAGCCATATTGCGAGCCGTCCTGCGTCGCGGTCATCGCGTGGCTGACAAAGGCGATCTTGCCCTTGAGGCTCCCGGCAGGCGCCGCCTGGAGATCGGCGAGCGTCGGGAAATAGACCACCTCGGCGTCGACCCCGGCTGGGCCGGTCGATCCGGAATTGCCGAGCGCGGCAATCGTCAGCTTCTGCGCCGAGGGGCCGACGACCTCCGCCGTTTCGGCGCCGCGGACCCAGACGGGCATCCTGTAGGTCTCGACATGGACGTTCTGGAAGCCCAGAGCGGTCAGCTTCTTTACTGCCCAGGCGCGGGCGCGCGCCTCCGCCTCCGTTGCGGCCAGGCGCTGGCCGATCTCGGTAGTGAGCCCCTCGACGATATCCCAGGCGACGGTGTCGTCCTTCAGCGCCGCATCGCGGATCTTCGCGACGTCGTCTGTGGTTTGGGCGAGTGCAGGAAAGGGAAGGGCGACAGCGGCGATGGCCGCGAGCAACAGGCGCTTGTTCATGGGCGGCGATGCTAGCCACCCCCGTAACATTTGCAATCGGTTCGAGGGTTTCCCGCACATGTCCGGCCAGCCCCGCGTTGCCATCGCGGTCGCGGATCGCTACATGCCCCGCCAAACTTCCCGCATTCGAAATTCCCCATCGGAGACCGCTACAGTGGCTGCGCAATACGCCTTCGTCATGAAGGACATGACCAAGACCTTCCCCGGCGCCCCGAAGCCGGTGCTGAGCAACATCAACCTGCAATTCTATCAGGGCGCCAAGATCGGCATCGTCGGCCCCAACGGTGCCGGCAAGTCGACGCTGATGAAGATCATGGCGGGCGTCGACAAGGATTTCACCGGCGAGGCATGGCCCGGCGAGTATATCACCGTCGGCTATCTGGAGCAGGAGCCCCAGCTCGATCCGACCAAGACCGTGCTTGAGAACGTCAGGGAGGGCGCGCGCGAGACCGCCGACCTGGTCGATCGCTTCAACGCGATCTCGGCCGAGATGGGCGATCCCAAGGACGATACCGATTTCGACGCGCTGATGGAGGAGATGGGCGATCTCCAGGCCAAGATCGACGCGGTCGATGGCTGGACGCTCGACAACCAGCTCGAAGTCGCGATGGAGGCCTTGCGCTGCCCGCCGTCGGACTGGCCGGTCGCGAACCTGTCGGGCGGTGAGAAGCGCCGCATCGCGCTCACCCGGCTGCTCATCCAGAAGCCGTCGATCCTGCTGCTCGACGAGCCGACCAACCATCTCGATGCCGAAAGCGTCAACTGGCTGGAGAACCATCTCAAGGAATATGCCGGCGCGGTGCTGATGATCACCCACGATCGCTATTTCCTCGACAACGTCGTCGGCTGGATCCTCGAGATCGATCGCGGCAAATATTTCCCGTACGAGGGCAATTACTCGACCTATCTCGAGAAGAAGTCGAAGCGCCTCGAGCAGGAGGAGCGCGAGGAATCCGGGCGCCAGAAGGCGATCAAGGATGAGCTGGAGTGGATCCGGCAGGGTGCCAAGGCGCGCCAGACCAAGTCCAAGGCACGTATCGCCAAGTTCGAGCAGCTGGTGGAGCAGCAGAAGAACCGCACGCCCGGCAAGGCCCAGATCGTCATCCAGGTGCCCGAGCGCCTGGGCGGCAAGGTGATCGAGGTCGAGAACATCTCGAAGGCCTATGGCGACAAGCTGTTGTTCGAGAATCTCTCGTTCACGCTGCCCGCCGGCGGCATCGTCGGCGTGATCGGCCCGAACGGCGCCGGCAAGTCGACCCTGTTCAAGCTGATCATCGGCTCGGAGACGCCGGACACCGGCACGATCGAAATGGGTTCGACCGTACGGCTCGGCTATGTCGATCAGAGCCGCGACCACCTGGACGACAAGAAGAATGTCTGGGAGGAAATCTCCGACGGCCTCGATTACATGAAGATCAACGGGCACGACCAGTCGACCCGGGCCTATGTCGGCGCGTTCAACTTCAAGGGCGCCGACCAGCAGAAGAATGTCGGCAAGCTCTCGGGCGGCGAGCGCAATCGCGTCAACATTGCCAAGATGCTCAAGCGCGGCGGCAACGTCCTGCTGCTCGACGAGCCGACCAACGACCTCGACGTCGAAACGCTGGGTGCGCTGGAGGAAGCGATCGAGAATTTCGCGGGCTGCGCCGTGGTGATCAGCCACGATCGCTTCTTCCTCGATCGTCTCGCCACGCACATCCTCGCCTTCGAAGGCAATAGCCATGTCGAATGGTTCGAGGGCAACTTCGAATCCTATGAGGAAGACAAGCGCCGCCGCCTGGGCGACGCGGCCGATCGGCCGACCGCATTGTCGTACAAGAAGCTGACGCGTTAACCCACGCTAACCTGACGCCGCAAGCATTGGATCATCCGTAGAAGCTATTCCGGCCTTCAAAGGGGGCCGGAATGACTTCAACTCGATTTACGCGGCGATGGCTTGGCGCACTGGGTGCGCTTCTGATCTTCAAGCTGGCGTTTCCGCTGATCACGCCAACCCTGGTGCTGTCCACCGGATGCCGAGGTATCGGTGGTGCCTGTGGGGCGATGGCGCTGGTGCTTGGCTTGTTCATCCCGATGCCAGTGATCATCGGGGCAGGAGCAGTTCTGGTCCATGCCGCCGCGCGGCGCGGATACGCAATCGGGATGCCCGCAAGCGCTCCCGTGTTCGTGCTGCTGATGTATCTGGGCGCGGCGCCGATGCTCCTGGTCGGAGGCAGTTTCTGGGCAGTGGGGATTGCGGTGGGGGTGCTTTCGGTACCGCCGCTCTGGACGCTTGCCTTCCTGCTGGCGGCACTTGTCGGCCTCAGTTGCTATCCCGGCCCGGCCTCCACGCAGCAGGCGAATCAGGCGCGCACAGTGCTCGGCATCCTCGCACTCGTCATATCCATCCTGACCGCTCCGTTCTGGCTGCAGGGACTGGCGATCCTGCCCGTTGTGGGACGGTTCATGTTCCCGATACTGTCCCTGAGCACATATCTGCCAAGGCCGCTCGCGCTCCTTGGACTGGGCAAATTGACCCTCTGGGTTCTGCTGATCCTGTTCGTGGCCGGAGGTGTCGCCGCGGTCCTTGCTGCGCGGCGCGGCAGGTCAACCATGGCGGACGCCGGCGCATGACGGGGATACGGAAGGGTTCGGCGGGGCGCCCTGGTCAGAACCGCCGCGCGATCCCGACATAGAGTTCGGCGTCGGGGCTGGCTCGGTTGAGCCCGGCGACCGCACCGGCATCTAGTTGCAGCCGGTCCTTGGGCTGCCAGGCGAGCGAGAGGCTCGCCAGCGCCTGGGTGGCATGTCCAGCTGGATCGTTGTCGCGCACCGCCTGGAATTCGATCGTGCTGCTCACCTTGGGACTGATCGCGGCGCTCAGGCCGATCACGCTGCCATAGGCGAGGTGACGTCCGCGCCGGTCGCCGTCCACTGCAGCGTCGGCCTCGGGAGTCAGGGCGACGGCTAAGACGTCGTTCAGGCTGTAGCTGAGCGGCACGATCATGCCCGCGCCCCAATCGCCTGCGCCGATAGTGTTGCCGCCGGTCGGCAGCGTCACGAACGGCATCACCGCGGCGGAGAATCCCGAGCCGTCCGGATGCGAGAGGTTGCGGCGCACCGCGAGCGTCACGTCACCGGTGCCGCGCGTCGTGGTGCTGGCGCCCGTGGCGCGATCCTGGCTGCGGACGGCACCGAATGCGGTCCACCCCGCCTGTACCTCGAGAGTGTCGGTCACGCCCAGCCGGACGAGCAGGTCGCCCGCGGTCCAGCTGTCGGAGCGGGTAGCGAGGTCCTGATCGCGACTCCAGTCGAGCGTGCCGAGCTCGGCCACGACATGGCCGGGATCGACGGTGCAGGCCGGCGTGCCGAGGCCAGGCCGATCCGCGCAGAGAGGGCGAAGATCCTGCGCCTGCGCCGTGCCCGCGCCCAACAGCGTCGCGAGGGTCACCAGGATCGGGGTTTTATGCATTGGCTTGGACCGGCTCATGTCGTTGGTTGTCCACCGTATTGTGGGTGTAAAACACTATGGCGTGCCGCGGCAAGCGGCGATAGGAAGGCGCCATGTCCATTATAGCGCTGTTCTTCCTCGTCCAGGCCGCGATACCGGTCGACGGATCGCTGCTCAAGCCGTCGACTGCCTGCTATGCGATCGCGCGCGGCGAAACGGTGATGGGCGCGACCTATCAGAAGATCAGCGAGACCAATGTGGACGGGGTGCCCGCATGGGATGTGGTGGTCCACCAGCGCCTCGGCGATGGCAAGTTCGACCTGCGCGACCATTTCGTGTTACGCCGGTCGGACCTGACGCCGATCGCGATGGACAGCCGCAAGTCCGGGGTCGAGCATGTCCGGGTGGTCTATGCCGCGGGCAAGGCCGTGACGACCCGCCCCGGTGCAGCGCCGGTCGAGACCGCATTCGCCGGCTCGATATGGGACGGCAATCTCTGGGGTCTGACCTTCGCTGCGCTGCCGCTGGCCGAGGGCGCGCATTTCGAACTGCCCTTCTATCAATATGACAAGGGCCTTGGCCGGTTCGCGATCGACGTAGTCGGCGGCGAGCAGGTGAATGGCCGGAACGCCTGGACGGTCGAGGTCACCGCGGGCGACCAGCGCAAGGTGCGTTATCAGATCGGCAAGGCCGACCATGCCGAACTCGGCTATTACGGCGGCGGTTTCGCGCAGCGCCTCGGCGGCGACTGCAGCGCCGTCCAGCCGCGATGAGGGGCATCGCCATGGCGGTTGCGGCGCTGCTTCCGCTCGCGCCCTCTGCGCACGCCCAGGATTCGTTCGAGACCTATCCGCAACGCAATTTCGGCGCGTGGAGCGTCTATGGGTTCCAGGGCGATTGCTGGATGGTCAACGAGCATGTCGACGGCGCGTCCGTGTCGCTGTCGACGAATGCACGCGATACCGATCTCTATATCGCAGTAGCCAATCCCGCCTGGAGCGATATCGCCGAGGACGCGAACCTTGCCGTGCGGCTGACGTTCAACGGTTTCGACGAGGTGGGCGCGGCCAGCGGTCTGCCGGTGAAGGGAAGGGGCTTCTCGCTTTTCCTCGGCGGTATGGAGGATGCGCGCCTCGCCGCGCTCCAGGCCGCGCCATGGTTGCGCGTCAGCGGAACCAATGTCGCGTTCGAAATCCCGCTCGCGGATGCCGGACCGGCGTTCGAGTATTTGCGCCAGTGCACGCGGGATATCCGCAGATGATGCTGCTTCGTCTGCTGCTCGCCTTGGTGCTGGCCGTTCCCGCGATCGCTCAGGCGCAGCCCGTGCCGCGCTTCGTCTCCTACACCGACGTCTTCGACGGCTTCGTCACCGAGACCGCGACGATTGCGCCAGATGCGCGGATTCGCCTATTCCGCGAGCGTTTCGATGTGCTGCTTCCCGGCTTCTACGAGCCGCGCTACGGCGCGACCGAGGAGAAGTACAACGCCCGCGTTGCCAAGGCGCTGGCCGAATATCCGGCGAACCGCGAGAAATTCCTCGCCGCCGCGCGCGATTTTTCCGCGTCCTATGCCACCGCGACCGGGCGCTTCCGCCAGTTCTTTCCCGACTACGCACCGACCATGCCGATCTATCTGGTCCATTCGCTGGGTGAGATGGACGGCGGCACCCGGCAATTGCGCGGCAGGACGGTGGCGATATTCGGTGCGGACGTGATCGCTCGGATCCACGACACCGCGAGCATCGGCCCGTTCCTCGATCACGAGCTCTTCCATTTCTACCACGCCAGCTATTTCCCCGATTGCGAGGCCCTATGGTGCTCGCTCTGGCAGGAGGGCTGGCGGTCTATGTCGCGTCGCGGATGAACCCCGGAGCGGACGATCGCATGCTGCTGCTCACCATTCCGCGCCCGATGCGTCCGGAGGTCGAACCGCGCCTTGCCGAGGCGATCTGCATGGCGCGGGCGAAATTCGATTCGACCGCGCAGGCGGATGCCGGCGAATTCTTCGTGGGCGGTGCAGGCGGCAAGGCGTTCCCGCCGCGCTTCGGCTGTTATCTCGGCTATCGCATCGCGCAGATGCTCGGCGAGACGCGCACGCTCCAGCAACTGGCGAAGATGCCGCCGGCCGGGGTGCGCAAGGCGATGCTCGATGTCATGTCGACGATTACGCCGTGCGGAACTAGCGCACCCGCTTGACGAACGCGCCGCCGTCGCGCCGGTCGACGACGAAGCCCGGCACCGCCTCGAACAGGTCGGACAGGCGCGCGAAGCCATAGTTGCGGGTGTCGAAGCTCGATCGGTTGGCGGCGCGCTGCCCGACCTCGCTCAGGCTGGCATAGCCCTGCGGGTCGCGCTTGGCGTTCTGATAGGCGTCGATCAGCAGTTTGACGACCTCCTGGTCGACCGCTCCGGCCTTCTCGGTCGCCGGCGACGTGGCGACGCGCGGCACCTCGGCCGTCCGCGTCGTTTCCAGCGTATCGACATCGATGAAGCGGTTGCAGGCCTCACGAAAGCCCTCGGGCGTGGTCGCGCGGCCGAAGCCGTAGACGACCAGCCCGTCCTGGCGCAGCCGGGTGACCAGGGGCATGAAGTCGCTGTCCGACGACATGATGCCGAAGCCGCCGATCCGCCCGCGGAACAGCAGGTCCATCGCGTCGATCGTCATCTTCATGTCGGTCGCGTTCTTGCCCTTGGTCAGGTCGAACTGCTGCTG
>JBEVLV010000144.1:0-43336 GCA_040508955.1 Sphingomonas sp. | reverse complement strand
AACAAGCGACTTTGAGAAGATTGCCTTCGACACGTTCGACCCCGACTATCGGAAGGTGGCTTGGCGTTACTTTCTGGACCGCCGCAGGGGCTGATCCGAGGAGAACCGCTTACTGCTTTGCCAGTCCGTAAGCGGACCGCCGGCTAACCACCCAATCTCCACCGTTCAGCGGCGAGAGCTCTCGGGCCTATTCGAAACAAATGAATCGACAGAAGCTCACCTTGGCCAAGGCCGCCAACGTCCTGCATCTGCGTACAGCCAGCCCGTCAGCGCGCCGATGAGCACCAGAGCGGCTGCGGCGATGGCGGCCACGCCCACCACGCCGACCGCGCGCGCCCCTCCCGCATATATCGCGGATAGCGCCCAGAGCAGGACAGCCGCATAGGCCGGATTGCCGCGCCCGCGCATCAGGGCCGCGCTTGCAATGGCGCCGGCCGCGACCACAATCGCGGCGGAGATCGCTGGGGTGGCATCGCCGCCTTCAACCCCGTGGAAACGAAGCGTCGCCGCCACATTCACAGTGGTCGCTACCGTCAGCCATGCGGCAAGCGCGCTCAGCGGCACCACCGCGCACCATAGCTCGCCACGGCTGAATGCGTCCCGCCACGCCGATAGGGTCCGGAAGGCTACAAGAAGGCAGAGCAGCGTCCAGGCGATGATCAGGACAGAGGGAAAGCCAAGTCCGGACGGCTGGACATAGGCTGCCCAGGCAGCATTGCCCGCGAACGCCCCCGCCGCAGGCCACCGCAGGTGTCCGATCAGGGCTCCGTGGCGCTGCGCGGGCAGCGCCTGGAAGATCGCGAACACGAACGAGCCGGCATACAGCAAGCCCCAGATCGAGAATGCCCAGCCCGCAGGGGTGATCAGCGTCCTGACCGCCTGCGACTGGTCGCCGATCGGGTGACCGATGCCGAGCGAAGGTAGCGCCGGCGTCAGGACTTGGAGGACGGCGAAGAAGACCACGGCGACCCTGGCGAGCGGTGCGTTCGATTCGAGGCGAGGTAAGGCGCTGCTGATCATTCCGAATTAATGCACCAAGCGGATCGAGGTTGCGGGGGACGTGCCCTATCGGCCGGCTGGATCGGTCACGATCCGGGCTCGACCTCCAGCCTTACCCAGTCGCCTGCCTCGAACCGGTAGCGGATATGGTTGGCCCGCTCGAACCGGGCGCCGCGCCAGACGATGACCTGAAGCTCGATATCGTCGCTCCCGTTGGTGTGGATCCAGTTGAAGCTTTGCGGCTCGTCGTTGCGCAGCCGCGTCGAGGTCGCGGTGCCCGCCTGGATCACCAGGGCGGCGCCCGATCGTTCGACCATCTTGCGCGCCGCCTCGGCATAGGTGCGGTGGAAATGCCCGGCGAGCGCGATGCGGACATTCGCCTCGCACGCGGCCAGAATCGCCTCTTCGTGCCGCCCCACCGCCTCGCTCAGCTCGTTTCCATGGCCGATCGGCATCGCGAACAGCGGGTGATGCGTGACGAGGACGCGCGTCTTGCGATCGGGCACCTCCGCGAAGCGCGACCGCAGCAGCCGCATCTGCGCCTCGTTGATCCGGCCATCCTTGAAGGTCAGCGAGCGCGCGGTGTTGAGGCCGAGAACCGCGACCTCGTCGTCCTCATACCAGGGGCAGAGCTCCTCGGCGATGTAGCGGCGATAGCGCACCAAGGGCGCGGCGAAGCGCCGGAACACGTCGTAGAGCGGGATGTCGTGATTGCCGGGGACGACCAGCAATTTGTGACCCGCACCGCGCAGCCGCTGGAGATAGGCCCCGGCCTCTTCGAACTGTCGGACACGCGCGCGCTGGGTGAAGTCTCCCGAGATGATGACCAGGTCCGGCTTCTGCTCGGCCAGCCAGGCTTCGGTGCCGGCGACGATCGCCGGATCGTTCGCGCCGAAATGAATGTCGGAGAGATGGGCGATGCGAGCCATCGCCGCACAACGTGCGCCGGAAGGGCCGGTTCATTTCGCACCCGGAGCTTTCGGACGGTCAGCTCGTTACGCAGACATGACGAAAACCAAGATGGTCGTGCTGATCAACCGGGAGGGCGGCGCCGCCAAGGCCGCAGGCGAGAAGCTGGAGGAGCAGGTCAGAACCGCCTTCGAGAAGGCGGGCGGCACCGCTGACGTGCGCATGCTCGCGGCCGAGGAGATGGACCAGGCGATCGAGCGCGCTGCCAAGAAGGAAACGCGGTTCGTGATCGCCGGCGGCGACGGGACCGTCGCGGCCGCGGCCCAGGTGCTGACCGGCAGCAAGACCGAGCTGGCGATCCTGCCGCTCGGCACGCTCAACCATTTCGCCAAGGACCTGGGCATCCCGCTCAAACTGGAAAAAGCCGCCGAACTCGCGCTCCACGGCAACGCCGAAGCGATCGACGTCGGCGAGGTCAATGGCCGGCGCTTCATCAACAATGCCTCGGTCGGCCTCTATCCGTTCATGGTCCGCGACCGCGACGACATCCGCGAGCGCCGCGGCTGGCCGAAATGGCTGGCGACGGTGCCGGCGAGCTGGGACGCGTTCTCGCGCCTGCGCCATCACCGCCTCAAAATCGATCTCGGCGACGGGAAACTGCCGGTCGTCACGCCGCTGCTCTTCGTCGGCAACAACCGCTATTCGCTCGACGCCGGCACGGTCGGCGCGCGAGAGTCGCTGACCGAAGGCAAGCTCGCCGTCTACGCCATCGCCCGCTCGAGCCGCACGGCGCTGCTCTGGTTCGGTATTCGCGCGCTGGTAGGGCTGGCCGATCGAGCACGCGACTTCGCGACGATCGGTGACAGCGCTGCCTTCACCGTCGAGTCTTCCGACGGCGAAATCGAGATCGCGCTCGATGGAGAGGTCCAGCGGATAAAGCTGCCGGCAAAGTTCAAGGTCCGTCCGGGAGGGCTGCAGATCGTCGCGCCGTAAGCCTGAGCCGGCCATTGCCAGGACCGCGCCCTTCCGTCGCGAGGGCGGTGGGCGGCGATGCATATCGACATCGGAGTCCGTCCCGACTCTCCGCCTGGCGCCCGGCGGCCATGCTGCGCCGGCGCGAGGCAGCGCGGCCCCGAGGTACAACCTGTCAGTGCGGCTCAGTGCGGCGCTGTCGCACCGCGACCGTTTCGCCCGGGTCGCCGGGGTGACGGGATCGACGAGTGCGGGATCCGGGCCTTGCGACCCGCCCGGCAGCGTTCCCGGAGGCCGCGAGACGCCTTGGCGCGTCGCGGCCCCGGCAGCGCGACCGGCTAAAACTGCCAGCGCAGGTGCAGCCTGACATTGGTCTGGGCCGTCCGCTCCGCATAGCTTCCGCCGACGCCGATACCGACGTCGAGGGTCTTGCCGGTCGCGCTGAGGCCGAGCTCGGCACCGAGCCGGTCTCGCGGGGCGATCGGACCGTTCACGGCATAGGCCGTGCCAGAGGGCAAGGAGGCGAAATTCAGGTCGACGGTCGGCAAACGGTCGCGGAACGCGCCTTCCCATGAGACGGACCCGCTTGGGGTCAGCGTAAAGCCGCGCAGAGCAAAGTCGGTCGATCCGCGAACGCCAAGCTTGCCGAACCAGCTATCCTGGCGCCGGGAGCGCCCGATCAGCGCGGCCGCGCCCCCGCTTTCCGCCACGCTCGAGCCCTCCAGGCCCACCCAGTCGATAGCGGCGAAAGGTCCGAACCGCACCTTACCCAAGCGCCCCGTCCAGCCGAGCTCGGCAAGCCCCTGCATCATGTCGGCCCGGTCGACGCTCGCCAGCTGGTCCGAGTAGCCGGGAATAGAGATCGCGCGCCGAATGTCGCCGCGCCAGCGCGAATAGAGGCTCGCTGCCTTGATCTCGAGCCCATCGCCGGGCGCTGCGTGGAGATAGGCACCCAGGCGCAACGCCTCGACCCGGGCCGAACTGTCCCGCGCGGCGACGTCGACATCGTCCCAGCCATAGCCGAAGACGAGGCCGACCCGGACATCGTCGCTACCGCCATCGACTCCCGTCAGGATCGAACGAATCGACCCCCGCACGGTGGCGGCATTGCCGTCGCCGGCGATATGGCGGCTGCCGGCCGTCGCTTCTCCCCATAGCCCGCGCCGCGTGCCTATCGCATCGAGCAGGCGCTCGCCGGCTGCCCGGGCGTCCTCGGTAATCGCGCCGCGCAGGCTCGCATGGATCTCGCCCGAAAGCTGGTCGAATGCCGCCGGCGCCGTGGCGCCGTCGAGATCGGCAACTGCCGCGACGATCGGATCGGCCAGCGGCAAATCGGTCACACCATGGGCCGCGGCCAGCTGGTTGCGGGTGCGCGCGGCAGCAAGGATGGCAGGGTCGTTGGGCGCCAGCGTGACGAAGACCGCGTCGGGCTTGTAGTCCACCAGCGTCGCCATGAAGGGTTTGGATATCGCACCGTCGATCGTGCCGAAGGTGCCGGTGACGCCACCCTGCGCACTGATGATCTCGTAGGTCACACCGAATTTGGGCGTGCCGCTCAGGGACAAGGTACCTCCGCCAAGCGTGACGCTGCCGCCGACGAGCAGTAGGTCCGAGGCAGCGCCGGCCAGATCGACCGCATAGGTCGATCCCGCGCCCAAGCTGGCGTTGCCCAGCACGATCATCGTGCCCGGCGACTGTCCGGGCGCCAGGGTACCGCCCGTCATGGTCAGGCTCCTGAGCGGTCCGTAGCCGCCGAGCAGGCCGGCGCTGACGGCGACGTCCGAATTGGGCAGCCCCCCGAGCACGATCAGCGCGCCGCCCTGGACGGTCGTGGCGCCGCTGTACAGGGCGCCATTTACAAGCGTCAGAGCTCCCTTGCCAGCCTTGGTCAGGTCACCGCCGCCCTGGATGCTACCGCCAAAACTGCCGTCGAAATCCTGGTCGAAGACAAGGTGCGAGTTGTCCAGGATGGCACCCTGCAGGCTGTTGCTCGTGCCGCGGATCGTGCCCGACTCGATGATCGTGCCGCCGCTATAGCTGTTGGTGCCCGTCAGGGTCAGCACGCCGGTCTGCCCCTGGTCGATCAGGCCGCTGCCGGAGATGGCGCCGGCAAAGCTATAGTCGTCCGGATGCCCGAAATAGAGTGCGCCATTGTCGATCACGTTGCCGGAAATCGAACCGCCGGTACCTCCATCGTTGAGGATAAGGGTCGCGCCGCTGTCGATCGTCGTGCCGCCGGTATAGCTGCTGGCGCCGTTGAGCCCGAGCACGCCCGCCGCGAGGTGCAGCCCGCCCGTGCCGGAAATTGCGCCGTCGAAGTCGCTCGCGGCATTCGCGATAGTGAGCGTGTTGGTGCCGAGCACGACATGGCCGGCGCCCGACAGGTCTTGGATCGTCGTACCCGCCGAAAGGGCGGATATGTCGAAGGTGCCGCCTGCCTCCGCATGGATGCCCGAGGAGGAAGAGATGTCGCCCGCACCGGACAGCGCAAGCGTGCCGTTTGCGATATCGGTAGCGCCGAAATAGGTCTCGTGCGCACTCAGGCTGAGCGTGCCATCGCCGATCTGGCGAACGATCCCGGATCCCGAGATCACGCCGCCGAACGCATAGGCGTCGAACCGGTCGAAAGCCAGGGTGCCATTGTTGACGACGTCACCGCCGATCGACCCGAAGGAATCGCCGCTGCCAATCTGAAGCGTGCCTGCCGCCACCGTGGTACCGCCGGTATAATCACTGTTCCCGTAGAGGACGAGCGTGCCGTAGTCGTCCTTGTACAGGCTGCCGGTTCCAGTGAGCACATTGCCGATGGTGGCAACATATTGGTTGCCTGAAGCTGTGCCGTTGCCGACACGAACGACGGTCTTCTGGCCGAGTTGCAGTGCGTCGCCCTGCAGAAAATAGCCGTCGCTCGCGAACTGCATCGAATCGACGGTAAGCTGCCCCGCGCTGTTGTCGGCGCGGACGATGCCGGCCTGTCCCTGGAAAACCACATCCTTGGCATAGGTGGTGGTCAAGGCACCGTTCGCGTCGGTGAAATTGGTCGAGGACGCCGACCATAAGCCATTGCCGCCATCGACCTTGCCGTTGCCGGCATTGCCTGCGCCGTCCCCGTCCCAGAAGGCAACGCTGCCCGCCCCGGCGCCCGGTCCCATATAGACCAGGTTGACCTGTCCGGAGACGGAGGTCTGGATCACGAAATTGGAGGCGAAGGTGCCACTCGGCAGCGTGCCGAAAACGAGCCCGTTGTCGGTGAGCATGCCGCCATAGTCGAAAATGCGGTAGACGCCCTGGCCGAAGGGCAGAACACTGAAGGAGTTGAGCGTACCATCGAGGGTCAGGTTGCCATTGACCTGGAAAAGCGCGGGATCACCGGCGGCCTCGAGATCGACCTGAAGCAATGCGCCCGCGTCGAGTTTGAGCGAGCCGAAGGTCAGCGTATGGCCGGTTTGCCCGAGCAAGGTGCCATTGTTGAGGATCTCGACATCGCCGGTAAGGGCGCCGGAACCGGTGAGAAGGCTGACCTTCGTCAGTCCGTCGCCCCCGACCGCGACGAAACCTCCGAGCTTGCCGGTGATATTCAGGCCGGTGTCGATGCCCGAATTCGCCTGGACGAAAGTCTCCCCATGATAGCCGCTGGAGTCAGCAGTCAGCGTCGTGAAGCCGCCGAGGACCGCGATGTTGCCCCGCTGGGAATCGCCGCCCTCAATGGCGGCTGCGAAGACATAGTTCGTGTCATTGTGGTTGAAGGCGATGGAGCCGCTGCCTGCGCCGATCTCGATCTTGGCCACGTTGAGCGCGCCACTGCCGGTCGTCGTCTGACCGGTCGCGCCGATAATGATGCCCCCGCTCGAGCCTGCATCCAGCCCCAGATCCAGAGTGCCGCCGCCTAGGATGCCCCCCGCGTTCACATTGAGCGCGGCACCGTTGCTGATCAGGATCGTGGCGGCACCGTCATAGCCGACGGTTGCGGTGTTCATGATGGAGACCAGCGCTCCCTTGTCGAGGGCGAGGCTTCCGTTCGATTGCGCCGCATATCCCAGGACCGCGTCATTGGCCTGTAGCTGCGCACCATTGGTCATGTGAACGCTACCGGTGCCGCTATCGCCGAGCACCAGCACTGCCGTATTTGCCGACGCACCATCGATCTCCAGCACGCCGTTCGACCCGGCCACGTCGCCTACCCCGATTGCGAGCGTTGCGTTGAGCTGAGCGCCATTGAGAATATAGGCTTCGCCCGCGGAGTATCGCCCGACGTCGAAGACCTTATCGACATTCAAGACTGAGCCGGGACCCGTCACGTTGACCGTGCCGAGCGTCCCCTGGCCCACGCCGACCATTATGTTGCCCGTGGCACTGGTCTTTGCGCCGTTGCTCAGGATGAAAACGCCCGTACCTCCGGTCCCGAGCATCACGTCATTCGCCTGGAACTGGCTTTGGGGGCCATCGACGGTAAGACGCCCGGTAATGCCGAAATCAGCGCCGAGCGTCGTGGTTGCGTCGGCGCGAAGCGTACCGCCGCCGGTCACGCTTACGGTGCCCTTGCTACCTACGCCGATGTCGAGGTCCAGCGCGGAAAGTTCTGAGCCCACTCCGTCGATCGAGACGGTGCCGCCGTTGCCGGCGCCCGCGCCGACCTTCAGGCGATCCGTAGCGGCGACCAGGCCGCCGGCCTGGAGCGTGAGCGCGCCCAGCCCGTCTCCGCCGACATCGATGTCCTGGCTCTGCCAGCTGGATCCGCCGCCCGCGACCACGACGCTGCCGAGGCTACCACTGCCCGCGCCCAGTGTGCCCACGGCGGTGACCAACTGCGCTCCACCGGCAACCGTCACCGAACCCACGCCAGAATTACCCGAATAGAGGCCATCGAGGTTCATTTTGGTGCCCGCGCCGGCGATCGTGACCGTTCCGGACGCGCCAACGCTGTCGCCGGCGTAGAGTGCAAAATCGTCAAATTCCGCACCGGCCAGCACCGACAAGGTGCCCTTGCCGGCCGCGCCGACGATCGTCGCGGGGGGCAAACCGGGCCCGGACAGCGAACCATTATTGTCGTAGAGCGAGCCTGCACCGCTGACGACCACCGTCCCATTCGCTCCGTTCGCGAACCCGATCCAGAGGCGGCTGGCATTGTGCAACTTGCCGCCGGCGTTCACGGTGAGCGCACCTTGCGCCGCATCGCCCACGACCACGTTTCCGGCATAGACCTCCTCGGAGGAGATCTCGGTCGTGTTGGGCGCGGTCGTGTCGATATGGACGTTGGAAAAGCCGTCGGGCGCGGTACCGGTCGACCAGTTTGCCCCGTCTTTCCAGTCTTTGGAGTTCGCGCCGGTCCAGCTCTGTGCCGCAGCCGGTGAAGCTGCCAGCGCCGTCGATCCGAGCAGCGCAGCACAAAACAGGCGGGCGCGACGCCCGCTTGCGTTCATCGTCGTCATCGTGACAAACCCCTCAATACGCGGGGCGCACGGACGCCCGGCTCCTTTTCGTGGGGGGTCGGATATACAGAGACGGGTGCGCGCGTCGTCCCACCTGGCGCACAATGCTTCGCACCCCGTGCACCGTCGGTGAATGGGCTCGCGCTGCTTCTATTCGAAGGCGTTGCCGCGCATCGCACCTTCTCGGGTATCGCCGGGCGCCTCGCCATAAGCATCGCGATAAACCCGGTAGAAGGTGGCGATGCTGTTGAAGCCGAGGCTCATCGCCAGATCGGCGATCCCAACTCGCCGGCGGCCGTCGATAAGCGAGGCACGGGCGAGTTCGAGCCGCGCCTTTCGGACATGGGAGCCGAATGTCTCGCCGGTTCCCTCGAACAAACCATGGAGCTTGCGCAGCGACATGCCGCACTCCGCCGCAATTCCGCTGGGCGAAAGCGCGGGATTGCGAAGATGCCGACTGATACGACGACGGACCAAGGCGAGTTCGCCCCCTTCGGTGAATGCTCCTCCAGTGCCACCAGCGGCGGCCGCGACCAGGTCGCCCATAGCCCGAGCGACGCCGTCCAGCGAAGCCGCAGGCAGAAGGGCGCCGCAATCGCGTACCTCGCCCATATAGGCGGCGAGCAATCGCGCCATCGGACTTCCAGCCCGCAGTACCAATCCGTCCTCGATCCGACCCATCCCGGCTTGCGAGATATCGAGCAGCTCGCGCGGTATCGCAGCGACACGATGATGGAACGGGTTCGGGTTCCGCGAGCCGAACGGTGCATCGGTATAAGCAAGCGCGATGTCGCCCGCGGCGAGGAAGGTCTCGTCCATCGTGCCCGTGCCGAATAGAGAGCCTTGGGGGCCCAGCTGTTGGAAGATCAGGACGCTGTGGGTGCTGCACTGCGCGATGTCGCGATTGGTACGATAGACGTCCGCCCTGCTGGTGCGAAAATCGCCCAGGACCAAGGGTCCGAACGCACGGACGCTGAAATCCGCGGCGAATTGCGGGCCGAAATTCCGGAAGCTGGTCCGAAAACCAATCTCATCAAGCGCATTGTGCCAATGATCCAGGCGATCGGCGGGCGCGAAGTCCCCTGTCGCGAAGCGCTTCAATGGCGGCATCAGTTCAGGCCAAGACGGGCTCGGGGGCATTTGCTGGGTCATCTCCCAGGAATCGCACGGGCAGCCATCTATCGTCTTCTCATTGCGTGCAAGTCCAGCAGGTCACCGGAGCGGGTCCCTGAAGCGCGCTCGCGATGGATAGCCTCGGCGATTTCCTGCGTCGGAAACCCAGGTTTCAGAGATGGCAAGGCAAGTTGGTTGGCACGATCTTCTGCGGTCTTCACATCTCGACTGCGCGCGAGACAGGCCCGAAGCGCCAGTTGACTCGGTGTTCCCGTGCACGCCTACGCGCACTCCTCCCGCGATCGGGGGACTTCACGGCTCGCCGGCCCAAGCAATTTGAGCGCTGTCCGATGAAACCATGCCGGAAACAGCGGGCGGCCGTCGGGTGGGACGCGCCGCTCCGCCGTCAAATGCGCCTAGTTCCCTTCGGCCGTATTGCTCGGAAGCACCGACGCCTTGAACGCCTTGTCCATGCGCAGATACTGGCGCGCCAGCGCCTGGATCATCGCCGGCGTGACGCTGTTATAGTCCGCCTCGATGGTAAGCGCGTCCTCGACAGTCGAGGGGCGATAGGCCTCTCCCAGCAGCGCCGCGAACCAGAAGCCGTTGGTGTTCATGTTCTGGCGGATATGCTCGATCATGGGCTGGCGGGCGCGCCTGAGCTCGTCCACACTGACCGGCTTTGTCTGGAGGCCCCTCACGATCCGATCGACTGCCGCATAGAAGGCCGGCAGCTTTTCCGGCGCGGTCGCGGCGCTGATCTCCAGCGTGCCGAAGCCCTTATAGTCTGGCGAGTAATCGTCTTTCACGCCCGGCGAATAGGCCAGCGCCTCTTCCTCGCGGATCACGTCGAGCACCCGTAGCTGAACCACTGACTTGAGCACGCTGAGCTGGCGCGCGAGCTTGCGGCTGCCGGTCACATCGACGGTCGGGAAGGCAACCAGGCCCAGCGACTGCTCCTTCAGGCCGTTATGGGTGAAGATGCGCGGCGTCGGGGTGGGCGCGGCGAAGTGACGCTGATCGGCACCTGCTGCGGGCGAGTTATAGTCCGGCCGTGGCGGCAGCGCGCCGAAGGTCGGTGCGACCGCCCGGATCGCATCGTCCACCGAAACTTCGCCGACCATGACGATATGGATCGGGCCCTGGGCGAGCATGGCCTTCAGATCGCCGCGCAGCGGATCCATCTTCCAGGTATTGCTCAACTCGGGCGGTGCGATCGCGAGACGCTGGTCGCCACCGGCCATCGCCGGCCGGACCTTTAGGCCATAGACACCCGCCGGCGACGAATTGGCGACGATCCAGCCGGCCGGCGCGGTCGCGAGGGCCTTGTCGAAGGGCGCAGAACGAAAGGCAGGATCGGTGAGATAGGCAGCCATATACTGCAATTGCATGTCGAGATCGGAGGGACGCGTATTGCCGGACAGCATGAAGCGCTGGCCGAGCATCGACAGGCCGGCACCAACGATATGACCGTTGAGCGAGCGACCGACCTCGTCATAGGTCATCTTGCCGAGCCCACCGGCCGTCATATAGCCGAGCGCCGCCGAACGCGGGTCGATCTTGTCCGGGCCGAAGTTCCGCTCGCCGATGCCGGTGAGCAGTCCGACCTGGATTTCGCCCTTGTTGTAGTCCGTCGTCTTGACCGTCAGCTTGACTCCATTTGCGAACGTAACGGTGGTGGCGCCGAGCTTGTCTGGCGCCGAGCGGGCGACCACCTGGCCCGGCGTGCCGAAATCGGTATATTGCCAGGGCTTCGCCGCAGGTGGCTGCACGGCGGCAACGGCGACCTGCTTCGATGCGTCAAACGCCGCCGCCAGCGCTTCATCGCCGCCCTCGACCGGAGCGGTCGCATTGAGCGTCACAAGAGGCCCCTCGCCCACAAAGATCTGCCGCGCCGCTTCGCTGACCTGCGCGGGGGTGAGCTTGGCCACGACCGACTCGAAGATCTGGAGATTGGTCTCGGCGGTGGCGGTAACTTCGCGGTTGTTGATGTCGTTCTCGATGATAGCCGCCAGTTGGGCCGTATTGCGGGTGGACTGGTTCTTCACCGCGGTCTCAAGGCGGGTCCGGAAGGTATTCAACTCGCGGGTGATCTCGGCCTGGCTCACGCCATACTGGCTGAACTGGCGGACCGCCTGCTCGACGCCGCCCAGCGCTTCCCTCCACTTGCCCGGGAAATAGGTGGCGGTGATCGACGCCACATGGAAGCTGCGGAACAGGTCGGAGTCGCTCGCATCGGCGTTCACAAAGGCCGGATTGTCCGAGAGGCTCTGCTCGGCAAATCGGCGCTTCAGGACCGCAAGCGCGATCTCGCGCACCCAGTCCGCCCGGCGAGTGGCGAGATTGTCCTCGCGCAGCTTGGGCGGGCTTACCCAGCTGATCGAGAGCACGGGGCTCAGGCTTGGCTCGACATAGACGCGCGCCTCCTGGCCATGCTTGGTGATCTTTCCGAGATCGGGCTCGGGCCCGTCGGGCTGCGCGGGACGCCAGTCTGCAAAGGCGAGCTTGATCTTCGCCTCCATCGCGTCGACGTCGAAATCGCCGACCGCGATCACCGTGGCACGCGACGGGCGGTAATAGGTTGCATAATAGTCGGCGAAGCGCTCGCGCGGGGCGGTGCGGATGATCTCCATGTCGCCGATCGGGATCCGGTCCGGGAGCAGCGTGCCCGCGCCAAGCGCCGAAAGCTGCTTGAGGCCGACCTTCACTGCGGGCGAGTTGCGCAAGCGCTCTTCGCCGGCGATCACGCCGCGCTCGCCATCGATGTCCTTGGGATCCATCGTCGCGGCCGAGACCTGCTGGCGCAGCACATGCAGCGCCGTGCTCAGCTTCTCGTCATCGACCCGCGGCATGTCGAGACGGTAGAAGGTCTGGTCGAAGGTGGTCCCGGCATTGAGGTCCGCGCCGAACTGCAGGCCGAGCCGCTCGAGCTTGTGGATGAGTTCGTTCTTCGGAATGTCCGCCGTGCCGTTGAACGCCATGTGCTCCATGAAATGGGCTAGACCGCGCTGGTTCGGCTTTTCCATCAGCGAGCCGGCGTCGATGCGCAGCCAGACCGACGCCTGGCCCGGCGGCGTCGTGTTGCGCTTGATCGCGTAGCGTACGCCGTTGGGCAGCGTGCCGTAGCGGATCGAAGGGTCCGCCGGGACGTCGCTCTTGTCATGCGCCCAGGGCTGCGACGGCGGGGTCTGGTCCTGCGGCCTGGCGCCGTCGCGGGCAGCCGGACGGCGGGGCCCCGAATGTGCGGCGACGGGCGTTTGGCCCATCCGGTCCTCGCCCAAGGCTCCGGTCGCCAGCAACAGGCCCATCACCGAAGCGCCAATGAGCAGACGCACGCGACCAGTATTCCGCATCAAATTTCCCTCCCTGGCGAGCGGCGTCGCGAATCCATAGCGTGCCTGCCCGCTTCAACCTGCTAAGACGGGCACAGGCTCGAATTCCCCATCCCTGCTCCAAATTATTCCGAATTGGCTATTCTTGCGTCTTGCCTGACGGCCACGCGCGCATTCTACCGGAGGGCGACGGCTTGACTTCGCTCCGATCTGGATCATCCAAGTCGCCGTTTCGCGAGAGCAGCCCGGCGCGCCCAGGGCGGAGAAGTTCGCGAAATCCACCCGGCGGCATTTCGTCCGATGCGCTGTGCCAACGCCAAAATAAACGCTGCCGGAGCATTTCACCCACCGGCCTACCAAGCCCTTCAGTCGCGGAGGACCTGACCCGAGCTGTTCAGGCGCGATGGAGCGGCCAGCATGGAGCCGGGTTTCGAAAACAGGCGATTGCCGCGAAACGGCAACTACGCGCGCCGATGCAACCGGTATTGAACGAATGGCCGCTTTCCACATCCCGGTCTAGAAGCCGCCCGACGGTCACGGCTCCATGCCGTCGATATCCTGCGTTGCGATGGTGTCCGTTACCAAGCCGCGCCTCTGGTCGGCGGCTCTGCGTTCCGATGCGAGGATGCGGCCTACATCCCTGCCCGGCGGCGCTCCAAAGAATCGGGCATATTCCCGGCTGAACTGCGTGGCGCTTTCGTAGCCCACTTCAAAGGCGACCGATGTTGCCGTCCAGCCGCCGCCGATTAGCAACAGCCGCGCCTGAAGCAGCCGGATGCGCTTCTGGAATTGAAGCGGACTGAGCGCCGTGGCGCGCTTGAAGTGACGATGGAAAGCCGAAGGACTCATCGCTGCGCGAGCCGCCAATTCCTCGACGCGCAAGGGCTCCGAAAAATGTCGGCGGATCCAATGAACCGCTAAGTCGATGCGCGCGAGATCGGTGCTGGGCGTCGCGATGTCACGCAGCAGTGCCGCATGGGGACCCTGCAGCACGCGGTAGAGGATTTCGCGCTCGCACCCCGGCGCAAGCGCCGCAATATCCTCAGGCCGGTCCATCAAACGAAGCATCCGAACCCAGGCGTCGAGCAACTCCGGCGTGACCGGCGCAACCGAAAAGCTCGACGCTGCAGCTTGCGACGCCGCCGGGACATCGGCCAGCAGCGCGGCTATGCATGTGCGATCCAAGGTGAGGCTCGCCGCGAGATACGGCGCGCCAGATGCATCGGCATGCACCGTGCCGATGGCCGGCAAGTCGACCGACATGACAAAATAGGTCGCGGGATCATAGACCAGCGTCGCGTTGCCGACGGTCATCCTCTTGCTGCCCTGCAAGATCAGATTGACCATCGGCTCATAGACAGCGGCGAGCATGTGTTCGGGAACATGTCTCTGCACCAGAGCGACGCGTGGAATGCCCGTTTCGGTCCTTCGGTTCTCCGCGCGGGCGGCAAGCGCGCGGAGTTCGGTCAATTGCGCTTCCATGTCGGATACGTGGCTTTCGCGACCGCGTGAGAACAAGCGAAAAGCAGGATCAGGCAAGAATCTGCCAGGAACGGCGGCGCGAGCTCAGCCGCCACCGCCTAGCTCTGCTGCCGAACAACGGAGCAAAAGCCACCATGAAGACCATCCTAATTACCGGCGGCAGCCGCGGCATCGGCGCCGCTACCGCGCGCGCTTGTGCCGACCGTGGCATGGGCGTCATCCTAACCTACAAGAGCCAGTCGGAAGCGGCACAGGCGGTGATCACGGAAATCGAGAGCAGCGGCGGGCGAGCGGCGGCGTTGCCGCTCGACGTCGCCGACATCAGCAGCTTCACCGCCTTCCACGGTGCGGTGGCGCAGCATCTGCGCGACGGGTGGAACGGTACCAAGCTGCATGGGCTCGTCAACAATGCTGGGTTTGGCGCCTATAATCCGATCGAGACGGTGTCGCCGGAGGAATTCGACGCCCTTTTCTCGGTCCACCTGAGAGGCCCGTTCTTCCTGACGCAGGCGCTGTTGCCGCTTATCGCCGATGGCGGCGCAATCGTGAACCTGACCAGCGCCACCACACGCGTGGCGACCGCCGGCGTGGCGCCTTACGCCAGCTTCAAAGGCGGCCTGGAAGTGTTGACACGCTATATGGCCAAGGAGTTCGGCGCACGTGGGATCCGCGCCAACGCGGTATCGCCGGGCGCGATCCGCACCGACCTTGGCGGTGGCCTGACCGCCGACTTCGAGGCGATGCTCGCCGCGCAGACCGCGCTTGGCCGAGTCGGCGAAGCCGAAGAGGTAGGCCAAGTGATCGCCGGCTTGCTTTCCGACGAATTCCACTGGGTGAACGGCGAGTCGATCGGTGTGAGCGGCGGCTATTGCATCTGAGCGGCCTGGCGGCGGGGTCTTTCAGACGCCGTCGTCAACGATCCGCTGAAGGATCGCGGCGACGCGCGCGCGCTCGGCCGCGGCGACGTCGCCGGCAAGGGGCTGGAGCGGCAGCAGGAAACGGTAGAACCATAATCCGGTCGCCAGCGAAAGGACCAGCGCCGCGCGCCGACGGGCATCCTCGCCGCCGATGAGCGCCGCCATGGGGGCAAGCATCCGTTCCTCCGCCAGCCGGCGCACGACAGGGTGCGTCATGGGGTCGACGGCCGCGCGTAGCATCATCGCTAGCAAGTCGCCCTCGCGCTGCTCGGAGAAGAGCTGATCGGTAAAGGCGCGTCCCAGCGCTGCCCTCTCGACATCCGAAAAAGCCTCGGCGAGATCGAAGCTCGCAGCGACCGCTTGCGCGAATAGCTGCTCCTTCGAGCCGAAATAGCGCAGGACGAGGGCCGCGGTGATGCCGGCATCTGCCGCAATGTCGCGCACGCTCGCGGCGGCATAGCCGCTGCGGGCGAATGCCAGCTGAGCAGATCGCAGGATGCGCCCGCGCGTGCGCAGACGGTCGCGGCTCGTTTCCGATGTGGTCGTGATCGAACACCTCATGCGATGTAAACAGGCGTTGACTTGATAGCGGGCGCAGCCCACAAACACAAGTAAACCATCGTTTACATTGGAGACCGTGATGAAGTTGCACCCGCAATCAGCCACTGGCTGGACGATTTATGCGCTGGGAGCGTTCGCGCTGGTGATGGGCCTGCTCGGGCTGCTCAGTCCCAGCACGCAGCTCTCGCTTATGGGGTTCGAGCCGGTCGAAACGCGGCAGGCGGGCGACTATACCATTGCTGTGCTGGTGATCACCTCGCTCGCGGCCGTCAACACAGCTACCCTGTATCTTGTCGCGGCGGTGAGGGGCTGGCCAGGTTTTGTCTCTTGGGCGGTGGTGGCACGCCTCGTCATGGGGACGGGCCTCGCGGTGCTCGCCTGGACAGGCGTCGGGCCGCGCGCCTTCGTGGGGGCCGCGATATGGGAAGCGATCGGGGCCGCGCTGATCGCCGGCGTCGCCGCTTGCGAGCGCGGCAGGTCCGTGCGGCGCCCATCATGAACCGAGCAGCCGCGGACGCCTGCCGGCAAGAGGTCCCGTGCACATCCTGTAATCGGCGGCGGCGATTCCTCGGCCGGAAGTCGTAGAGGCCGGACTGGAGCGCGGATGTCAGTTCACAACGCCATCGCGCGCCCCGGAACCTGGCCGAACCCCGGCGCCTACTCCACCGCATCCATCCTGATCCCCCCGGGACCCCTCTTTCCCTCGTTGTTGCCAGCTTGCCGATCTTTTTGTCCTCGTAGCGTCAGCCCCAATGCGACAACCAGGAAAGCGCCCGCCAACATTTCCCCGCGGGTCAGCCGCTCCTGCAACACGAATGTCGATGCGACCAGCCCCGCGAAGATCGATCCATAGGAAGTCAGCGCCACGACCGTGGCGACATTGAGCGTGCGGAGCGCATAACCCTGGAGCAGCTGTCCCCCCAGCGACAGGAACACCACCAGTTCGAGATCGAACCAAAGGATCGTGCGAAGCTCGACATGCTCGATCGGGATCGTCACGGCATCGAGACGGCCTGTGGCGAGACCAATCGCACCGAGGGCCACGCTTCCAAGCGTTCCGAACACGCCAACGACGAACAGGGGCGGATAGGCGCGGTCTAGCAAACGGATGCCCAGGGTCAGCAGTGCCCAGGTCAACAGGAACGCGCCGATCAGGGCGTCGCCCGAAGCCGAAGAGCCTCCGCCGGACTTCGAAAGCGTAAGCGTCGCCGCGCCGATCACGCCCACCGAAATTCCCGCAATGCGCAGCAAGCTCAGCCGTTCGCGGAGAAAGAATGCCGCCAGCAGAGATGCCAGAGGTGGGAACAAGCTCAGCAGCAGAACCGCGTGCGACGCGCTCGTCGCGCCGGCGCCGAGTGCCGACAGCGCATTGGTCCCGGGACCATAGGTGATGCCGCACAGCAGGAACAAGCCGGTACGTGCCCAGGACAGGCGGGGCATCGGTCGGGGCCGGGTCGCCAACGCCAGCAACAGGAACAGCGGAAGCGACCACAGGCCGCGCGCGACGAACAGCGACACGGGATCGAAGACGGGTGGCGGCGCATAGAGCGCTTTCGACGCGATCGCATTGAGGCCGAAAAATGCCGCCGATGCGAGAACCGCCAATACGGAGGGCAGCGTCGCGGCGGATGTTCGTCTGGAATTGCGCACCATGCCCTCCTTGCAGTTCAGCGGACGATGTCGACGACGAGCTTGCCGCGCGCAGATCGGTCGGCGATCGCGCCATGAGCCTCGGCGACGGTCTCCAGCGTGTAGCGGCGCTCGTCCAGCATGGGAGAGAGCAGGCCCGCTTCGGCGAGTTTCGCCGCCTCGCGCAAAATCTCGCCATGGTGCGCACAGCCCTCGCCGGTCAGGATCGGCAGCAGCGTGAACACGCCCGAATAGGTGGCGGCACGGAAGGATAACGGCGCCAATGCATGCGTGCCCCAACCGAGCGCGCTCACCACATGGCCGAAGCGCTTGACCGCGCGAAACGAGGCATCGAGCACGGAGCCACCGACCGTGTCGTAGACGACGTCGAAGCCGCGGCCGCCGGTGTGGAGCGCGACATAATCCTCGACGGCCATGTCGCGATCGATCGGGACCGCGCCCAGCCCCGCGAGATAGTCGGCGCGTCCGGGCCGGTCCGTCGCGTAGACGCGCGAACCGCGGGCCCTGGCGATCTGGATGGCCATATGGCCGACGCCGCCCGCGCCGCCCTGGACCAGCACGGTCTGCCCTGCCTGGAGGTTCGCGCGGTCGACCAGCCCCTCCCACGCGGTAATGAAGATCAGCGGTATCGCCGCCGCCTCTCGCATCGAGAGTTTCGCGGGCTTGGGGGCAAGCAGCGCGGCGTCCACAGCCGCGAATTCGGCGAGGCTGCCCTGATGGCCGCCGACACCGCCAGTCATGCCCCAGACTTCGTCGCCGACACCGAATTGCGTCACGCCCGGACCGATCGCTTCCACCGTCCCGGCGAGATCCATGCCCAGTATCGCGGGCAAGGGGTGACGTGCGTGATCGGCCTTGCCTGCCCGGATCTTGGTATCGAGCGGGTTCACGCCGCTCGCGTGGATCCGCACCAGCACCTGGCCCGCGTCAGGGACGGGAACGGGCAAGCGGGAAATCCGGAACGGGCCGTCATGCTCCTCGACGACGGCTGCGTGCATCTCATGGACCATGATTTCTGTCTCCTTGGAATGTGAATTTCGGCGATCGTTCAGCGTTTTGCCGCCACCGAGGGCGCGCCATCGGCCCAGTCCTGGCGGCCCGGCGCGAAGAAATCGATGTCGATGCTATCCTCGGTGCAGCGGAACTCGTGCGGCACGTTCGGCGGGATGATGAGCACCGAACCGGCGGTCAGCACATATTTTTTCTCCTGGGAGAAGACCTCGCAGCGGCCCTGGGTGATCCAGGTGATCTGCTCGTTGGCGTGGTGGTGGAGCGGGAAGACCGCGCCAGCCTTGACGGTCCACTTCACGATCGTCGACTGGACGCCGTCCAGATATTGGCGGCGGATCAGCGGCGAGATCTGCTCCACCGGCTGCGCATCGAGATCGTAGAGCGTGGGGACTGCGGCGGTGTGGCCGCTGACATTCGGGATGATCCCCAGTCCGGGTGCCGGCGTGACCGCCGGCGCAGACGATGCCGCCGGTGCGACCTGGGCCTCCGCCGGGGCGGCCGCCAGCATTGCCAGCGCTATCGGCAGCCCTCCCATCATCGCACGCGGGGCGAGGTTCGTGTTGCGGAGGGCGGCGAGAAGGTGAATCTGCATGACGGCTACCTCGACAATGTGGAGGGGATCTCCAGCTGCGAGAAATGTCACCCGTTCACGGTTGGATGACTACCGCCAGCTTCGTATGCGGGCTATGCATCCATGCATGAACTATGCTCGCCTCGACTGGGACGACCTGCGCCTGTTCCTCGCCATCGCGCGGGCGGGCACGCTGACCGCCGCCGCGCCGCAGCTTCGCCTGAGCCAGCCGACCGCGGGCCGGCGTCTGCGCACCCTGGAGGAAGTATGCGGGTGCGCTCTGTTCCAGCGAACCCCGAACGGCTTCCGTCTCACCGACGAGGGCGAGGCGATGCTGCGCCACGCCGAGCGCATGGAGGAGGAGGCGCTCGCGCTGCAGCGGCAGTTCGCCGGCAACGAGGGCGAACTGCAGGGACAACTCCGTCTGTCGTCGTCCGACTGGTTTTCGAATATCGTGCTCGCGCCGGTCGTTGCGAGCTTCAGCCTCCGACACCCGCAGGTGACGATCGAGATCGTCGCGGATTTCCGCCTGCTCAGCCTTGATCGACGCGAGGCCGATCTGGTGTTCCGCCTCCTGCCTTTCGATGCGCCCGATATCGTCCAGCGCCGCTTCACGCACGTTCGCTACGATCTGTTCGCCTCGCCCGATTATCTGGAGCAGCGCGGCGCTCCGGATGACGCCTCCGACGGCGAGGGCCATTTGCTGATCGCGATGGATTCGCAGTTCGATACGGTGGCGGACATCGCCTGGCTTCGGCGACGCTTTCCGCGGGCGCGTTTCTCGATCCGCAGCAACAGCCGCGAAGTACAGGCGACAGCCTGTGCGCGCGGTGCCGGCCTGGCGGTTCTGCCCCGTCTGCTCGGCCGGCAGTTCGGGCTGACCCGCGTCGATGTCGGCGAGGCTCTGCCCGGGCGGGACATCTGGCTCGGCTATCATGCCGATCTCAAGCGCCTGCGGCGCCTGCGCGCGCTGGTCGACCATCTTTCCGAAGCGGTGACCGATCCGCTCTAGAAAGTGCGCCATTCAATCATGAATGGCACCTATGCCATACTGGCCATAGTCGAACGAAACTGAACCAGCGATCCTTGCTCCATCAACTGAGGAGCCAGGTTATGTCGCCTTCCCCTTCCGATCCAATCCGCCGCCGCGGTACCCGTGCTCGTACCCGCATGATCGTACCCGCGGCGCTGCTGATTTCGGCTGCAGCCGGCGCGCAGGAAGCGCCGGGCGGGCCGGCACTGACGGTCGTCGCCGAAAGCGACACGATGGTCTGGAACGCCGTCGCGGTCGATGGAGATCGCACCTTCGTGGCGGGTCCGCGCTGGACCGGTTCGAAGGGCCCGGCGGTGGGTATCGCACGGGGGAAGACGGTCTCGCCCTATCCCAATGCCGCCTGGAACGGCTGGCGCCCCGGCATCGATCCGGCGCATGCCTTCGTCAACGTCAATGCCATCCATCTCGATCCGGAGGGCGCGCTCTGGGTGGTCGATACCGGCGCGCCGGACTTTGGCGGCGATCCGCTTGTCCACGCCGCCAAGCTGGTGAAGATCGATCTCGCTACCGACAAGGTGGTTCGCGTCTATCCGCTCGCACCGGATATCGCCCGGCCGGGCAGCTATGTCGACGACGTCCGCTTCCATGGGCGTCACGCCTATCTCACCGACGCGGGGCAGCCCGGACTGATCGTGCTGGACCTCGATAGCGGCGCCGCACGGCGGGTACTCGACGGCCATCCTTCCGTTACCGCACCGGCGGACCGCGACATCGTCCTTTCGGGCCGGGTGCTGCGCACGGCGGACGGCGAGCCGCTGCGGGTCAACTCCGATCCGTTCGAGCTGAGCCCGGACGGCCGCTGGCTCTATTATGCCCCGCTCGAGGGGCCATGGTCGCGGGTCGAGACGCGCTATCTCGACGATGCCTCGCTTAGTGACGGTGAACTCGGCGCCCATGTCGAGCGCTGGGCCGACCTGCCTCCCGTCGGTGGCACCGTGATGGACGCCGACGGCAGCCTCTATTTCAGCGATCTCGCCAACGATGCGATCCGGCGCCGTGCGCCGGACGGGACGATCACCACGATCGTGCAGGATGCGCGGCTGCACTGGGTGGACGCGCCGTTCCTCGACGCCCGCCACCGCCTCTGGCTGCCCGTGCCACAGATGGATCGCTCGCCGAACTTTTCCGGCGCCGACAAGCCGCGGGAGTGGCCGGTGCGGCTCTATCGCATCGACCTGCCGAAATAAGCCTTTCCCATCCCTCGCTTTCAACTGGAGTATTTGAAATGAAGAAGCTCGTTCGTTCCGTCGCCGCCGCGACGCTGACCTTGGCCGCCGGCAGCGCCTTCGCCCAGACCACGCCGGCGAAGCCGACCGTCGTCCTCGTTCACGGCGCCTTTGGCGATCCCGAAAGCTGGGACAAGGTGATCCCGATCCTTCAGAAGCAGGGCGTGCCGGTGGTCAGCGTCTCGATCCCGCTGACTTCGCTTGCCGACGACGTCACCGCCACCAAGCGTGCGATCGACCGCGTCGCCGGGCCGGTGGTCCTGGTCGGACATAGCTGGGGCGGCACCGTGATCACCGAGGCCGGCACCGACCCCAAGGTCCGTTCGCTCGTCTATGTCGCGGGCTTCGCCAGTGCGGCGGGCCAGAGCGTGAACGACATGAGCAAGGGCTTTCCCCAGGCAGCGGGCCTGTCCGCCCTCACCATCGACGGCCAGGGCTATGCGACGATGAGCGCGGCAGGCTTCGCCAGGTTCTTCGCCCCGCGCGCCACGCAGGCCGAGCGCAGCCTGATGTTCACCGTGCAGGGGCCGATCAATGCCAAGGCGTTCGGCGAGCCGGTCGATCATGCCGGGTGGCAGGGCAAGCCCAGTTGGTTCCTGCTGACCACCGAGGACCAGATGATCGTGCCCGCGATGCAGGAAGCGATGGCCAAGCAGATCGGCGCCCATGTGACGCGCATCGCCAGCGATCACGCAGCGATGGTCTCGCATCCCGCGGACGTGGCCAAGACGATCCTGGCCGCCGTGAACGCGGGCGAATGACCCGTGCGCGGGGCGGCGTCCGCGCCGCCCCATTCATTCCTGCATGAAGCGCATACGAAGCTGGCGCTGGAGCGCCCCGGAAATGTGCGCGATCCATATTCGCACGCTCAATCAAGGAGTTCAGCCATGAAGGCCATCGGCTATTACACCCCGGGCAGCATCGACCGCGACGACGCGCTGCTCGATCTCGACGTTCCCGCGCCTGTCGCGGGGCCGCGCGACCTGATCGTGCGGGTCAAGGCCATCTCGATCAATCCCGCCGATACCCAGTTCCGTGCGAGCGCTACTCCGCCGGAGGGTGCCGCGAAGATCCTGGGCTGGGACGCCGCTGGGATTGTCGAGGCCGTCGGATCCGAGGTGACCCTGTTCGAAGTGGGCGACGAGGTCTTCTATGCGGGCGACATGACCCGGCCGGGCGCAAACGCCGAACTGCATGCGGTCGACGAGCGGATCGTCGGGCGCAAGCCGCGAACGCTCGGCTGGGCGGAAGCTGCCGCCATGCCGCTCACGTCGCTCACTGCCTGGGAACTACTCTTCGATCGCCTGCGGGTGCCCTATGGCGAAGGACGTGGCGAAGGAACGCTGCTGGTCATCAACGGCGCCGGCGGGGTGGGTTCGATCCTTGTCCAGATCGCGCGCCGCCTCACCGGCCTGACGGTGATTGCCACCGCCTCGCGTCCGGAGACCATCGACTGGGTGCAGCGGATGGGCGCGCACCATGTGATCGATCATCACAAGCCGCTCGACGAGGAGCTTGCGCGGATCGGTATTCCCGAAGTCGACTATGTAGCCGGCCTGACGGGAACCGAGCGCCACCTCCCGATCCTCCCGAAGATCATCGCGCCGCAGGGCCATCTGGCGATGATCGACAACGCCAAACACTTCGACATCGTCGGACTGAAGCGCAAGTCGATCACGGTCTCCTGGGAACTGATGTTCACCCGCGCGGCTTATCAGACCGACGACATGATCGCCCAGCACGAGATCCTCGACGAGGTCTCCGCGCTGCTCGACCAGGGCGTGTTGCGCACAACGCTGACACATCAGGACTCGCCGATCAACGCCGCGAACCTGAAGCGCATGCACGCGATCGCCGAGAGCGGCCGTGCGATCGGCAAGCTCGTCCTCACTGACTTTTGACACCCGCGAACAGAGGAGACGTACCATGAGGAATTGGTTCTTTTCGATGATGGCGGTCGGCGCGCTCGCGTCCGCGATCGCCGCGCCCGCATCTGCCCAGGCACCGGTCGAGCGGGTCGCGACCTTCACCGGCGCTATGCCGACCGGCGTTACCGTCGCGCCCAATGGCCGCATCTTCGTCAATTATCCGCAATGGGGCGATAACAGCCCCTATGCCGTGGGCGAGCTCAAGGACGGCAAGGTCACGCCTTATCCGGACGCGGCATTCAACACACCGGACGAGACGGACGCGCTGCATCATCTGATCAGCGTCCAGAGCGTGGTGGCCGACGGCCGCAACCGGCTGTGGATCCTGGACACCGGCGCGCCCGGCTTCCAGACGCCCGTTCCGGGAGGCGCGAAACTGGTCGCGGTGGACCTCGCAACCGACAAGGTGGTGCAGACCATCTCGCTTGGATCCGACGTGGTCCTGCCCACCACCTATGTCAACGACGTCCGCTTCGATCTGCGGCAGGGCAAGGCAGGCGTCGCCTATATCACCGACAGTTCGATCAAGGGACCCGGCGGCATCATCGTCGTCGATCTCGCGAGCGGCAAGGCGATGCGGCGACTGTCCGGTCACTCGACGACCATGCCGGATGCCGGCTTTCTTCCGATCCTGGAGGGCAAGCCGCTGCTGAACCGACCCAAGGGCGGGAAGCCGAGCCCCTGGCTGGTCGCGAGCGACGGCATCGCCATCTCCTCCGATGGCGCCACGCTCTATTATTGCGCGCTCTCCAGCCGGCATCTCTATGCGGTGCCGACCGCGCTCCTTCGCGATCCGGGCGTCGACGACGCCGAGATCGCCCGGCACATTCGCGACCTCGGTCTGAAGGGCGCGTCAGACGGTCTTGCCGAAGACGATCAGGGCCGCATCTATGCCGGCGATTACGAGCATGATGCGATCCGCCGCTATGCGGACGGCAGCTGGCAGACGATCGCGCAGGATCCGCGCATCCTGTGGCCGGACACCTTCTCCGTGGGGACGGACGGCTATCTCTACTTCACCGCCAATCAGCTGCATCGCCAGGCGCCGTTCCATGAGGGGCGGGACGAGCGGAAACAGCCTTACATGCTTTTGCGGGTCAAGATCGACGCAGGGCCAGTGTTGCTGAAATGAGTTAGAACGGCCACCAATCGATACTGAGAATATGCTCATCCAAGCCATCGTCCGGAGCGCAATCCGTTCCGGACGACGGCGGCTTGGCGATGGCGAGAACGGTGCACGCCAGAGCAGATTGACATGTTGGCTCGGGTAGCGAGACGATCTAAGCTTCCCGGATTTGTACCAAAAGCTGCCTGCCAGCGGCCGGCCCAACACCTGCATGCTTTGGGCTGCCTGTTTACCTTTCAGCGCGGCCGCGGCAAAATCCAGTAGCGAACCCTAGCCTGGTTTGGATGGTTGATCATCTGATGCCGGGTCGCGCATCTCCGGCAGTGACGTTGGATCGTGTAGGAAGCTGGCACGGTACTGAGCCGGGGTGATGCCCAGGCGATCGACAAATACCAATCGCATTCGATCGGCTGTCTTGAAGCCACAGTCATACGCAACGCCTTTCAACGGCAGGAGCGTGCCTTCGAGCAGCATCCGCGCGGCATCCACGCGAGCGCGCTCGACGAACTCATGTGGCGTGATTCCAGTTTCGCGCACGAACTGGCGCGCGAGGTTGCGCGGGCTCATTCCGATCTCAGCCGCCAGTGACTGGAGTGTGTGTCGCTGACCGATATTGCCCATGACGTAGGTTTGCAGGCGAGCAACCGGCGATTCTGGGTCAGCGGGGACGGAGAGATACGGGCTGAACTGGGATTGGCCACCCTGCCGCTGCGCCAGCACCACGAGGCGTTTGGCCACCGCCACGGCGGTGGCCGCTCCATGCCGCTCTCGCACCAGCGCAAGCGCAAGATCAATGCCCGCGGTCACCCCGGCCGATGTGATAAGAGGACCGTCCCACAGGTAGATGAGATCGGGCTCGACCTGCGCCGCGGGAAATTGGGCGGCCAGCCTGGCCGCGATTTGCCAATGCGTGGTGACCCGCCGGTTGGCGAGCAGCCCCGCATGGCCAAGCGCAAAGGCGCCCGTACAGATCGAACCGTATACAGCCGTCCGCGCAGGAATGGACCTAAGCCACGCCATCATGTCCGGGTCCGGGTCCACATAGGGAAGGTCCGGTCCCCCTGCCACGAGAACGAGGTCGAACGCGCCGGACGCCTCTTCGAAGGATTGATCCGGGACCAGCTGCATGGCGTTGGACGCGCGAAGCGGGGTACGATCGCGTGCGACTATGACCGTCTCGTAGCGGTCGCCTTCCGGAACGAAGGCGTTCGCTTCGGCGAACACGTCAACGGGTCCGGCCACGTCCAGTGCCTGAACGCCCGCATGGATCACCACCGCAACTTTCACCGCAGCCATGCGCAGCGCTCTCCCGGTTGGCAGGAATCGATGTGCGGTTGTCCTGAAACGCAGGCCCGTGCGCATTGAGACCAGCAAGACGCACCGCCATTACAAGACGAACGAAATGCATCGACCCGTTTAGTCGATTCACGATCAACAGACATGCAAATCTGCGCGCTCGCTCGCGCCACGGAGACAGTATGGGAAACCAACTTGCAATGACAGATAGCGTTGCCGGCATCGCCGTGCCGGACAGCACCCTCGCCCGCGCCGCCACCGAGTTGGTCCGTGACGTCGAGGATGATCTGCTTTTCCACCATAGTCGTCGGGTATTCTTCTGGGGTGCGCTCACCGCCGAGCGCAGGCTGCTGAAATATGATCCCGAGCTTCTGTACCTCGGTGCCATGTTCCACGACATGGGCCTTACCAAAGCCTATTCCAGCCCGGATCTGCGCTTCGAAGTCGATGGCGCCAATGCCGCGCGCGACTTCATGCGAGGGCATGGCGTAGCGGAACGGGACGTAGAGGACGTCTGGACAGCCATCGCGCTGCACACCACGCCCGGCATTCCGGAGCATATGCGACCCACAGTGGCCCTCGTGACCGCGGGCGTGGAGATGGATGTGCTCGGCATCGCCTATCACGACTTCACCCCCGGACAGCGCGACGCGGTCTGCGCATGTCATCCGCGCGAGGCAAATTTCAAGGAAAACATCATCGCCCACTTTGCCGATGGGATCGTGGCCAAGCCGATGACCACCTTCGGCAACGTCAAGGCGGACGTCCTTGCGCTCAAGGACCCGAACTATGTTCGCCAAAACTTCTGCGCCCTGATTCTAGGCTCGGCCTGGTCGAACTGAGTGTCAGATCGGAGAACTTCCATGACCATGCGACTGAACTATGAAGCGGCGGCTCCTGCAGGCGTGAGCGCGCTGAGCGCGGTCTACGCCTATGTTGGCCAAAGCGGCCTGCCCAAAACCCTGATCGATCTCGTCTATCTTCGTGTCTCGCAGATCAATGGCTGTGCCTATTGTATCGCCATGCACTCCCACGCGCTCGTGCATGAAGGTGTCACTTGGGACAAGATCATGCTCGTGCCGGTCTGGCGCGACGCGGGGAATGTGTTCAGCGACACAGAGAAAGCAGCCTTTGCCTGGGCGGAGACGGTTACCCGTGTAGCGGACACCGGCGTGCCCGCGGCCGAATACGGCGCAGCGGCTGCCCAGTTCGATGCAAAAGCGCTGGCCGACCTCACGATCGCGGTGGGCCTGATGAACGCCTATAACCGGCTGGCCATTAGTTTCCGGCGGCCGCCGGCCGCGACCATCAGAAAAAAGTGACGGTTTGTCGCCGCGACCGCAACGGACTTTTCGAACACCAGGAAGCAAGCCATGTCTTCGTCAGCATTATGTGGAATAGATGTCCCCGACAGCAGAATCGCTCGGGAGGCGACCGAACTCCTGCGCGACGCGTCGAGCGACCTGCTCTTCCAGCATTCGCTGCGGGTATATTTCTGGGGGGCACTCATCGGGAACCGCAAGGCGCTCAAATATGATCCGGAACTTCTGTATGTCGGCGCGATGTTCCACGATTTCGGCCTCACGGCGCGGTATCGGACCAGCCAGTTGCGCTTCGAGCTAGACGGCGCAAATGCCGCCCGCGATTTCCTGAAAGGTCACGGGCTAGCCGAGGTGGAGGTCGAGAGAGTTTGGGCCGCGATCGCTCTCCACACTACGCCAGGAATCCCGCACTTCATGCAGCCTGAGATCGCCTTACTGCATGGCGCGGCCGGCATGGACGTCGCCGGCCGCGGCTATTCGGATTTCACGAGCGAGGAGCGCGAAGCCGTGATCTCGAAATACCCTAGGGAACCTGATTTCGAATCCGGCATCATTGACGCGTTCTACGAAGGCCTGAAGCATCGGCCGGACAGCACTTTCGGGACGCTCAACGAGGGGTATCTGGCCTGCAGGAATCCGAGCTTTGCCCGCGGCAATATCTGCAGCGTTATTCAAGCCTCGCCCTGGGCCTGCGCGCACCACTGATCGACGCGCGTCCCCATGACGCAACGGCAAGTGGGTCGAATGCTGGCGGATCGGATGGTTCGTCGCAAGCCGCCAGGCCCCTAAGAGCCGACGCGCCGTCGGTTGCGGTCTACCCCCGTCTACCCTTCCTTATGCCCGAAGGTCCCGAGATCATCGGGGGTGGTGTCCGCCTTGCGTGCGAGCGCATTGCGAACGCGGTCTGCCAGTTCCTCGCGGCGATACGGCTTGCCGATCACGTCGAGCCTGGTGCCTCGCGGAATGTCCGCGACCAGGTCCTCATTATACCCGGTCGTCATCAGGATCGGCGTGTCGGGCCGCAACGCGCGAAAGCGCTCCACCAGCTCCAGCCCGCTCATGCCGCCCGGCATGACGATATCCGTGAACAGCAGATCGACCGGGTCGTCGCCGAGTTTCGCGAGCGCATCCTCACCGCTCGCCGCCAATATCACGTTATAGCCGAGCGCTTCGAGCTGGGCGCGCGCAAGCGCGCGGACATCCTCGCTGTCTTCGACGAGCAGGATGGTCTCGCTGCCGCCGGTCAGTTCTCGCGTCCCCTGAGCCCGCACTTCTTCGCGAGGTGCATGTGCGGTTGCCGCGCCGGCCGGGAAGAGCATCCGCACGGTCGTACCCTCCCCCGGCGCAGAGTCGACCTCGAGCCGCCCGAGCGATTGCTGGACGAAGCCATGCACCATCGCCAGACCCAAGCCGGTGCCCTTTTCGCTTCCCTTGGTCGTGAAGAAGGGCTCGATGGCACGCTGGCGCACTTCCTCGGTCATGCCGGAGCCTTCATCCGCAACGCTCAAAACGACATAATCGCCTTCGGGCAGATTATGGGCCGCCGCATTACCGTTGAGACGCCAGAGTTCGGTCCGGATCGTGACCGCGCCGCCCGCAGGCATGGCGTCCCTTGCGTTGAGCAGGACGTTGAGCAGCGCCATCTCGAGATGTACCGGGTCGATGTCGATCGCCGGCAGGCGCCGCTCCAGCGCGGTGACCAGCTTGATCTGCGCGCCGACCGTATTGTCCAGCATGTCGCCGAATTCGTGGATCAGCTGGTTGAGATCGACAGACTTGGGCTCGAGCCTGGTCTTGCGCGCGAAGGCCAGCAGCTGGCGCGTCAGCTTCGCGCCGCGCTCTGCGGCGCGCCCGGCGTTGCCGAGCAGGCGACGATGCTGATCGGTGAGTTCGCCGCCCATTACAATATCGAGATTGCCGGCGACGACCTGGAGCAGGTTGTTGAAGTCATGGGCGAGCCCGGCGGTGAGCTGCCCGATGGCTTCCATCTTTTGCGCCTGGCGAAAAGCCTGCTCGGACGAGCGTCGCCGCGTCACGTCGAGCTGGCTCGCAAAGAAGTAGATCAGCGCGCCGGAGTCGTCATAGACGGGCGCCACGAACACGGCGTTCCAGAACGGCGTGCCGTCGCGGCGGTAATTCAATATTTCCAGCGAAATGGCTTCTTCGCGAGCAACCGCGTCACGCAGGTCCCGCACCGCATTGCGGTCGGTGTCGGCACCCTGCAGGAACCGGCAATTGCGCCCCATTATCTCGGGCTCGGTGTAGCCTGTCAGGTCGAGGAACGCCTTGTTGGCGAAGACGATCGGGTTGTCCGGCTGTTGCGGGTCCGTGATGATCATCGGCATCCGCGTCATCTGCAGCGCGGCGAAGAACACCGTCCCGCGCTGACCAAGGCCAGGCTCGGCGACGGTCGAGCTCTTCCAGTGATGCTGCGATTTTCCGCCGGTCGGGCTGTAGCTGGTGCGGTCCTCGAGGTCTGCTGCCGGGACACCCGTGGCTTCATCCGCGGGCCCTGAAGAGGTATCGTGCTGATCGTTCACTGCGTCTTTTCCGTGGTGTGCGGGCTTCAACAAATTGGGCTTGTTTCGGTTTCAGCTACGAGCCGTTCGCGGTGTCGGGGCCGCGCGTGGTCGATCTTGGTTCCTCGCAATCGTCGCCTTCCACTCAAAAGGCGCGTCTCCCCCCCATGGCGGCTAGGTGGGATATCTCACCGCCGTAACTCGCATGGGCGTGACGCAAAGCACCATCCTGCCCGGACCTAGTATTTGGGGCAATCGATCGCCCCTGTCCTGCCCGAGATGATTGACTTCAGGATTTGGCAACATATTTTCCCTTGCCCAGGCGTGGGGGCACGTCGTTGGAGATATCCGATGCCTGCGCAAGACATTGCCGCGGATCGCAGTTATTTCGCCAAGCGTGCCAAGGATGAGCGGGACAAGGCCGCAGTGTGTGAGGACAACGCAGCCGCCCTAGTTCATCTTCGGCTAGCCGAGGAATATGACCGTCGCGCGGAAGCCGTCGCGATGCCCCATTCCGCTACGAGCTGAACTCGCATGCGCGCGTCGAACGCTATCAAAACTGCTGGATATCTGGTTTCAACTGTCAGCGTCGTGCTCTTGGGTATCGTATCGTGGAAGGCAGCATCGGAGCGGCCAGCGCTCATGACCTGCCTGATAGCAGGCATGCTGGCCTCGACAGCCGGGATGCTGCTACGGTGGATTTCCTATCAGGTCCAAGAGCGCGAGGAGGGAAAATGACCCTGTTTGCTCGCGTCCGAACCGCCAGATGTAGAGCATCATTGCGTGCACTGGCGCGGGCTCTGCGGCACGTCCGGCGATCGTCACAGCTAAAAGCCGCACCGACTGCCTAACCTGACCGCGGCTGAAACGACCGAGCGCAGGCTCGGTCGTCAACGCGAGAAGGCCATGGTGCGCGCATTGATTTGCGGGTCCCTGGGCGGTTTGGGTATGGACCGCTTAGTCCATCTGGCCGGGGGTGAGCGTTTCCAAATGGTCGGATGTGATTGCGGCAGCGTCCCACCGCATTATTCGCAAAGTCGAATTTGCCGCCGAGCAGTCCATGTCGCCGCGGTCGACATTCTCAGTCGGGCCAAGACAAGGAGCTTCTGCCTCGTGGCGCTGATGTAGCGTGCCATTGCCGCGCGCGCCGGCCGCAAAAGCCCGTCCACCCACGAGCAGAACCGCACCTTTCCAGAGCTGTCACCCGGTCGGGGGCCAACGTCTTCGAACGAAATTCATCGCAGCGCGTTTTACGCGCTCGCATCGCAACCCCGGCGGGGCAGCCCATGCAGGAGAGGAAGCGCAATGGCCGCGCGAAAATGGTCGCAGGACGTAACCGAGCATTCTGATGCGCTCGATCTCGATCAAGGCGTATTTACGAAAGACGATCCAAAAGAGATCGCGAAATCACTCAAGCGGTCGGCCGAGCACAGTCATCGGCGCAAGGGCACGCCGCTGCAGTCTGCGATGAGCATGCTGACGTTCTACATCAACCGTGCCGGCGACAATCTGCCCAAGACACAGCGCGACACGCTCGAAAAGGCAAAGGACGAGCTTCGCACTCTTTTCGACGAGAAATGAGCTGTTTGCGCCCAGCTCGGCCGTGACCTGGGCGCCGAAAGGGAATGCCTGGATCGCGTGTCCCGACGGTATCGCAGGGCAAGGACGCTTGCGCACCGGTGTACGTGCCAGTGCCCGAAGTCACGGCATGGCGCGATCGCCACCCGATGCCGCGAATTGGGAACCACCGATACGCCAGCGCGCTTTTTCGGAGAGGCCGCATCAAGGCGGCAGGCGAGATGGAGACAGGCGATGGCCGGAGGCAATGAACTGGAACCCAATGACTCGCGGAACGTCACCGGCACCGCACGTACGCCGGACGGACGCTGGAGCGGCGACAAGCCCGCACCCGGCCGTGGCGGCGAGCTCGAGCCTGCGGATTCGCGGAACGTCACCGGCACCGCTTCCACGCCCGACGGGCGCTGGACGAACGACCAGGGCACGGACACCGGCAACCCGGACGCCTCCCCCTCCGGCACGAACCCGCAGGCGGAGGATAGCCAGGGTATCCCACAGACCGGCGAGGAGGATCCGCTAGCTGAGGTGAGCACCGAGACCGACTATGCCGACAACGTTGCCGATTTCTCGCGGTCCGAAGGCCGGCAAGGTGCCACGAACAAGCAGCCAGAAGGCGGCGACGACGACAGTATCGAGCCGTCACGCATTCCGGGTACCGCCGAAGACATCAAGGTCGCCGGCGAGACCGGTCCCGGCCCCAGCGGCTGAACCTCGCTTCCCCCGCCCCGTGACAAAGGTCGGTTTGCACAGGCGCGCAGGAACCCGGATAGCGGCCAGAGGTTGGTCCTGCCGAGGAGAATGCAGATGTCGGACCACAACCCAGCCCATGGCGGACCAGCCGCGCCCGAGCGGGCGGCGCAGGAAAGCGAGCAGGCCGGCATCGCCGACGAGAGCGCTGCCTATACCAACGCGATCGAACGCGACGCTGCCGGGGGCGCGAGCGAAGGGGGCGACAAGAACGACACGGGCGGCACCGTGGCGCGCAATCCGGCGATCGGCGCGGGCACCGCAGGCGATCCGGGCGTCGCCGACCGCAAGGCCACGACGATCGAGCTGGACAACGAGACAGCCGCGCAGCTTTGGGCCGACCGCTATTCGGTGACGCGCGCGCAGCTCGAGGAGGCGGTCAGCGCGGTCGGCAGCGACGCGCATGCCGTCCAGACCTATCTGCGCGGCCAAGGCGGCGGCGACTAGATCGCCGGCCGGCGCGCCACGGCGTCTCCGCAACGCCGGGCGCGGCAATTGATGGAACGCGGTGGAGGAGCCGGATATGGACATTGCGACAACGGGCGCGATCGAGCGGATCGCGCGGGTGCTGGCCGGGCAGCGTCTCAGCGCCAATGCGGACGGCGACGATGCCCATGCGGCAGGCGCGGTCGACAGCCGGTGGCACGAATTCGAGGACGATGCGATCGCGGTCCTCAAGACGCTGCGCGAGCCCGATGCCGAGATGGAGCGCGCCGGCGACATTGCAGTCTGGCAGCGAATGATCGCGGCCGCGCTGGGCGACTCTGTCGACGACCTGGGCTCGAGCCTGGAAGAATCGCCCGAGCCAGGTACCGATCCGCTGCACGAAGGTCCCTGACCCTTCCCTCCCTGGAGGCATGATTTCGAGCGTCTGGCGGCCGCTCGCTTGACTCGTTCATCCCATTGGGAACAAACAAGGAACGAATCACTTCGTTCCCGAGTCTTGTCGTTCCATGGGTCAGTCCGCCGTCATCGCCCAACTGCGTTCGCGCATCGCCGCCATCGAAGGTGTCGGCCAGCGCCATGCGTCGGTGCCGTTCGGGATCGACGCGCTGGATGGCTGGCTGCCGGGGGGTGGCCTCGCCACCGGCGCGCTGCATGAAGTGGCCGGCAGCCCCGAGCTATGCGACGATGCCGCCGCGACGATCTTCCTGGCCGGCATCCTCGCACGAATCGATGGCCCGGTATTCTGGTGCCTGCGCTGGCGCGACCTGTTCGCCCCAGCCCTCGACCTGGCCGGCCTGGCGCCCGACCGGGTGATCCATGTCGAGGCGGGCAGCGACGTCAACGTCCTGCTGGCGATGGAGGAGTGCCTGCGCCATTCCGGCCTGGCCGGGGTGGTCGGCGAGGTCGCCAAGCTCTCGACCACCGCCTCGAAGCGGCTCCAGCTCGCCGCCGAAGGCTCGGGTGTCCCGGCCTTTGTGTTCCGCCGTGCCGCGCCCATCGAGGGCACCGGCGAAGGCACCGCGGCGGTAACGCGCTGGCGCGTGCTCGCGGCGCCGAGCATTCCCTTGGGCATTCCCAGCCTCGGCCGGCCGCGCTGGGACGTGCAGCTCGAACGCGTGCGCGGGGGCGAACCCCGATCCTGGATCATGGAGGCCTGCGATGCGCAGGGTCGTCTCGCTCTACCTGCCCAGCTGGCCGACCGACCGGCTGCGGCGGAAGAGCGGCGCCGGGCAAGCTGAGGCCTGCCTCGCGTCCGATACACCGATCGCCACCGCCCTGCCCGATCATGGCCGCAAGGTCGTCGCCGCGATCGACGCGGCGGCGCGTGCCGCCGGCATCCGCCCGGGCATGACCATTACCAAGGCGCGCAGCCTGGTGCCCGAGCTTGCCGTCATCGATGCCGATCCGGCCGCCGATCTCGCTGCGCTCCACCGGCTGGCGCTGTGGGCGGGGCGCTATTCGCCGTTCGTGGCGCCCGACCCGCCCGACGGCATCTGGATCGACATCAGCGGATGCGAGGCATTGTTCGGCGGCGAGCGGCCGCTGCTCAAGGACCTGCATCGCCGCATCGCGCGCGCGGGGTTCGCGGTACAGATCGCCGCAGCCGACACGCCCGGCTGCGCGCACGCCGTCGCGCGCCACGTGCCCGCCGGCCGCCCGGTGTCGATCCTTCCCGGCGGCCAGCGCAAGGCGATGGCACTGCTCCCGATCGCCGCGCTTCGGCTCGATCAGGGCACCGTCGAGGGCCTGCGCAAGCTCGGCTTCGAGCGCGTCGAGCAGTTGCTCGGCACACCGCGCGGTCCCCTCGCGCACCGCTTCGGCCGCATGCTCCACCAGCGCCTCGACCAGGCGCTCGGACATGCGGGCGAAGCGCTCGAACCGGTCTTTCCGTCCGAGGTGCCGCGGGCGCGCCGCGGCCTGCTCGAGCCGATCGTCACGCCCGAGGCCTTCGCCCAGGTGATCCATGATCTCGCGGGCGATCTTGCCGACCAGCTCGTGGCGCTCGGCCGCGGCGCCCGCCGGTTCGACTGCTATTTCCACCGCGTCGATGGGCGCGTGCAGGCGGTTCGCGTCGGCACCGCCGCGCCCAGCCGCGATCCTGCACATTTCGCCAAGCTGCTCACGGCACGGATCGACCAGGTCGAGCCTGGCCTCGGCATCGAGGCGATGACGCTGGTCGCCCCGCTCGTCGAGCCGCTCACGGCGGCGCGGTCGGATCTGGCAGCAAGCGCCGAGCGCAAGGCCGATCTCGGCGCGCTGGTCGATGCGTTGGCAAACCGGTTCGGGCAGGCGAGCCTCTATCGCACCCAGCCTCGCGCCGGCGGCATGCCGGAGCGCTCGGTGGAACAGGCAGGGGCGATGGAAGCTGGCTCGAGCCGCCGCTGGGCGGACGATCTGCCGCGGCCCGGCCGCCTGCTCGACCCGCCCCAGCCGATCCAGGTCACCGCGATGCTGCCCGATCACCCGCCGGCGATGTTCGTCTGGGGACGTAAGCGCTACCGGGTCGTCCAGGCCGACGGGCCCGAACGTCTGCATGGCGAATGGTGGCGAGGCCAAGGCCATGAGGCGCGCCAGCCCTTTGCGGTTCGCGATTATTTCCAGGTTGAGGTCGAAGGGGGCGGTCGCTACTGGCTGTTCCGCCAGGGCGACGGCGAGCATGGTGCGACGGGCCCCATGACCTGGTTCATCCACGGTGCTTTCGCTTGAGCGCGGGCTGCCCGGCGCCTGGCCGTAAACTGATCCAGGTTCTTGAAGCGAGCGGCGCCCGCTTTCTATCTCGCGCGTTCAGGCAGCGACTCATGGAAAGACAATGAACCGGGAATCCGATGTGGCGTATTTCGCGCGCCGCGCGCGCGAGGAGCGGGAGAAGGCGGAGAACGCGCCCGACCCGCCGCGCTATCGCAAGCATCTCGACTTCGCGCACGCCTATGAGCGCCGCGTCGTCATCCTCTGTCGAGAAGAAAAGGAAGCCAGCGCGCCCGTGGTCGACGGCGAGCAGTGACTTCCCCGATTCAGGACGAAAAGCGATATCGGGATCGCACGATCGGATGGTGCGGCCCTCCGCTGGGCCGGGAGGCGGGTGGCGCGCCAGGCGCCACCCGAGCCTTTTCAGCGAAGCGAGCCGCGCCGGACGAGATTGACGATGGCGAGCAGGATGACCGCGCCAGCGAGCGAAACCAGGAAGGTCGTGATGGTCAGCGGCGAATTGTTGATCTCGCCGCGGCCCAGGATCAGGCCGCCGACAAAGGCGCCGACCACACCGACGACGACGTTCAAGAAGATGCCCTGCTGGCCGTCGGTGCGCATGATCAGGCTCGCGAGCCAGCCAACCACCCCGCCGATGATAAGCCACATGATGAACCCCATGAAAGTCTCCCTGTATTGTTGCTCGTGCGCAGTCAGACGAGTGGGCACGACCTGTGGTTCCCCGGCACGACCGATGGCGGCGACTTGCAGACTTCCCTGACCGAAACTTCTCGGCTTTGCAGCACGCCGGACGCTATCAGCCCGCGCAGCGCGTCATCGCATCAGCCCGGCCGCACGTAGCGCGTTTTCGATGACTTGCCCGACGCCGCCGGCAGCCGGCAGAGCCGCAGCGCTCGCGCGCTCGGCGGGTCGGGACGCAAGGGTCGAGGCCGGAGTCGATGCGGTCGCATGTCGAGGCGCGGACGGCGCACGATCCGACGCCGTCAGCCCCCAGAAACGCGCAATGTGCCGGGTCGAGGAGATCCCCGTCTCCAGCATGTGCGGGCCGTTCGCCCCGCAGCCCGCTTCGCCGCGCGTAGAGAGCGGCGTACCATGCCCCATGCCCGTGATCCGATAGTCCTCGATCACGGCGCGCCCGCGCGCATTCCGCCAGACACGATGCGGATGGCCATCGACCATGCCGGTCTCGGCCGTATTGCCCGAAACGCCGTGGATGGCTTGCCACTGCGCCAGGATGGCATCGGCATTGGCGGGCACGACGGTATGATCGGCGCTACCATGCCATATCGATACGGTCGGCCAGGGGCCGCGATGCGGCGATGCCGCGCGCACTGCCGCCGCGAGCGCAGCCTGCCCCGGCCCGCCATGGCCGCGCATGCGGTCGAAGGCCTCGGGCACGCTGCCGGCCGAGCCGAAGGCGAGCCCCGCGATGATCGCGCCACCGGCGAACAGCTCGGGATAGGTCGCCAGCATCACCGACGTCATCGCGCCGCCGGCTGACAGGCCGTTGATGAAGACCCGGTCAGGATCGGCGCCGTGGCGATCGACCATCGCGCCGATCATCTGTCGGATCGACAAGGGTTCGCCGGCATCGCGCCGGCTGTCGGCTGGCTCGAACCAGCTGAAGCACAGGTTCATGTTGTTCGCGCGGCGCTGCTCCGGAAAAAGCAGGATGAAGCCCTGCTCCTCGGCGAGCTGCGACCAGCCCGAGCCATGATCGTAGCCGACGGCATTCTGGGTGCAGCCATGCAGCACGACCACCAGCGGCGCCTGCGTCCCTGCGGTATCGGGCACATAGAAATAGGCATCGAGCGCACCGGGGTTCGAGCCGAAGTCGCCAAGTGGCTTAAGCTTTGCCGATCCGGCGGGGGCAGCCCCGGCCGCGCGCGCCCTGCGAAGCGCAGTCAGCCGGCCAATCGTGTCCGATAGAGGTCTCATGGCTTGCTCCTTCGGCCAGGAAAGCCGAGGTGGCCGGTCCCTATCAAACGGCCTAGCCGACCGATAGTTGCTGCGCTGCAACATAAATCAGCTGCCGGGACGATGCTCCTGACAAAGGCGTTGTTCTTCGATCCTGAGAAGAAGCCGGTCAGGACGCGAGAAACTCCAGCAAGGCCTGGATCCGCTCACTTCGGTTCTCTTCGTCGGTCGCCTCTGCAAGCACGAGCCTGCCATTCTTTTCGGTCAATCCTGCGCCAACCGCATCGGCGTCGAACCCGGACCTCGGCGTGAGCGCAATCGCGGCGGGACCGGCGTCGATGCGCTCGATCCGCAACGCCTGCGCGGCCATGCGGATTCGGGCACGCGCCATCAGCGCCTCGGCCTCCGGCGGCAGCGGCCCGAAGCGGTCGAGCAGCTCCTCCTCAAAGGCATCGAGCCCGGCATTCTCCTCGATCCGCGCCAGCCGGACGTAGAGGCCGAGCCGGACATCGGGCTCGGGGATCCAGCTCTCGGGAAGAAAGCCGCTCATGCCGAGATGCAATTCGGGCGACCAGCGCTCGACCGCCTCGCCTTGAGCGCTACGCAGCGCCGCGCTGAGCAGATACTGATAGAGCTGGGTGCCGATCAGCTTGATGTGCCCGGCCTGGTTGTCGCCGAGCAGATCGCCCGCGCCGCGCATGTCGAGGTCCTCGGCGCTGATATCGAAGCCCGCCCCCAGCCGGTCATGGGTGGCAAGCGTACGGAGCCGCTTCAAGGTGCGCTCGCCGATCGCATCCTCGGCCTGGGTGAGCAGGATCACCTGTCCGCGCCGATTGCCGCGCCCCACTCGGCCGCGCAGCTGGTGAAGCTGGGCAAGACCGAAGCGGTCGGCGCGCCATACGATCATCGTGTTGGCGCGCGGCACGTCGAGCCCGGCTTCGATGATGTTGGTGGCGAGCAGGATATCGCCCTTGCCGCCGGCGAAGTCGACCATCGCCGCGTCGACCTCGGCGGCCGGCATCTTGCCATGCGCCTCGACCAGCCCGAACTCGGGCACAATGCGGCGCAGCTTCCCGGCGAGCTTGGCCATGTCCTCGATCCGCGGCACGACGACAAAGCTCTGCCCGCCCCTGCCCTTCTCGCGCAGCAGTGCGGTGCGGATGCGCGTATCGTCATATTGGTCGAGGCTGGTGCGGATCGGCTGGCGCCGCGCCGGCGGGGTGGCGATCACCGACACCTGCTGGAGCCCGATCAGCGCCATCTGCAGCGTGCGCGGGATCGGCGTCGCGCTGAGCGACAGCAGATGCGTCTCGCCCGAGCCGCGCAGCCGCGCCTTGTCGGCCGCACCAAAGCGCTGTTCCTCATCGATCACGACGAGACCCAGATTGGCATAGCGCACGTCCTTGGCCATCACCGCGCCCGTGCCGATGACGATCTGGATCGAGCCGTCCGCAAGTCCGGCCTTGACCGCTTTCTTCTCCGCGGCGCTCGACAGGCGCGACAGTCCCGCGACCTTGATCCCCGTCGCCTCGAACCGCTTGGCGAAGCCTTCGAGATGCTGGCGTACCAGCACCGTGGTCGGCGCGGCGACGATCACCTGACAGCCGGCGAGCGCGGCGAGCGCGGCGCCGCGCAGCGCCACCTCGGTCTTGCCATAGCCGACATCACCGACGACCAGCCGGTCCATCGGTTTGCCGCTCGCCAAGTCCGCGCGCACCGCGGCGATCGCCCGCGCCTGGTCGGCGGTCTCGCTGAACGCGAAGCCGCCCGCGAAGCGCTCATAGGCGGCGGCGTCCGGCTCGATCACCGGCGCCTCCAGCGTCGCGCGCGCCGCGGCGAGCGCAGCTAGCCCGCGCGCCCTCTCGTTGACGGCTTCGTCGAGCGCCGCGCGGCGCTTGTTCCAGGATGAGCCGTCGAGCTTGTCAAAGGTCACGGCATCGGCGTCCGCGCCGTAGCGCCAGATCCGGTCGGCAGAGTCGATCGTGACGAGGCGGCGTGCACCGCCGGCATATTCGAGCGCGATCATCTCGCCCGGCTCGCCGCCGCCCTCAGGCACGGGCTCGAGTCCGCCGACCAGCGCCACGCCATGATCCTCATGGACGACGACATCGCCGAGGCGGATCTCAGTGCCGGCGGCCGCGAACGGGTCAACGGCATGGACGGGCGCATCCTCGAGTTGCGCGCGGCTGCCAAGGATGTCGGCGGCCGCGACGACGACCAGCCGGTCGTCGACGAACCCGCCATCGACGGGCATGTCGATGCTGCCTGCAGCGCCGGAAGCGAGTGCCTCGATATCGGCAAAGCCGACAAGATCGACCAGGTCGAGCGCGAGGCGCCGCGCGATCTTCGTGCGCAGGAAGCGGATGTCGCGCTGGCTGCCGGCGAGCACCAGCGCGCGGCCCTCCTCCAGCAGAGGCCGGGCGAAGCGGACGAATGCCGCCATCGGCCCGCGCGCCTCGACGAAGCGCGGCATCGGCACGATGGCATCGTCGAAGGCGACGTCTTGCCAGTCCGCGAGCGCCGCGGCCCAGATTTTCTCCTCGATCGCATCGACCTTGCCGCCGGCGCGTCCCGCGGTGTCGGCTGCGAGCTGAAGGAACCGCGCACGCCGCTTGTCGGCCTTTTCCGATCGCGCGAGCAGGCCGGGCTTCATATGGGCGAGGATCGGAACCGGCTCGACGAGCGCCGGCTCGGCGGCATGGCCGATCTCGAGCAGGTCGAGCTCGGCGACGGTGCGCTGGGTCAGCGGGTCGAAGGCGCGGATCGCGGCGATGGTGCCATCGGCGATCTCGATCCGCGCCGGGAGACCGGCATCGGCGGGGAAGATATCGATCACATCGCCCCGGATCGCGACTTCGCCAGGTTCGTCGATGCGGTCGTCGGCGAAGTAGCCAAGCGCCTCGACCTGCGCCGCAAAGGCTTCCGCGACGAGCATATCCCCGGGGCGAAGGGTCGGCGGCGCCCCGTCATAGGCTTCCGGCGCCGGATAGCGCCGCGCGGCCGCCTCGCCGCTCAGTATCAGCACCAGATGCGGGCGGTCCTTTTGCTGCTGCGCCTGCCGCAGCGCTCGAAGCGCGGCGACGCGTCTGCCCGTGTTGGACGGCGATGGCGGCGCGACGTCGCCCGGCAGGGCGTCGCTCGAGGGCAGAAAGATCACCTGCTCATCGGGCACCAGCGAACGCAGGGCCGCGGCAAGCGCGTCTGCCTGCTGTTCGTCATCGGCAAGATAGGCGAGATCGTCCCGCTCCAAGGCAGCGGCGATCCGGAGTGCGATATGGGCGATCCTCATGCCGTCACCGGCTGTGGCGCAGCGGCCGCCGGCCAGTCGCCGCCATCGAGCGCAGGCAGCGCCTGGAACGCGGCCGGCGACAGAGTGAGTGCGAGCTTGTCGCAGCCGAAGTCGACAGCCTCGCGCGGCACGGCGCGCAAGGCCTCGCGAATCCCCGCGACGCCACCGGTCGCGATCACGACATAGCTGACCGTGCCCGACCCGCATTCGACCAGCGCTTCGACGGCCTTGCCGAGCGGCGCGCCCTCGGCGTCTACCACCGCCATGCCGGCGATCCCTGTGGCGGTGAACAGGCTCGGCACCGACGCCTTGCGGCTCTTCGCCTTGGCTGCCTCGGCACCGTCCTCATAGGTCACCTGGCGCCCAAGCCAGCGCCAGATCCCGACCAGGTTGACCACCGTCAGGAAGGCGTTCGAGGCGAGCAGGTTCATCTGCCCCGACGAGAGGCCGATCACCACCCAGCACACCGAGCCAATCGTGAAGACCACGAAGCCCCAGCCGGTCAACCGCGCCCCGAGGTTCGCAGCCGTCATCATCGCCGCAATCATCGTCGCGATCGGCGCGACCCATCCTGCAATTTCGCCCAGTGCCCCGTCCTTTCCCGTCTTTGAAGCGCGTTGGGTGCCAACGCGCCAACCTCGACGTCGGGCGCGCGTTAAAACAGTCGTAGTGCGATGTGGCCTGATACCATTGCAGGAGGTATCCCTCGGCGTGCCCTCGGTCCGCGCCTCGAAGGACGTCGCCTCACCGAGTGCGACGCTAGCCGTCCGCGTTCAAGATTTCGCGGATCGCGACTGCCAGCGTTTGCAGCTTGTAGGGCTTTCGGAGGATCGGAAACTCCCGCTGGTCGGCAGGGATGAACTGCTTGCTGCTATAGCCGCTGGCGAGCAGCACTGGAAGGTGCTCGGCCCGTCTGACCTTCTGCGCAAGCTCCAGACCGTTCATGCCAGGCATCACGATGTCTGAAAACAGGAAGTCCACGCGATTGCCTTGGAGGCGCTCGAGCGCTTCCTCGCCGCTCGCCGCCTCGATCACTTCACAACCGAGATCTTCCAGCAACTGGCGCGCGAAATAGCGGACATGGTCGCTGTCCTCGACAAGCAGAACCTTGAGGCCGGGCGGGATCGAGATCCGCGGCTCGATCGCGGAAGCCTTTGGCACTGCCTTGTCGGTCCGCGGGAGCAAGATCCGAACGGTTGTGCCCTTCCCGGGCTCCGATTCGATGCCGGCCGTGCCACCGGATTGCACGGCAAATCCATGGATCTGGGATAGCCCCAGTCCTGTACCTTTTCCTGCCGGCTTGGTCGTGAAAAAGGGCTCGAAAACGCGTTCGAGCTTGTCCGGCGCGATACCTTCGCCGGTATCGCTGATGGTCAGGCTGACCATTTCGCCTTCGGGCCGTGAGACGTTCTGGGTTGCGACGCAGATGCGCCCGCCCATGGGCATTGCGTCGCGGGCGTTGAGGACAGCGTTCAGCAACGCGGTTTCGAGCCCGGTCGGGTCGATCTCGACAGGCCACAAGCCCGGGGCAAGGTCGAGTTCGAGCGCATATTGCCCGCCCAGAGTGCGTTGCAGCATTTCGCCCACCGCGTCGAGGCGAAGGCTGAGATCGAGCACTTCTGGCTCGAGCGGCTGGCGCCTTGCGAACGCGAGCAGTTGCGAGGTCAGGCTCGCCGCGCGTTCCGCCGTCTCCAGCATGACGTGAAGATAGCGGTTGCGCTTTTCCGCAGGCGTATCCGGATGCTGGAGCAGAAAGTCGGTCGATCCGCGGATTACCGTCATGAGGTTATTGAAGTCATGTGCGATACCGCCGGCCAGCTCGCCGAGCGCCTGCAACTTCTGCGATTGGAGAAGCGCGGCCTGGGTATGGCGCAGCTCGTCCTGCGCCAACTTCCGCTCCGTCACGTCGCGCGTGATCTTCGCGAAACCGATATGCGTGCCGGCTTCGTCATAGATCGGGTCGATAACGACATGCGCCCAGAACAGGGACCCATCCTTACGTACGCGGCGAGCCTCTGCTTCGAACTTGCCGTCGCGCAGTGCCGTCTGCAGGGCAAGAGCCGGCGCTCCTCGCTCGCGATCCTCCGGCGTATAGAAGAGAGAGAAATGCTGCCCAAGCACCTCCTTCTCGTCATAGCCCTTTATCGCTCGGGCACCGGCGTTCCAGCTACTTACCCGCCCATCCGGATCGAGCATGTAGATGGCGTAGTCGCGCACGCCTTGAACGAGCATGCGGAATTGCAGCTCGCTGGTGTTGCGCGCCGCTTCGAGCTGTCGTCGCTCGGTGATATCGCGCGTAATCTTGGCGAAGCCGACGACCGTTCCGTCGTCTGACCGGATGGGATCCAGCACCGCATGCGCCCAGAAACGCGTGCCATCTTTGCGTACACGCCAGCCCTCGGTTTCAAAACGCCCTTCTTCGGTTGCCATGGCAAGGGCCTTCGCGGGCAATCCCGCCTCGCGATCTTCAGGGGTAAAGAAGCGTGAGAAATGCTCGCCGACAATTTCTTCAGCGCGATAGCCCTTGAACCGCTCGGCACCGGAATTCCAGGTGACGATCCGCCCCTCGCGATCGAGCATGTAGATTGCATAGTCGATGACCGACTGGACCAGAATCTCGAACCGGTTCGCGGCGCTGTCGTCGAAAGGCGGGGGAGCCATCTTGTTTTCCTGATTGGTGCTGGCGCGCCGATTGACGTTGCACACGCTGCAATCGCCCAGTTCTGCTAGCCGCGCAAGGTTGCTGGGGGTTGTCCGATGCGAGTACGGACATGCCGCAGACGGACCTGACATGCGGAATCGCTCGCCGCCTTCGACGCGGAACACGCGTGCCGTCGGTCGGTTGATAGGTTGGGCACATGATGCCCAAAAATCACCTTCCCGCAGGGAATTGCCGTGCCAGAATCTCCGATCGTCGCAATCGGATTGCTGACTCAATGGGACCTGGAGCGCCTTGGTTCCAATTTCCGGGGCGCGATCACCGTACCCTCGGACAGCGACTTCGAGGACCTGCTGGAGGAACTCGAGCGCATCGAGTTCGTGCCGGCCAAACCGGGCGTCCGTTCGCGCCCAGATTTCAAGTCGGGCGGCGGTTAGCGCATGTCGAGGCCATCGACCGTGCGTACGACCAAGCGCTTCACTATGGCGGCCACGGGGAGCCGCGCGCAGCAACCGATCGGACATACGATAGCCGGGAGCTAAGCTCTGGACCCGCGTCGCAAGCGCCTACCTCATT
>JBEVLV010000143.1:0-6170 GCA_040508955.1 Sphingomonas sp. | reverse complement strand
CCTCGCTGAGACCCGAGGCGCTGGCGCCGCTCGCCCGCGCGCCGTCGCGGAAGCCGCCGGCGCGCGCGACGGCGACGAATGCGTTCAGGTCGGCGAGGTCGGATCGCATTGTTCGCCTTTTCGTACAGACCGTGCGGATTGTGCCTGCTTATCGTGCGATCGCGCAAGGCCTAGCTACGGATGGCATTCCTCAGGAGAAAATCCATGACCAGCACCTTCCTTCTCGGCGATCGCAGCGTGAACCGTATCGGCTATGGCGCGATGCAGCTTGCCGGCCCCGGCGTGTTCGGCCCGCCCAGGGATCGCGACGCCGCGCTGGCGGTGCTGCGCGCGGCGGTGAACGCAGGCGTGAACCATATCGACACGAGCGACTTCTACGGCCCTCACGTCACCAACCAGATCATCCGCGAGGCGCTGCATCCCTATCCCGACGATCTCGTCCTCGTCACCAAGGTGGGCGCGCGGCGCGGCGACGATGCGGCGTGGATCCCGGCGGCGTCGCCCGAGGAGCTCGTGGCGCAGGTCCATGACAATCTGCGCAATCTGGGGCTGGAGGCGCTGGAAGTGGTCAATTTCCGCAGCATCTTCGCCGTCCATGGCCCGGCGGAGGGATCGATCACGGCGCAGGTGACGACGCTGGCCGAGCTGCGCGAGAAGGGACTGATCCGCCATATCGGCCTGAGCAACGTCACCCCGACCCAGATAGCCGAGGCCCGCGCGATCGCGCCGGTGGTGTGCGTGCAGAACCACTACAACCTGGCGCACCGCGCGGACGATGCGCTGATCGACGATCTGGCGCGCGAGGGCATCGCCTATGTGCCCTTCTTCCCGCTGGGCGGGTTCACGCCGCTGCAATCCTCGACCCTGTCCGACGTCGCCCGGCGCGTGGAGGCGACCCCGCTGCAGGTGGCGCTGGCCTGGCTGCTGCAGCGCGCGCCGAACATCCTGCTGATCCCCGGCACCTCGTCGGTCGCGCATCTGCGGGAGAATCTGGCGGTGGGCGAGCTGGTGCTGCCGGCGGAGGAAGTCGCCGCGCTGGACGGCATCGCGGCCGGCGGCTGAGCCCTAGCGGCCGAGCGGCCGCACCTCGGGCGCGCACATCGCGATCGCATGCTCGACCATGAAGAGCAGGCGATCGCGGGCGAGCGCGAGCTCGGCGGGGTCGAGGCCGCGATCGAGCGTCTCGAAGTTCAGATAGCGCAGGCCGTGGAGCACGGCATAGTTGGACAGCGAGCCGTCGCTGGTGAGGACGCGTTCCTGCACCACGTTGAAATCGGCGCCGACCATCTGGTCGCGGCAAAAGGCGTCGCTCGGCTGCTGGCGGGCGAGGAAGGTGGCGAAGGCGACGGTGTCGTCGTCGTCGAACGGATAGGCACGGCCCTGGGAGGGGCTGGGGATCAGCGTGTCGTCACAGAAGCGGATCGAGATGACGCCGCTGCCCTCGGGATCGCCCTTGTTGCACTTCGAATCGCCGGTCTCGAAGCCCTTGGCGTTGGTGTGGAGCGCGATGACCGGGCCGCCGTGCAGGTTGGACAGGATGTGGCGGGCATAGCCGGGCAAGGCGCTGTCGAAATTGCGGTTGGGGTCGACCGGCTTGCCGTAATCGACCGCACGGTTCAGCCGGACGCCGTCGGAGCCCGGCGCCACGCCGGCATCGACCGCGACCAGCGTCCCGCCATATCTGCGGACCAGCATCAGCCCCGCCTCGAACCCGGCATTCTCGTTGTCGTGCGGCACGAAGAAGAGCGGGCCGCGGCGATGACGGACATTGGCGATGCGCCAGAGCCGCCAGCGTGCGCGCTCCTCGCGGAACTCGATGCGGTCGACCGCGAGCCCGCGCCAGTCGGCGGGATCGCGGTGGCGGGCGAAGTCGTCGTCCTGGACGGTCAGCGGATCGACCCTGGTCACCGTCGTCCGATCGGGATCGCTCGGGCCCGAAAGCGCGAGCCATCCGAACGCGGCGGCAAGGGCGATCCGCCCGGCCATCAGCGCGGCATCACGATGAACTGCTCGAATTTCCCGTCCGCGCCGGGCTCGGCATAGGTGATGGCGAACAGGATCCGGTCCTTGTACTTGATCATATAATTGCGGTTGACGAAGCCGCCGCGCAGGCGCGCCCCGCCCGCGGGGGCGAAGCTGACCGGATCGCCGAGAGCACCGAGGCTCGCGCGGTAATCGCCGCTGACGGTGGCGTCGAAATAGTAATGGGCGTCTTCGGTGAGCAGCGACCGGTCGAGCGTGCCGGTGCGGACCTGGTCGAACAGCTTGCGGGCGAGCGCGTCGCGGCTCTGGTCGAGCGTCATCGCCTTGGGCGCGCGATCCACCGGCACGAGCAGGTCGGCGATCTCCTCCGTGATCTCGTCCTGCGCGCCGCCGAAATCGGCGTTCACCAGTGCCACCACCGCGAAGCGCTGGTCGGGCAGGACGACGTTGCTGGAGAGGAAGCCGACCGCCTCGCCGCCATGCGACACTTCGAGATGGCCGCCGCGATCGCCGAGCGAGACGCCGAGGCCGTAATGGGTGGCGCCGCCGTCGATCAGCTTGATCTCGGTTTCCTGCGTCTTCCAGTCCTCCGGCGTCAGCACGGCGCGGTCGATGCGGGCGATGTCCCATTTCGCCAGGTCGCTGGCCGACATGGCGAGCTCGCCCGCGGCCCAGAGCCAGCCGTCCGCGGCCGGCTTGGCGGGACGGACCGGGCCGAGCGCGAAGCGGTGGGTGCCCTGCGGGAAGCCCTTGCCGATCGCCTTGTCCTGATCGACCGGATGCATGCCGAGCGGCTTGAAGATCTTCGCATTGAGATAGTCGAGCAGCTTCATGCCCGACGCCTTCTCGACGATCATGCCCGCGACGACATAGCCGGTGTTCGAATATTGCCAGGCGGTGCCGGGCGCGAAGTCGAGCGGCTTCTTCGCCCAGCCATCGACGATCTGCTGCGGCGTGACCGGCTTCTCCATCGCGAGGAAGCTATAGTCCTGCGGCCAGTAATCCTGGATGCCGGCGGTGTGGCTGAGCAGCTGGCGGATGCTGATCTTGCCGGCGTCGGTGACGTCGGGCACCCATTTCGCGACCGTATCGTCGAGGCTGAGCTTGCCCTCCTTCGCGAGGAGCAGGATCGCGGCGGCGGTGAACTGCTTCGAGATCGAGGCGATCTGGTATTTTGCGACGGCAGTGGGGCCCTTCAGGTTCGGGCCCTGATCGCCATAGGCCTTGGCGTAGACGATCCTGCCGTCCTGAACGATCGCGATCGAGGCGGAGGGGACGCCGGTGGAGGACAGGGCATCGGCGACGATCGCGTCGACCTTCTGCGTCTGATCGGCGGTGAGCTGTTGGGCAAGTGCGGGGGAGGCGGTGAAGAGCAGAGCGGCTGCGAAGGCGGTGCGAAGCGATGGCACGTGGTTGCGTTCCCGATACGAAGGTGGCTGGCAGCCGCGTTGTTCAGCTTTATGGGGAGCGCGGCAAGATGCCATTGCTGCTTCTTCGGGGGGACATGACGTGCGGGCATGGGGGCGCGCAACATTCCGCCCTCTCGTCACCCCGGACTTGTTCTGGCGCTACCGGGAGGAAAGCGCTGGGATTGGAAGCTCCAGCGCATCGCGTGGGGAGGCGTTGACCCCGGAACAGGTCCGGGGTGACGAATAGAATAGAAGGGGGACTAGTTGGCGAGCGGCACCCCGTAGAGGTCGTGCTCGTCGGCATCCTCGATCTCGACCTGGACGATATCGCCCTGCTTGAGATGGCCTGAATCGCGCAGGAAGACCTCGCCGTCGATCTCGGGCGCGTCGGCCTGCGAGCGGCCGGTGGCGCCTTCGCCATCCACCGCGTCGATGAGCACTTCGAGCGTGCGGCCGATCTTGGCCTGGAGCTTGGCGGCGGAGATCGCCGCGGTCTTCTCCATGATGCGCGCGTAGCGCTCTTCCTTGACCTCTTCGGGCACGGCGCCGGGCAGGTCGTTGGCGGAGGCGCCCTCGACCGGCTCGAAGCGGAATGCGCCGACGCGGTCGAGCTGGGCCTCGTCGAGCCAGTCGAGCAGATACTGGAAGTCCGCCTCGGTCTCGCCGGGGAAGCCGACTACGAAGGTCGAGCGGATCGTGATGTCCGGAGCGATCGAACGCCAGTTCCTGAGGCGCTCCAACACCTTGGCCTCGTTCGCCGGGCGCTTCATCGTGCGGAGCACCGAGGGGGCGGCATGCTGGAACGGGATGTCGAGATAGGGGAGGATCAGCCCCTCGGCCATCAGCGGGATGACCTGGTCGACATGCGGGTACGGGTAGACATAGTGGAGCCGCACCCAGGGCGCGATCTTGCCGAGCTCGCGGGCGAGGTCGGTCATGTGGGGGATCACTTCCTGCCCCTTCCACATGCGCGGCTCCTTGCGGATGTCGACGCCGTACGCCGAGGTATCCTGGCTGATGACCAGCAGCTCCTTGGTGCCCGCTTCGACGAGCTTTTCCGCTTCGCGCAGGATCGCGTCGGGGCGGCGGCTGACGAGGTCGCCGCGCAGGCTGGGGATGATGCAGAAGGCGCAGCGGTGGTTGCAGCCCTCCGAGATCTTCAGATAGCTGTAATGGCGCGGGGTGAGCTTGAGGCCGCTCTCCGGCACCAGGTTGAGGAAGGCGCTGGGCGGCATCGGTGCCGCTTCGTGGACCGCGCCGACGACCTCCTCATATTGATGCGCGCCGGTGACCGCGAGCACGTTGGGGAAGCGGGCGCGGATGACCTCCGCCTCCTTGCCCATGCAGCCGGTGACGATGACGCGGCCATTCTCGGCGATCGCCTCGCCGATCGCCTCGAGCGATTCCTCCTTGGCGGAATCGAGAAAGCCGCAGGTGTTGACCAGCACGACGTCGGCGCCGGCATAGTCGGGCGACATCGCATAGCCGTCGGAACGCAGCTTGGTGAGGATGCGCTCGCTGTCGACCAGATTCTTGGGACAGCCGAGCGACACCATGCCCACGCGGGGCGCCTCGGGGAGTTTGGTTGCCATGATTGGGGGCGCACATAGGCTTTTTGGGCGAAATTGCTAGCTGCGGCTTTGCCGGGAGCGGCTTGACGGGGGCGGGGACCGTCTTAACCTCGCGCAATGCTCCGCTCGATCCTAGCGCTGCTCGCGCTCTTCGCCCTGCTTCCGCAACCTGCCCAGGCGGCCGATTGGCCCAACAAGGAGGCGGACTTCACCGTTCGCGACTTCACCTTCAAATCAGGCGAGAAGCTGGCGGAGGTGCGCATCCACTACACCACGCTCGGCACGCCGCACCGCGACGCCAAAGGCGAGATCGACAATGCGGTGATGGTGCTGCACGGGACCGGCGGATCGGGGAGGGGGTTTCTGAACCCCGTCTTCGCCGACGAGCTCTATGGTCCCGGACAGCCGCTCGACATCACCCGCAACTATATCATCCTGCCGGACAATATCGGCCATGGCGGCTCCTCCAAGCCGAGCGACGGGCTGCGCATGGCGTTCCCGCATTACGACTATGACGACATGGTCGCGCTGCAGCACCGCCTGCTGACCGATGGGCTGGGGGTGCATGGGCTCAAGCTGATCCTCGGAACCTCGATGGGCTGCATGCACGCGTTCGTGTGGGGCGAGACCTATCCGGGCTTTGCGCGACATCTGGCGCCCTTCGCCTGCAACACGGTGGCGCTGGCGGGACGCAACCGGATGTGGCGCAAGATGGCGATCGACGCGATCAGGGCCGATCCGGCCTGGCAGGAGGGGAATTACAAGGAACAGCCCCAGGCCGGCATCCGCACCGTGGCGGATCTGATGATCCTGGCGGGCGGCAACCCGATGGCGATGCAGGCCCAGTTCCCGACGCGTGCGGCGACCGAGGCGGCGCTCGACCAGTCCTTTGCGCGCCTGAGCAAGTTCGACGCGAACGATGCGCTCTATTACATCGATTCGTCGCGCAATTATGATCCCTCGCCGGCGCTGGAGAAGATCACGGTGCCGGTATTGTGGGTGAATTCGGCGGACGACTTCATCAACCCGCCCGAACTGGGCCTGGCAGAGCAGATGGTCAGGCGGATGCCGAGGGCGCGCTTCGTGCTGATCCCGGCGTCGACCGAGACGCGCGGGCATGGCACGCATACGGTGGCGAAATTCTGGAAGGCGGACTTGGCGAAGCTGCTGGCGGAGTAGTTCGCCCGACCATTCAAACGTCCCGTCA
>JBEVLV010000142.1:0-20295 GCA_040508955.1 Sphingomonas sp. | reverse complement strand
AAAGAGAAATTCGCGGCCCGTGTAATGGTAGGTGTTCAACAGATCCCGCGAGTCATCGTACAGATTCTGGGGCTGATTGGTGATGTTGATCGCTTCCAGCGTAAGCTTGAAATTCTTGGTCAGCGTATACTGGAAAGAAGCATCGACATTCACCGTCGAATCGGTGCCGTCGACGTCCGTGCCGACCTCGCGTCCGGGAACCTGGGTGAGGTACTTGCTGCGATAGGCGATCGAGATGCGAGTGCTGATCCGCTTGTCTTCATAGTAGAGCGTGCCGTTCGCGGAATAATGCGACAGCCCGGTCAGATCCATCTTCTGCGCCACGCCGGGATAATTGATCTTCGATGTCACGTCGGTGAAGTTGAGAAGCAGGCCGGTGTTGTGCAGGAAGCTCGGCAAAAAGGTCAGCGGCTGCTGGTAGTTGATCTCGAAGCCGCGGAGGCGCCCACCCTGGGTGTTGGTCGGCGTGCTGAACTGCCAGTTGTTCAGATCGGGCGAGCAGTTCGGCACCGATCCGCACGCCGCCACTGCGACGCTGTCCGGAATATCGAAGGGATTGCCGGTGAAGGTACCGTTGACCACCTGGGTCGTGACGAAGCTGCTGATGTTCTTCTGGAACAGAGCGACCGAAAGCAACGCGCCGGGCTGGAAGTACCATTCGACCGACGCATCATATGCCGAGGCCCGATAGGGATCGAGATTGGGATTGCCGACCGAAACCGACCGGCTCGACCCTGATACCGTCACCGACGCACCGGGCGGCAGCGAGCCGAGGTCGGGCCGTGCCATTACGCGCGCCGCACCCAGGCGGAAGAGCAGCTTGTCGCTCGGTTCGAGGATGAGGTTGGCCGACGGCAGCCAGTCGTCATAGGTGCGATCCGTCACGATCGGCGTGACCGTGCCGGCGGCGACAGCGAAGCCCTGCGCGGTCTGATGGGTCTCGACGAAGCGGATGCCGGCATTGCCGCGGATCGTGAGGCCGCCGAAATCGTGATGCCAGTTCGTCTGGAGATAACCGGCGGTATCTTTTTCGGAGACGGACACGTTGTTGCCGAGCGCCGGCTCCGGCCCCAGTGCGAACGCACCGTTATAGGCGGTCGGATCGAGCAGGCTGAGCGAGGTTTCGCCGGCCCGCTCGCTGGGGCCGAACCAGGTCACGCCCTGGAAGCTGTTCGTCGTGCCGTAGGAAGTGATCGGGACCGACGCGATACCCGCGGGTATCTGGGACTCCAGATTGGAGGTCGAGCCGTTCGAGCGGCGATTCTCCACCGAAATATAGTCGTAGTCGCGATAGCTCGCGCCAACCGCGATCTCGAACTCGTCATTGACCTTCCAGTTCAGGTCGCCCTGCGCTTCCTTGAAGTCGTTGGTCGCGAACTGCTGGCGCAACCGGATCTGCGTGAGCTTCCAGTTGGCGGGATTGCTGATGTCGGTGGCGCCCCAGTTGAATACCGGATGGCGCGAATCGCTGAAATCGTAGCTGAACCCCTGCGTATTGTAGAGGTCGAAGCTCAGCGTGTTCTGCACCGGATTCTTGTGCTTGGACGAGGAATAGCCGCCCAGCAGATGCAGGGTCACCCGATCGCCGAATTGCTGGCTTACATCCAGCGTCGCCTGCTTGAACGTCGTGTCGAGCCGGTCGAACCGGTTTTCGGTCCGCAGATCGACATCGTTGAAGGTGCCCTTGGTGAGCACGCCGTTCGTGATCGTCGGGTTGACCACGTCGATATCGGCGATGCCGCAGGTGGTCGGCCGGGTGGCCGCGGTGCAGGCACCCGCTGCGCTGAGCGACGGCGCTTCCAGATAGGTTTCCATGCGCGTCGCCTTGAAGTCGGCATAGAGGCCGTCGAGGCTCACCAGCGTCCGGTCCGAAGGCTTCCACTGGAGCGACAGGGTACCGCCGAGCCGCTGCTCATCGTCCTGGAACAGTTCATAGCGCGGGAAGCGCGGATGGAGCGCGGTGTTCACCGCCGTGCAGGCACTCGGGGTCGCCGCGCACTGGACGCCGTCGACGCTCTGGAAGCCGGGCGCAAAGCTGTTGCCCTGGGCCCAGCGCACGGTGCCATAGCCCTGCTCGATGATGTTGCGCTTCTGATAGGCGAAGGAGGCGAGCACGCCGAGCGTCCCGTCCGCGAACTTCTTGGACACCAGTGCGGAAACGCGTGGGGAAACGGTGTTCGCGAGGTCGTTGTAGCTGCCCTGGGCCGACGCCGCGAGCGTGAAATCCTTGTCGGTATCGAACGGCCGCGCGGTCCGCAGGTCGACGGTGGCGCCGAGCGATCCCTCCTCGACCGAAGACTCCGCCGTCTTGCGCACCGAAATCTGGTTGAAGAGATCGGATGCGAACACGTTGAAGTCGAAGCCGCGGCCGCGATTGGTGCCGCCGCTCGCGTCGGAGCCGCCGGCGGTGGCCAGCGCCTCCATGCCGTTGATGCGCACGCGCGTGAATTGCGGACCCAAACCGCGGACCGACACGCTGCGCCCCTCGCCCCCATCGCGCGAGATCGCGACGCCCGGGATGCGCTGGATCGATTCAGACAAGTTGAGATCCGGGAACTTGCCGATGTCCTCGGCCAGGATGCTGTCGACCGCTACGGCCGAATCCTTCTTGATGTTCAGCGCCTTGGTAAGGCTGTTGCGAAAGCCGGTGACCACGATCTCCTGCGAAATCTGATCGTCGCCCGAAGGGGCATTTTGCGTATCGGCAGGCGACGCGACTTCGCCGGCCTGCGGTGCCGGCGTGGACTGTGCATGTGCCGCGCTGCTCCAACCAAGGATGGAGAGCGCCGCAATGGATGATCCCGCGCATAGTCGTTTGGCGATTTGGCCCTTCTTTTGGCCCTTCTTGAAACTCATCGCATCCTCCCAATTATTGTATTGCCGATTTTAGACACCGGTGTCATAGGTATAATTTACCCATCGGTCCGGCGAATTATCGCGGATCGAGGGTTCAGCCTCTTGAATCGCGCGACTGGCGCGTCACGCACGAAAACTAAATTCGTTTTAGTTTCAATCTGTTCGTCATCAATCCCATCACCCTCTTCTTTGCCGAAGTCGCAAGGATCGCCTCACGCATATCTTTAAGACACCGGTATCATATTGCAAAAATGTTTCCAATTGTTGCTACGACCTTCCGCTGCGCCGGAGCACGTAGCATCGCGATTGGAAGCGCCCCTTCGCTCAGCGCGGCGTCATGGAAATGCCGGCGCGCCCCGCTTGCCGCCGCGCCAGATGCGGCCGCAAGCGTCGCAAGGCAGTGCCAATTCCAAGCCTGACCGGCGAAGGACGCAGGCTCGAGCGAAACACGCATCGCGTCCTTCGCAAAGGATGCGAATATCGCGGGCTCGCCTTGCAGCGCCGCGAGCCGCGCTTCCGCCTCTTGCACCGTCCAGCCATGCAGATGCACGCCGCTGTCCACCAGTCCGCGCCCGGCGCGAAACAGCATCCATTGAAGATACCCGATCTCGCCCGCCGGATCGTCCGCGAACAGCCCCATTTCGGCGGCGAGCTGCTCGGCATAGATGCCCCAGCCTTCGACGAAGCCGGGGGCATATGCCAGGCGGAGCGGATGGGGCCGGGCAGTCTCCTGCAATGGCAGCTGCATCATGTGTCCGGGCAACAGCTCATGATGCACGACGCTGCGCAGGCTCCAGGAGGGACGCCTCCGGATATGCGCGAGATCGACGAAATAGCCCCCGTCGAAGCTGTTCGCAGGATCGGGGACCGTCCGATAGCCCGCGCGCGCGGCCGCTTCATCCGCTGCCCGCATCCGGTGAGCCCGGACCACGTCTGCGGCGTGCGGGATCGTGCCGAAGGAGGCCGGCAGCGCAGCGCGCGCACGATCGAGCCAGCCATTCATCTCCGCTACCGCCCGATCGCGACCGGCATCGTCGTCGCCATAGAGGAAGCGCGGATCGCGAGCGAACGCGCGCAGCCGATCGGCGATCGAACCTTTGGGCAGTCCCACGCCGCGCAGGAGGCGGTCGGCGCGCCGTGACAAATCATCGCAAAGCTGCACCATGCGCGCGTGGAATGTCTCCGGTGCCACAGCTTCGCCGGCCTGGAGCTGGAGCATCCCGGCATAGAGGCGGCGCCCCTGTGGGGAACGGCCCAGCCCGTCTCCAGGGGGCACGGCGGCGCTCGCTGCAACGAGTACGGCCCTCTGCCGGCTGAAAGCGGCTGCCACGATCGGATCTTCGATCCGTCCGGCCCGCGTATCGAAAGAGGGGAGAAGGACCGCGAACGCCGAGGAAGGCAGCGCGATGCCCATCGACCCCGCCATCCGGACGCGCTCCGTCTCTGCGTCGAGCGTCCTGACCAGCGCCGCACCGGCCTGTGCGTCCGGCGTCCCGGCCGACCGCCAGGCACCTGCCATGGGCGACACGGCGAACGGTGCCGCCATCGCTCCTGCGAACGGGAAGTCGCGCGCAACACCGGCCTCCGCAGCGGCCCCGAGCAAGGCAGCGTCGACATCTGCCCGGCGCGATCCCGTCACCGCCGCAATGTTGATCTTTCGCAATAGACGATAGCGGGTCTCCGCCGAGTCCATGGCAGCGGCGGCGTCGAGGGCCGATCGCGCAGTGTCGTTGGCGTCCGCAGCGGCACGTCCCAAGCCGGAATCCGCACGCACCACGCCGGGAAGCGCCACGGCCGATGCCATCGCCCCCATCAAGGCCCGGCGCCCGATCACGGTGCCACGCCGAGGCCCGCCGGCCCCTCCCCCAAGGCAAGCTGCCTGTCGGGCACCAATCGCCTTCCGTCGAAGCGCCAGCTTTCCAGCCGCTGCTCGACCATGGCCTCGGCGATCAGTGCGCGCCCGTCGCGGCTCCAGGCCACTCCCTGGCCCCACGAGCCCATTCTGGCTTCGGCGCGCTTGGCCAGGTGGCCGTCGACGATCGCCCAGATCTGGAGCAGTCCATAAGCGTGGTAGCCCGGCGCGGCATGGGGATCGTTGGATCCGTTGTTGACCGTCACCGCAACGAAGCGGCCGTCCGGAGACATGGCCACGCCTTCGGGCGTGAGCCCCACCCCAACACTGTCCACCGCGCGCGGCGCCGGACCCGAAACGTCGATCAGCGTGATGCTGTCGATATCGCGCCCTCCGCCGGCCATGCTCGCCACCACGGCATAGCAGCCGCCCGCCGCGCTCAGGGCATAGGGCCGCAGGCCTGCGACGATCGTCTCCGGCATCGACCGCAGGTGCCCTTTCGAAATCTCGAGGATCGACACGCGATGGTCGCGATCACGGGTAACCAGCGCATGGGTGGCATCGAAAAAGGCCGGCTGCGCGGGGGAGCTTCCGGCACCCGTCGAGATGGTGTCGAGAAGACGCAGCTTGCCTCCGTCGATCGTCAGCAGCGAAACCGTGTCCGCCGAGCGGCTTGCCACCAGGGCATATCGGCCGGAAGCGTCGATCGCGACACCCGAAGCGCCGCCGCCCAATTCGACGCGTGCCACCACCCGCGGCTGCGCGCCCAGCGCCAACAAGCTTACCGTTCCGCTCGGGATGATGCGTGCCGCATCGGCGGGATCGATGCGGCGTGCATCGGTGACGATGGCGAAGCGGCGATCCGGCGTCACCGCCACGCTGCCCGGCGGCCCGATGACGCTGGTCGGGACATCCACGGTCGCCAGGCGCCGCAGGATGCCTGGCCCGAATTCGACCAGTGCGACCCGGTCTGGCTGGGGATGGGCAGGCACGACCTGCTCCCCGTCGGTAAGACGTTGCTCGTCGCTCAGCGCTACCACCGCCAGATCGACCTGGGCGGGCGTGAGACCAAGCAGCAGGAAGGAGAGGACGCCGATCATGCCGGAGCCCTGCCCAGCACGGCTCCGGCACGCGCGCGATCAAGCGAGCCATCCAGCCGTGCGACCGCCAGAACCGCAACACCATTGCCGATCAGATTGACCAGTGCGCGCGGGATGTTGAGCAGACGGTCGACGCCCAGAAGCAGCGCCAGTCCCGCCATTGGAATGTCGTGGAAGCTCGAAAGCGTCGCCGCGAGCGCGACGAAACCCGCCCCCGCCACGCCCGCCGAGCCCTTGGAGGTCAGCAGCAGCACCGCCATCATGCCAAGCTGTTCGAGCAGTGGCAGCGGCGTGTCAGTCGCCTGAGCGACGAAGACCGCGGCAAGACTCAGGTACAGACAGGTGCCGTCCGCGTTGAACGTGTAGCCCGCCGGCACGACGATGCCGACCGTGGCGCGATCGCAGCCCATCGTCTCCAGCTTGGCCATGAGCTGCGGCAACACGGCTTCGGTCGAGCAGGTGGCGAAGACGATCAATATCTCCTCGCGCAGTTGGGCGAGGAAGCGCCACAGCGAGAGGCCCATGATCTGCATGACGCCGGCCAGCACTACACAGACGAAGAATGCGGATGCGAGACAGAGTGTCAGCACCAGGCTTCCCAGCGAGGTGAGCGTACCGGCGCCGAACTTGCCGACCGTATAGGCCATGCCCGCCGCGGCGCCGATCGGCGCCAGCCGCATCACGAGGCCGACCACCTCGAACATCATCGTGGTGAAGCGATCGATGAGCGCGACCAACGGTTCGGCGCCGTCGCCCATGCGGGCGAGTCCGGCACCGACGAGCAGCGCGAGCAGGATCACCGGGAGCATCGCTCCGCCGGTGAAGGCCCCGACGAAGCTGTCCGGCACGATATCGAGCAGGAAGCCGGTGACGCCCGCCTGCTGTCCGCGATGCGCATATTCCGCGACCTGGGAGACATCGAGCGATCCCGCTGCGACATGCATGCCGGCACCGGGCTTCAGGATATTGACGGCCAGAAGGCCGATTGCCAGCGCGACGGTCGAAAGCAGTTCGAAATAGAGGATCGCTCGCCCGCCGATGCGGCCAGCCTCCCGCAAATTTCCCATGCGGGCGATCCCCAGCACCACGGTGCCGAAGATCACCGGAGCCAGCAGCATCCGGATCAGCTTGATGAAAGCATCCGCGGCTGGCTTCAGCGCGGCACCGAAGGCAGGAAACAGCAGGCCGATCGCCACGCCCATCAGCGTCGCGACGATCACCTGCACATAGAGCTGGCCTGCCAGCCTTCGCATCCGTCTCTCCTGCCGCCAGGCCGTCTTCGCGGCCCTGCTTGCCAAATTCCGATCAGACCATGATTCGCCTGCCCGCCACGTCTTCGGTCATCTTCGCCATGAGTGCGTAGAGCTCGGCCTTTGCCTCGAAACCGACGCCCGGAAGGTCGGGAAGGCCGACATAGCCATCCTCGACCCGGATGCCGTCGGCAAAGCCGCCAAAGGGGCGGAAGACGTCCGGATAACTCTCATTGCCGCCCAGATGGAGGCCGGCCGCGATGTTGAGCGACATCTGGTGACCGCCATGCGGCACCACCCTGCGCGACGACCAGCCCTGTTCGTCGAGAACGTCGAGCGTTCGCAGATATTCGACCAGCCCATAGGAGAGCGCACAATCGAACTGCAGCCAGTCCCGGTCGGCCCGCATGCCGCCATGGCGGAGCAGGTTGCGCGCGTCATGGTGCGAGAACAGGTTCTCTCCCGTCGCCATCGGTCGATCGTAATGCCTGGCCAGCTCGGCCTGGAGCGCATAGTCCAGCGGATCGCCCGCCTCCTCGTACCAGAAGAGACCATAGCGATCGAGCGCCTCGGCATAGGCGATCGCGGTCGCCAGGTCGAAGCGACCATTGGCATCGACCGCGAGGTAGCGCCCCTCGCCCACCACTTCGAGCACCGCCTCGATGCGAGCCAGGTCCTCCGCTAGGGAAGCCGCGCCGATCTTCATCTTCACGACCCTGTAGCCGCGATCGAGATAGGAACGCATTTCAGCTTGAAGCTGGCTATGGTCCTTGCCCGGATAATAATATCCGCCCGCGGCATAGACCCAGACCTTGTCGTCGGCCTGCCCGCTCCGATAGCGATCCGCGAGAAGGCGATAGAGCGGCACGCCGGCGATCTTGGCCACGGCATCCCAGATCGCCATGTCGATGGTCCCTACCGCGACCGAGCGCTCACCGTGGCCGCCGGGCTTCTCATTGGCCATCATCGTTGCCCAGATCGCGAAGGGATCGAGATTGCCATTGGCCTCGTCGACCAGCGGGTCCGGCGCGGTTTCCAGCAGCCGCGGCAGGAAGCGTTCGCGCATCAGCGCGCCCTGTCCGTAGCGGCCGTTCGAATTGAAGCCGTAGCCGATCACCGGCCGCCCATCGCGGACCACATCGGTGACGACCGCAACCACCGAGCAGGTCATCTTCGAGAAATCGATATAGGCATTGGCGATAGGCGAAGCGATCGATACGGTCTGTTCCCGGATGTCGACGATGCGCACCTATTATTCCTCCCGTTTCGGGAACATGGCTAGCCAAGCGGGCAGCAGCCGGCCAATGCCGCTCCGAACCATCTTGATGCCGAATCGGCATAGCTGATGGAGCTCGCATGGCTCGAGGACTTCGTTGCGCTCGCAGAGACGCGCAACTTCTCGCGCGCGGCGGAGCGGCGGCACATCACGCAGCCCGCGTTCAGCCGTCGTGTCCGGCATCTGGAGGAGTGGATCGGGACGCCATTGTTCGAACGGACCTCGACGGGCGTACGACTGACCGCGGCCGGCGAGCAGTTCGATCGCGGTGCCGCCGATCTCACCCGCCGGATCACTGCCCTCGCCCGGGAGACGCGCGAAGCCGGTGGGCGCGAAACGGCGACGTTACGCATCGCCGCGACCCACGCGCTGTCCTTCACCTTCTTTCCCCGCTGGATCCGCGAGGTGGAGGCCAGAGGCGCCGTAGCGCCGGTGCGCCTGATCTCGGACAGCATGGCCGCGTGCGAGGAGATGATGCTGCACGGCGAGGCGCAATTCCTGCTGTGCCACCATCATGACGCTGCACCCGGCCGCCTGGACGCACGCGGCTTTCGCCGGTTCGACATTGACGAGGACAGGCTTACGGCCTTCGCGGCGCCCGATGCGGACGGACGGCCGCTCTGGATGTTGCGCGGATCCGATCCGTTCCCGCTTCTCGCCTATTCCGCCGAGTCCGGGCTCGGGCGTATCTGGGCCGCCCAGGGATTCATCGACAGCCTGCCCGGGCTCGATCGGACCTTCTCCGCCCGCCTGGCCGCAACCCTAATGACCATGGCCGTAGAAGGGCGCGGCGTAGCCTGGCTGCCCGAAAGCCTTGCCGAACGCGACGTGGCGCTCGGGCGGCTGATGCCGGCGGGCCCGGCTGAAACCGGAGTGCCGCTTACGGTCTCGATCTATCGCCCGGCCGCGCGCCAGAGCCCGAGCGCCGAAACGTTCAGCCGCCTCATCGCCACTTGATCGGCGTCAACTGCCCGGCTGGATATAAGGGACCCTGGCGAACAGCGCGCGCTCGCGCGCCCGGGGATCGTTCTCGACGCGAAAGACGGTGTCGACGATCATCGTCGCACGGTCCTTCAGTCCATATCCAGGCCAGTGCGGCAGGCCGGCATGATTGGGATCGCCCGTCTTGGTGAAGGTGATGTAGGCCGCCATCAGCTGGTCGCTCGCTGCGCGCGCCTGGGGATTGTTGCCGGTCGAGGCACCCGGCGCATCGATGGTGCCGAAGGCGAGCGGGATGTCGGTCGCGTGCGGCGTTCCATGCTCGGGACGCGCCGGATTGCGGAAATTGACTTGGTACACGAAGCCTGGAGCGCCTGCCCTCGCCCGCTCCTCCGCCTCGATGACCTGGCCTCGCCAGCTTCGTCCCGCGGTGGTCGCAGCGTAGAAGACCTCTGTCGGCGAGTAATCGGGAAACCATTCGCGATACTGCGCGATCACCCAGCCAGGCAGGATATCGATCCGCAATTCCGGCGCTAGCCGTTGCGGAAGATTGTCCCAGTTCAGACCCTGTACGGCGGGGCTCGTCTCCGGGATGAAGGCGCGCGTCTCGTCATGGGTATTGCCCAGCATCATCGGGATGACGAGGCCTTGCGGATTGGCATCCGGATAGAAAGGGTGACGCAAAAGCACGCGCTGGTCGAGCACCGGCCCGAAATAGACACCGCCGGAATCGAGCACGGGATCTCTCGCATCCAGCGCCTCGACCAGCTTTTCGGTCGGCGCGTCGAGCAGCGTATCGATGCGATCCGGCGACACGCCGAGCTTCGCGAGATAGGCCAGGCTCCGTTTCGTCGCGTTGAGCGGCCCCGAAGCGGTGACCTGTTGCCCGCTCATCGTGATCGCGCGATGGAACAGCCCCTCGGCCGCCGGCGTGCCCATCAGCGTCGCGATCTTGGCACCGCCGCCGGATTGACCGAACACCATGACGCGGTCGGGGTTACCGCCAAAGGCCGCGATATTGTCGCGCACCCACTGCAACGCCAGGATCAGGTCGAGCTGGCCAGCATTGCCGCTGTCCGGAAAGCGCGGATCGAGCATTGCCAGATAGAGATAGCCGAATGCGTTCAAGCGATGGTTGATCGTCACCACGACCATGTCGTGCCGCGCCAGGTGTCGCCCGTCATTGAGGGGGGTCACAACGCTGCCCGAGGAATAGGCGCCGCCATGGATATACACCATCACCGGCCGCTTCGCCCGGACATCGGGGCCCGGCGTCCAGACATTGAGGAACAGGCAATCCTCGCTGGTCGGCGCCTCGCGTCCGCGGCTCTGCGGACAGGACGGACCAAACGCGGTCGCTTCGGCCACTTCCGTCCAGGGCCGCGGCGCGCGGGCGGCGCGAAAGCGGATCGGCCGCGTATCCTCGCCATAGCGCAAGCCGCGAAAGACGTGGATTCCATCCTCGATCGTGCCGCGTACCTGCCCGGCACGCGTCCGGACGACCGAAGATGCCGGTGCCGCCGCCCGCAAGGGCCGTGGAAGCCCGGCGGACGTGGCAAGCGCGGCTGCCCCAACGATCACGGATCGGCGCGTTTCCATGGCATACTCCCCATAGCCGCCACTGGCTCGGACTCACCGCGGCTGTCGCTCTATCAGAACGGCATATCAAATATCATGCCACCGGTGTCAAATGCGAAAACCCCACAAAACTGCTTCGCTCAGATTTTCTCGCAACGGCTCCACACGCGAGCAATCTTCTTGTCATTGACACCGGTATCCAATAGACGCCCGGCGACGGCGGCCGGTCAGGAGTAGTGGCGTGGCGACACATTGGAACGAACGGACTATCGAAGATATCGCACAATGTTTTGTGTCAGCGCGACGATCGGCAACACCCCTTTCCAACTATCCCGGCACGATGCCTCCGGATATCCCGACGGCCTATGCGATCCAGGATCGCGCAATTGCCGCCTATGACGAACCCGTCGCCGGATGGAAAGTGGGCCGGGTGCCGCTCGAATATGTCGAACGATCCGGTGCCCTGCGCCTCGCCGGCCCGATCTTCGCCTCGCAGATTTTCGAAGAGCGGGACGCGCGGATCGAGATGCCGATCTTTGACGGTGGCTTCGGCGCCGCCGAAGCGGAATTCCTGTTGCGCCTGGGTGCCACGGCTCCTTCCGGAAAAACGCAGTACGACATGGCGGAGGCCGCGGCACTGGTCGGCTCCGTCCATGTCGGGATCGAGATTGCGAGTTCGCCTTTTCCCGGCATCAACGATCACGGTCCGGCGGTCACCATATCCGACTTCGGCAATAATTACGGCCTGATCGTCGGCGCCGAAATCGCCAATTGGCGCGGAAGCGGCTTCGAGGACTGGAACGTCGAGACCGAGATCGACGGGCAAAGCGTAGGGCGTGCCACCGTTTCGCAAATGCTCGATGGCGCGCTCGGGTCCGTCCGCTTCCTGCTCGAACTTCTCGGACAGCGCGGGATCCCGGCCCCGGCGGGATTGTGGATTTCCACAGGCGCCGTGACCGGAGTCCATCCGGTGCGCGTCGGCCAGCAGGTGCTTGCCCGCTTCGGCGACAACCATCGATTGGAATGCTCGATAGGGTCGGCGAAATAGCGAAAAAGCAGGCATTCCGTCCGGACCAAGGTCATGCCGGATAAGGATAGTAACCGGTTACCATGGCGAACTTGGAGTCACCTGGATGCTGAAGGGAATCTGGCTCGCATTGCTGACCGCGATGGCGTCGCTCCTGCCCGCCCCGCTCGACGCAGCGATATCGATCGAACGGCAGGGAGTGCTCTATCTGGGCGGCGAGCGGCAGGGCGACGCGGTGGTCGGCCAGACCTATGCCTTCTACCAGATTCCGCCAAAGCGACCGGGGCGATGGCCGATCATTTTCATCCATGGCAGCCGCCAGACCGGCGCCGGCTTTCTGGGCACGCCAGACGGACGCCCGGGATGGGCCACCTTCTTCGTGGGTCGTGGCTGGCCGGTCTACGTCATCGACCAGCCGGGCAAGGGCAAGGCCGGCTATAATTCGCAGGCCTACGGCCCCTTGGTCGACGTGCCGAGCCGCGAGCATACGATCCGGCAATTCTCAGCGCCCGAAAGCGCCAAACCCCTGCCCTGGCCTCAAGCCGTTCGACATACGCAATGGCCGGGAGGGGCCGGAAGCGGTGTCTCGGACCAACCGGCCTTCGAACAATTGCTGGCGTCCCAGGTGGGCAATATGCCCGACGTGAAGCAGCAATACCGGCTCACCCTGCGCGGTGTGAGCGAATTGCTCCACCGGATCGGGCCCGCGATCATCCTCACCCATTCGCAATCGGGGCCGCTGACCTGGATGATCGCCCAGGAGAATCCCGGCCTCGTGAAGGCGCTGATCGCGGTCGAACCGACCGGGGACACGTCTTCGTCCGGGGAACTCGGACTGGCTTGCGCGCTCACCCTGGACTGTCTGCGCTTCACGCCGGCCGTTTCCAGTCCCGTCGACCTCGGCCTGGCGCGCACGGGCACCGACACGGCAGACAGCCGCGCATGCTGGCTCCAGTCGGGCCTGGTGCATCGTCTGCCCTGGCTCACTGGCACGCCCATCCTGATCGCAACCGGCGAGGCATCGTACCACGCCGCCTCGGACCATTGCACGAGCGCCTTTCTCTCGCAGGCCGGCGTTCCCAATAACTGGGTGTTCCTGCCGACCGTCGGCATTCGCGGCAACGGCCATATGCAGATGCTGGAAGCGAACAATCTGGTGATCGCGGCATATTACGAGAAATGGTTGCTGGCGAAGCTGCGGCGTTAGCGTTTCAGGGGAGAATCTCGATGCAGTTCATGCCGATGCTCGATCGCAGGTCCATGCTGGGCGGTGGCTGCGTCGCCGTCGCGCTGGCCGGCAAGGTGGGAACCTCGCAGGCACGGGTCGCCTCCTCGCCCGACGACCCCTGGGCTGAGGCGGCCGCGATACGCGCGCGCATCAAGCCGCCGCTCTTTCCCGCAGCCAATCGCTTCACGCCGCAGCAGTTCGGCGGCGTCCCGGACGGACGCACCCTCGCCACGCATGCCTTTCGCGAGGCGATCGCCGCAGCGGCGGCCGCACCAGGGGGCGGCCGCGTCATCGTCGACGGCGGGCTATGGCTCACCGGACCGATCCACCTGCGGTCCGGCGTAGAGCTGCACATCGTGCGCGGCAGCACCCTCCGCTTCGCCCAGGATCCCGCGCTCTATTTCCCGCCTGTGCTGACCCGGATGGAAGGCAATGAGCTGATGGGCATATCGCCCTTCATCTATGCCTTGGATTGCGAGAACATTGCCGTCACCGGGCACGGCACGCTCGATGGTCAGGCGGATGCGCGCCATTGGTGGCTCTGGGCGCACCCTCCCGCCGACGGCCCCGAGAGCGACAGCGACCGACTCAAGCGCGTCGCAGACGAAGGCGTGCCGGTCGCGCAGCGGGTGTTCGGCGTCGGCTCGAGCATCCGGCCGCAATTCATCCAGCCCTATCGCTGTCGGAACATCCTGATCGAGGACGTGACCATCATCCGATCGCCGATGTGGGAAATCCACCCTGTCGAATGCGAGAACGTCACCGTACGGCGCGTGACCATTTCCAGCCATGGCCCCAACAACGACGGATGCGATCCGGAAAGTTGTCGCGACGTACTGATCGAGGACTGCAGCTTCGATACCGGGGACGATTGCATCGCCATCAAGTCGGGCCGCAACGCGGACGGACGGCGGCTCGCGCGACCGACCGAGAATGTGGTCATTTCCGGCTGCACCATGGTCGATGGCCATGGCGGGGTGACGCTGGGGAGCGAGATCACCGGTGGCGTGCACAATGTGTTCGTCGAGAAATGCCGGATGGAAAGCCCCCGCCTCAACACCGCGATCCGATTCAAGAACAATGCCGCGCGCGGCGGCGCGTTGACGAATGTCCATGTACGCGACGTCACGGTGGGACTGGTCGATCGTGCGGCGATTACGGTCGACTACAACTACGGGGAAGGTGCGAAAGGCCGCTATATGCCCGTCTTTGACGGGCTCACTGTCGAGCGCCTCCTCGTCGGGCGATGCCAACGCGTGCTGGACCTTCAGGGTTTTGCCGATGCCCCCATCCGGAACATCCTTCTCAAGGATTGCGTGATCGCGCGGGCCGCGGAACCGGATATTGTCGCGCATGTCGAAAAGCTGAGCTACGACAATGTGCGGCGCAATGGAGAGCCCGTGTCGGGCCCTACGCCTGGTGGAATCGCTGTTCCCGCAAAAGTCTCCGGTTGATCGAACGCGCTTGTTGCGGCGCAGCAGGTTGCGGAAGACCTACCCGCTCGCGTTTGCCGCCGTTCACAATATCCGATTCGGACACTTTTAACGACTGTTACAATAGAACCGTTCGCACCATTTGGAGCGGAGGGACGATTGCTGCGGCGGATCTCTCGGGATCAGGCAAGACTGGGCATGTACATCCATGCCTTTGACGGCGCATGGCTGCGCCACCCGTTCTGGCGCCGCCGCTTCCTCCTCTCTTCGCCCGACGACCTCACCACCCTGCTCGAATCGGACGTCATCAGCCTGGTGATCGACGAGAGTCGCGGCGTCCGCCTCACCCCGCACGAGCCGCTACCGGCCTTGAAGACCACCCGCGCCACCACGACGCCACCCCGCTCCGAGCCCACCGCGCCCAAGACGGTCGCCATCCAGATGAAGCGCCCGCTCGACCGGCCCTGCTCCGTCGCTGAGGAACGCGATCGCGCGACTCGGGTGATGACCCGGTCCAAGCGCGTGATCAAAGGGGTGTTCGACGATGCCCGGCTGGGCAAGGCAATCCGGTCCGAGGATGTCGCACCGCTGGTCGAGGACATCTCCGCCTCGGTCACGCGCAACTCGCAGGCGCTGATCGGCCTGACGCGGCTCAAGTCGAAGGACGAATATACCTATCTCCATTCGGTCGCGGTCTGCGCGCTGATGGTCAATTTCGCCAAGCATCTCGATCTGAACCCGGCGGAGGTCCATGAGCTCGGCGTGGCCGGCCTGCTCCACGATGTCGGCAAGATGATGGTTCCCGATCTCGTCCTCAACAAGCCGAGCTCGTTGACCGACGAGGAGTTCGCGATCGTCCGGACGCACCCCCAGCAGGGGTATCAGATGCTGAAGGAGGGCGGCGGCATCCCCGACCTGGCGCTCGACGTCTGCCTGCACCATCACGAACGGGTCGATGGCACCGGCTATCCGAACAAGCTCCACGGCGACCAGATCAGCCTCGCCGCACGGATGGGGGCGATCTGCGACGTCTACGACGCGCTGACCTCGGACCGGATCTACAAGAAGGCCTGGGCGCCCGACGAGGCGATCATCCGGATGCACGGCTGGCACGGCCATTTCGATCGCGCACTGCTGTTCAAGTTCATGCAGAGCATCTCGGTCTTCCCGTTCGGGATGCTGGTGCGCCTGCGCTCGAACCGGCTGGGGATCGTCCTGGAGAATGGCCGCAGGGCGTCGCGGCCGCAGGTCCGGGCCTTTTTCTCGACGCGCGACCGGTCGGTCCTGGCGATCGAGGACGTCGTGATCGACGACAATCTCGCCAGCGACCAGATCCTGAGCGAAGAGGACCCCGCCGCCTGGGGCTTCATGGACTGGACGGTGATCTCCGCGCAGGTCCTTGCAGGCTCCACCTCCCTGCTCAGCGGGACATCCGAGGAGCGGGCGGCCTGAACGACGCCTGTCGCGCCGACCCTTGACTTCGCACCCAGCCGCGACAACTATTTTCCAATAAGAAAATTGGGGGAGAGTCGGGGATGGCTGGGGTGGTCGTGCGCCGCGGGTTGCGCGTGCTCAAATGGCTGGCGATCGGGCTGGTCGCGCTCGTCGCCCTGCTGCTGGTCGTGGGGGCGATCTGGGAGCAGGTGTCGCGCGCCGACGAGGCAAAACGCTATCCGCCGCGCGGGCAGATCGTCGATATCGGCGGCCGCCGCTTCCATCTCGATTGCCGCGGATCGGGATCGCCGACGGTGATCCTCGAATCCGGTCTCGACATCAACGGCACGCTGGCCTGGTACAAGGTACAGGACACGATCGCGAAGACGACCCGGGTATGCTCGTCCGATCGCGCCGGGATCATGTGGAGCGATCCGCCGCCGCACGTGCAGAACGGTGATCATGTCGCGCAGGATCTCCACGCCGCGCTGAGCAAGGCGGGGATCGGCGGGCCGCTGGTGCTGGTCGGCCATTCGCTCGGCGGACCTTACATCATGAATTATACGCGGCAGTTCGGCGGCGATGTCGCGGGACTGGTGTTCGTCGACGCCTCGCATCCCGACCAGCTCGACAGGCTGCCGGCGCCGGGCAAACCGAGACAGTCCACCGCGCTGCCTTTCGCGATGCGGGCGGTGGCGGCGCTGTCCTGGGCCGGCGTGCCGCGACTGATGATGTCGGGCTCGGACGAGGTGCCCAAGGAGATCTCGGAAGCGCGCGGGGCCCAGATCGGACGAAGCCTGCACGGCGCGCTGGCCGAAGGCGCCGCACTGCCGGTCACGCTGGCGCAGGGCGGGCAATTGCGGACGCTGGGCAACCGGCCGATCGTGGTGCTGACCGCGATGAAGCCCTATCCCGAGTCCGTGCTGAAGGCACAGAAGATGACGCCGGCGGACGGGCTGGCGCAGCAGGCACGGTGGAAGGCCATGCAGGATGACGAGGCGCGCTGGTCGACCCGGTCGCGGCACCAACTCGTCCCCGATGCGAGCCATTATATCCAGATAGACCGGCCGGACGTGGTAATCCGCGCGGTGGACGAGGTGGTCGCCACAGTGCGGGCGGACGCGGCAAAGGCGACGGAACAAAACCGGGCGAGCGTCGCCGCCCTTCCTCCGGCGAGCGGGCACGTGCCTTAACGCGGATCCGCAGCAAGTCGTGGCTGCGCAACGGCCCGACGAGCAGGCTCGTTAACCACGTTTACAACATCCCCGCCGCCCGATCTTTACGGGACCGCAACCGTTTCGCGCTCAATCCTTTGCAGGGCAAAGGTGAGAAAGTGACATGGCGCTGGCAGCGCATCTGTATCGGGACGCGAGATGGGCGGAGCGCCACCAGCTCGAGCGCGACGCGACCCTGCGCGATCCCAACTGGGCCCCCATCGATGCGATGGTCGATGATCTCTCGGAGACCGGATTCCGCGTCACGACGCTGACCGCGTTCGAGGTCGGTGCCGAGATCGGTCTGGGCCTTTCCGGCATCGGCACGCGCCAGGCCCGCATCGTCCGCCGCGCCGAATATAGCTATGGCTGCGAGTTCCTGACGTCGCTGACGGCGGAGGAACTGCACGCGGCACGCAATGCGTCCCCGGTCGAGCCGATTGCCCTGCCCCAGGCCGAGGCACATGCGACACCCGTCGAAACGCCGGACTATGGCGCAGCGGAAGACCATCCCGATCGCCTGCCGCTGCCGCTTCGCGCCCTTGCGATCGCGATCGGCGCGATCCTTGCCTGGACCGTGCTCGCCGCCACCGCCTGGCTCGCCTATCGGCTTGCCTCCTCGCTCCTGCCCGCCTGAACGCGCCGGGATATTTGCGTAAGCGAAACGGCTCCCCATATCGGCACCCATGAGCGGAACTTCCAATGCGTGGCACGGCACGACCATTCTCTCCGTGCGCAAATCGGGCAAAGTCGTAATCGCCGGTGACGGCCAGGTTTCGGCAGGGCCCACTATCATGAAACCCAATGCGCGAAAGGTCCGTCCCCTGGGCGACGGATCGGTCATCGCCGGCTTCGCCGGGGCGACCGCGGACGCCTTCACCCTGTTCGAGCGGCTCGAGGCCAAGCTGGAGCGCCACAACGGCCATCTGATGCGCGCCGCGGTCGAGCTCGCCAAGGAATGGCGCACCGACAAATATCTCCGCAACCTCGAGGCGATGCTCCTCGTCGCCGACAAGGAGGTGACGCTGATGATCACCGGAAACGGCGACGTGCTCGAACCCGAAGGCCATGCCGACGGGATCGTCGCGGCGATCGGCTCGGGCGGCAACTTCGCCCTCTCCGCCGCGCGCGCGCTGATCGAGTATGAGCAGGACGCCGAGACGATCGCCCGCAAGGCGATGAAGATCGCCGGCGAGCTATGCGTCTATACCAACGACCGGCTGACCGTGGAGTCGCTGGACAGCGTCAACTGAGCACAACGTCCCCGCCCCCTTCCGAAAGGCATAGCTGCGCCGTGTATCGCGTAGGATATCATCCCGGGGCCAACCGGTTCAGCATCAGCGTCCGCGGCTTCTGGACGACGGAGGACATTCCACCGTTCGCTGCAGCCGTGGGCGCCGCGGCGCAGGAGGCGCGCGCGATCCGCGACGATTTCGACGTGCTGGTCGAATCGCTCGACTTCCCGGTCCAGGCGAACGACGTGGCCGATCTGATGACCAGCGTCATGCGGGGCGGCATGGCCCTCACCTCCGGCCGCGCCGCCATCGTCGTCGCCAGCCAGCTCAACAAACTCCAGGCCGAACGGACCCTGGCGCATCCGCGGCTGAAGGTCTTCCTGTCGCTCGACGATGCGGAAACCTGGCTCGCGGAGAAGTCCTGAGCACGCCTCCCCGCACCCCGCTTGAAGCACAACCTCCGGCCCCCGACATCAAAGGGCCCCAAGGAACCCAATCCCCAAAATGAACGACAAGCTTACCCCCAAGACCATCGTCGCCGCGCTCGATGCGCACATCATCGGCCAGACGGACGCCAAGAAGGCCGTCGCCGTCGCGCTGCGCAACCGCTGGCGCCGCCAGCAGCTCTCGGCCGATCTCCGCGACGAGGTGACGCCGAAGAACATCCTGATGATCGGGCCCACCGGCTGCGGCAAGACCGAGATCAGCCGGCGCCTCGCCAAGCTCGCCGACGCGCCCTTCGTGAAGGTCGAGGCGACCAAGTTCACCGAGGTCGGCTATGTCGGCCGCGACGTCGAGCAGATCGCCCGCGACCTGGTCGAGGAAGCGATCCGGCTCGAGAAGGAACGTCGTCGCGCCGCGGTGAAGGACAAGGCCGAGGAAGCGGCGATGGGTCGCCTGCTCGACGCGCTGACCGGCAAGGACGCCAGCACCGCGACCCGCGAGGCCTTCAAGCAGCGCTTCCAGGACGGCGTGCTCGACACTACCGAGATCGAGATCGAGGTGGAGCAGGCGCCGCAGGCGCCGTTCGAGATCCCCGGCGGCGGCGCGCAGATGATCAACCTGAGCGAGATGATGAAGGGCCTGACCGGCTCGCCGCTCAAGCGCCGCAAGCTCAACGTCCGCTCGGCCTGGGACAAGCTCGTCGAGGAAGAGGCCGACAAGCGTCTCGACCAGGACGAGGTCAGCCGCGTCGCACTGGCCGATGCCGAGGCGAACGGCATCGTCTTCCTCGACGAGATCGACAAGATCGCCGTGTCCGACGTCCGTGGCGGATCGGTGAGCCGCGAGGGCGTCCAGCGCGACCTGCTACCGTTGATCGAGGGCACCACCGTCGCCACCAAATACGGGCCGATGAAGACCGATCACATCCTCTTCATCGCCTCGGGCGCCTTCCACGTCGCCAAGCCGTCGGACCTGCTCCCCGAGCTTCAGGGCCGCCTGCCGATCCGCGTGGAACTGAAGGCGCTGACCGAGGAGGATTTCGTCGCGATCCTTTCGGACACCAAAGCGAGCCTGGTGGCGCAGTACGCCGCGCTGCTCGGCACCGAGGGCGTGACGATCGACTTCACCGACGACGGCATCCGCGCGGTCGCGAAGATCGCCGCCGAGGTGAATGGCGAGATCGAAAATATCGGCGCCCGCCGTCTCCAGACGGTGATGGAGAAGCTGCTCGAGGAGGTCAGCTTCGATGCGGAGGACCGTTCGGGCACGCAGTTGGTGATCGATGCGGCCTATGTCGAAAGCCAGCTCGCGAGCATCGCCCGCAACACCGATCTCAGCCGCTACGTGCTGTAGAAAATCGCGTCACCGCTTCGGCTTGGAATAGGGCGTGAACTTGCCGAAGCGGCAATAGGGGCCAGGGATGCTGCTA
>JBEVLV010000141.1:0-10788 GCA_040508955.1 Sphingomonas sp. | reverse complement strand
AGGCGTTGGTGGTGCCGTTGATCGTCGTCGACCAGTTCGCGCCATTGTAGATCACCGTGGCGGTCGACTGCGCTTGCGGCGCGACCGCGGTGACGCCCGCGACCTGGTCGCGGATCGCCTCCACGTCCTGCGGCTTGAAGTCGGGCGGGCGCGGCCCGCCGCCGCCGCGGCCGAAGCCCTGGCCGGGGCGGATCTGGAGGATGTTGGTGCCGAGTGCCGAGATCTGCTGTTGCACCGCGGCCGTGGTCGCCTTGCCGAGCGTCACCATGGTGACGACGGCGGCGACGCCGATGATGATGCCGAGCGCGGTCAGGATCGAGCGCAGCTTGTGCCGCATGATCGAGCGCAGGGCGAGGACGAAGGTGGTACCGAACATCTAGGCCACCGCCTCGCCCTGGGGGTGCTGCTGCTCGATCCGCTCGACCAGCCCGTCCTTGAAATGGACGATGGTGCGCGCGAACGCCGCCATGTCGGGCTCGTGGGTGACCATCAGCACGGTGATGTTGCTCGTCTGGTTGAGATCGGTGAGCAGCTGCATGATCTCGACCGAGCGCTCCGAATCGAGGTTGCCGGTGGGCTCGTCGGCGAGCAGCACGTCCGGGTTGGTGACGATGGCGCGGGCGATGGCGACGCGCTGCTGCTGGCCGCCCGAAAGCTCGGCGGGGGTGTGGTCCCACCACTTTTTCAGGCCGACCTTGTCAAGCGCGGCCATCGCCATCTCGCGGCGCTGGGCCTTGGGATCTCCGCGATAGAGCAGCGGCAGTTCGACATTCTCGAGCGCCGAGGTGCGGGCGAGCAGGTTGAAGCCCTGGAACACGAAGCCGAGATATTTGCGGCGCAGCAGTGCGCGCTGGTCGCGTTCGAGCGCCTCGACATGCACGCCCTTGAACAGGAACTGCCCGCCCGATGGCACGTCCAGGCAGCCGAGGATGTTCATCGTCGTCGACTTGCCCGAGCCCGAGGGCCCCATGACCGCGACGAAGTCGCCGGCCTGGATGTCGAGGTCGATGCCCTTCAGCGCCTGGAACTGCGTGGCGCCTTCGCCATAGACCTTGGTGACGCCGCGCAGGCGGATCAGCGGGGCGTCATTGTCCGCCACGCTGGCCTCCGCCGGCCGCGCCGCCGCCTGCGCCACCCGGGCCGCCGGCACCGCCCGCGCGCCGCTGACGGCGCTGACCGCTGCTGCTGCCGGTGGCGAGCTGGCCGGTGATGACCTTGTCGCCGGGCTTGAGCTGGCCGCCGGTAACCTCGGTGACGGTGCCGTCGGTGTCGCCGGTAGTGACCTGCACCGCCTGCGGCTTGCCGTCGGCGCCCAGGATATAGACGGTCTGCTGCGCGCCCTTGCTCATCGTCGCCGACTTGGTGGCGCCGGCACCGCCGCGGCGACGCGTGGGCACCAATGCCCCGGCGATCCCGCCCTGGCCGCCGCTCGCCTGGTTGCCAGGGGCGGCAGGAGTGAAGCGAAGCGCCGCATTGGGCACCAGCAGTACATTCTCACGCGACATCGTCACGATGTCGGCGGTCGCCGTCATGCCGGGGCGCAGCTGCTGACCTGCGTTGGAGACCGACAGATCGGCGGCATAGGACACGACCTGGCTCGCGGTGGTGCTCGCCGTGGTCGAAGTCGCTGAGCTTGCGTCCTGCACCGACAGGTTGGAGCCAACCTCGACGCGGGTGATCTTCGCGGGGAAGGTCTTGCCTGGGAAGGCGTCGACGGTGAAGGTCGCGTCCTGGCCCTGCTTGACCTGGCCGACATCGGCCTCGTCGATCGCCACTTCCAGCTTCATCTGCGACAGGTCCTGCGCGATCACGAACAGGGTCGGGGTGCTGAACGAGGCGGCGACCGTCTGGCCGGGATCGACCTGGCGGGCGAGGATCACACCGGTGACGGGCGATCGGATGATGGCACGAACGCGCTGCGTCTGCGCCGAGGACAGGGCTGCCTGGGCCGAGATGACGTTGGCCTTCGCCGCGTTGAGATTGGCCAGCGCGCGGCTGCGATCGCCGATCGCGACGTCCATTTCGGTCTTGGCCGGCACCTTGCCGCCCGAGAGCCGGCTGACTTCGCGATAGCGCGCCAGCGTGGCGTCGCTCTGCTGCAAGGTTGCCTGGGCCTGCCCGACCGCCGCGGTGTTGGCCGCGAGCGTCGCCTGGGCCTGCTTGACCTGGTCGTCGAACTGGGACGGGTCGATCAGCGCCAGCGGCTGGCCGGCGGTGACGCGGTCGTTGACGTCCACCAGCACCTTGATGACCTGGCCCGACAGCTGCGAGCCGACGGTCACCTGGTTGGTCGGCGCCAGCTTGCCGGTGGCCGAAACGGTGACGGTCAGGTTGCCGCGCTCGACATCGTCGGTCGCGTAATGGACCTGCTCGCCGCCGGCGAGGAAATGCCAGCCGAGCAGGCCGATCAACACCACGCCGACCGTGATCAGCACCCATTTCAGATAGCGGCGCCACCAGGGACGCGGCGGCGTGCCCAGGAAGTCGCTGAGATTCTGGTTCGGGTCAGTTGCCATTCGCGGTGCTGCCTGCGGGAGGTGCCTGGGGGGTGGTGGTGCTGTCCCATCCGCCGCCAAGCGACAGATAGAGCTGGATCAAGGCGGTGGCCTGGTCAGACTGGGCCTGGGACAGGCCGTTCTTGGCCGAGAGCAAGCTGCTTTCGGCCGTGTTGAGCGTGGTAAAGTCGGTCAGGCCCGAGCGATATTGCAGCCGCGCCAGGATCGCCTGGTTGTTGGACGCGTCGAGGGCGATGCGGAACTCGGCCTCGCGGCGCTGCGCCGCCTGGAGCGCGACGACGGCATTCTCGATGTCCTCGAGCGAGGTCAGCACGGTGGATTTGTAGGTGAGGAACGCACCGTCCGCCGCGGCCTGGGCCGAGCGAACCACGCTGCGGTTGCGGCCGGCGTCGAAGATCGTCTGCGCGACATTGGCGAATAGCCGCCCGGTGATCACGTCGAAGATCGAGCTGAGCGCGCTGCTGCCCGAATCGATGCTGCCGCCGATCGCGAACGAAGGATAGAGCTGGGCGGTGGCGACGCCGATCTGGGCAGTGGCAGCGGCGAGATTGCGTTCGGCGGCGCGGATGTCGGGGCGCTGGCGCAGCGCCTCGGCCGGGATGCCGGCGGCGACTTCGGAGGGGCCGCGCGGGATCGGCTTGACCCCCTCGATCTCGGCCTTGAGCGCACCGGGCGCCTGGCCGGTGAGCACGCCCAGCCGCGAGACATAGCCGTTATAGTTGGATTCGAGCGTCGGGATCGTCGCGGCGGTCTGTGCCCGCTGCGCGCGTGCCTGCTCGGCATCGATCGAGGTGACCAGCCCGGCCTGGAGGCGCCACTGGGCGATCTGGAGATTGTCGTCCTGGATGCCGAGCGAATCGCGCGCATTGGCGAGCTGCGCCTGAGCGAGGCGGGCCAGCACATAGTTGCGCGCGGTCTCCGATTCGACCGAGATCAGCACCGACGCATAGTCGAAGCCGCTCGCCTCATAGCTGGCGCGTGCCGATTCCACACCGCGCCGAACCCCGCCGAAGATGTCGGCCTGGTAGTTCACGTCCAGGCCGAGCGAGAAGCTGGTGCCGCCCCCCTGCGAGAAGGAGGTGACGCTGCCGTCGGGCAGAGTGGTGGTGGTCGTGCCGCCGCGGAGCGGCTCGCTGCGCGTGATCCCGCCCGAGGCGCTGACGCTGGGGAACAGCGAAGCGCGCGACTGGATCAGCGATTCGCGCGCCTGGCGCAGCCGGGTGACGGCGACCGCGATGTCGAGGTTCGAGGCCTGGGCGCGCTCGACGAGCGACGCCAGCATCGGATCGTCGAATCGCGTCCACCACTTGGTCAGGTCCTCGCGCGCCTTCTGGTCGGCGGGCACCGAATAGCTATCGGGGACGCCAAGGTCCGCCGCAGGGCGCGGATGATAATCGGGCCCGACCGCACACGCCGAAAGCGGCAGCGCGACCGTCAGGATCAAGGCGAGGGGGCGTTTGACCATCCGGCCTAGATGGTTTGGTAGCGCAACGAGTTCCACAGAAATTTTGTCGCAACTTGTATCGGAGGCGTCACGGCCGTGGAAAACCGTGCCGGTTGCGCGCTTTATCGGTGCCCGCACTTTCGGGGCTCCGGAAACGGGCGATCCTGATGATTGCCGATATCGGGTTCGCCCAGCGGGCGCTCAATACATCGGCCGGCCGCAATTGTAAGCGGGTACGCGGCCCGTCCCGCCGCCGACCATGCCCGAATAGCGAATATCATCTTGCGCCAGCGCGTTCAGATATTCCTCGATATTGGGATAGCCGTCGCCGTCCGCATCTGCATTCGCGTCCCACAGGTTCGGATTGGTATTGTGGAAGCGGCGCTCCCATTCGTCGGGCATTCCGTCATTGTCGCTGTCGGCCTTGGCGGCGCCCTGGGTGATGTTCGCCCAGCCGCCCGACTGGGCGACGGTCGAGGTCCAGGCCGATTCGAACAGATAGGGCGCCATGTCGCATGTGCGGACATCGTCGACATAGAGCGCGTCGACATTGTCGCGGCACGGCCCGTCGCGGCAGAGGTTTGCCCCAGCGAAGGTGAGTACGTCGCGCACCGCCTGCTCGGGCGAACTGATCTGCGCGGGGTCGAAGGTCAGCGATCGGTCGGGCGCGAGCGCAAAGGCGGTGTTCTGGATGACTCCGAGCCCGTTGCGCGAGCAGTCCGCCACGCCGGCGGGCGTCACGCCGCAGATCGTGGAGGGCACGACATGGTCGATGAACCCGGCGGCATTGACGAACGGATCGGTGACGGTCGAGCCGAACTGGCCCGCGATGCGCGTGCGCGGGGTCACATTGTCGCGGGCATAGATGTTGAACCCGAAGGTCGAGGCGCCGCCGGGCGTATAGAGCGCGATCAGGTAATTGCCGTCGCTGCTATTGTAGCGCGGGCCGCGCAGGTTCGCGTTGCCGATATAGTTGGCATAGACGCTGCCGAACTGGTTCGAGACCAGTCCGGTCTCCGCGATGAAATCGTAGAGCACGTTATTGAAGATGTCCGCCTGGCCAAGATTGCCCGGCGTGGGCGGGTTGGTGCCCGGCGCGATGTTGAGCCCACGCTGCTCGCCATGCTGCGACAGATTATGCGCGACCGTGACGTTCGAGGCAGGCTTCAGGAAGAAGGTTTTGCAGTGCAGCGACGAGCTGTGCCCCGCGTTCAAGCAGATATTGGGCCCGATGATCGACCATTGGATCGTGCAGTTCTGGCAGGCGGTGTCCAGGCTTTCGTCGGTGCCGAACATCGACGAGACATGGTCGATGATCTGGTACGAAGTCTCCTGCAGGCGGATCGGATCGCCATTGTCGGACGAGCGGCCGGGATGCTCGCCGAGCCGCACGCGAACGTGGCGCAGGATCATGTGGTCGCCGCCGCGCCGCGTGTCGATCAGCGAATCGACGGGGTTGTAGTTGGCGCCGAGCCGGAACTCGATGCCGCCGGGCGAGGTCTGGCCGGCGATGTAGATCCTGGGCGTCGTGATCCGCGCGGGCGACTGCAGGATGATCGCGCCGGCGACGTCGAATACGCAGTAGCGCGGGCGCCCGGCCGGGATGGCGTAAGGCGTGTTGACGGCGAGCGCGAGCGCGCATTCGCGATAGCTGATCTTGCCGTCGTTCGGGTCGGCGACATCGTCGAGCGTATTGATCTTGTAGACGACCGCATTGGCCGCGCGGACGCTGGTGGCGCGGCCGAAGCCCACCGCAGTGGGGAAGGCGAGCGGGTGCAGCGCGCGGTCGGGGATCGCGCCATTGTCGGGATCGGCGAAGGCGGCGGCCGCGCCTGACGATGGCGGTGTGCCCTGTACCGTGACCGTCGTCGCCGCCGATTGCGGGCCGCCCGGGAAGGTGCAGCTGAGCGCGTAATTGGTGGTCGCGGCCGGGCTGACCGCGACGTTCCCGCTCGCCGGCTGGGCGCCGCTGAACTGGGTATCGCCGCTGGCGGTGCAGCCGGTCGCGCCGGCCGAACTGGTCCAGCTGAGCGTGCTCGTGGCGCCAGGCGCGATCATGGCGGGCGCCGCGGTCAGCGTGACGGTCGGCGTCGGCGAAGGCGTCGCTGTCGAGCTGGGAGTCGGCGTGGGCACGGGCGTGACCACGCCACCGGCACTGCTGTTCTCGCCGCCGCTGCAGCCCGACAGCAGCAGGGCAAAGGCGAGCGCCGCTCGCAGGCGAGCGGTTCGGTCCCGTCGTCGAACGGCAAACGCCATTTGCGCCCTCATTGTCCCCTGATGCGTGCCGACCCATAGGCGCGCCGTTCCGGGCTACGCCAGTTGGCCAAAAGGACAGGAAGACGCTTGGCTGCGCCGCTCGCCCTCCCAAGAGCGATCACGACCGTTGCCGATATCCGGTACAGACCGTAGAAGCGCCGCCCGAGGAGAGGTGAATGAGCGACAGCGTGTATCCGGTGCCGGAAAGCTGGGCGAAGGCGGCCCGGATCGACGCGGCCGGCTATGAGAAGCTCTATGGCCGCTCGATTGCGGATCCCGGCAGCTTCTGGCTGGAGACCGCACGCCGGCTCGACTGGATCAAGCGCCCTGAGATTGCCGGCGACTGGTCTTTCGACGAGGACGATTTCCGGATCCAGTGGTTCGCCGACGGCAAGCTCAACGTTTCCGCAAACTGCATCGACCGCCATCTCGCCAAGCGCGGCAACGAGACCGCAATCCTGTGGGAGCCCGATGCGCCGGGCGAAGCATCGCGCGCCATCACCTATCGCGAGCTCCATGCCGAAGTCTGCCGCTTCGCCAATGTGCTGAAGGCCCAGGGCGTCCAGAAGGGCGACCGGGTCACCGTCTATATGCCGATGATCCCCGAAGCGGCGTTCGCGCTGCTCGCCTGCGCGCGGATCGGGGCGATCCATTCGGTGGTGTTCGGCGGTTTCTCGCCAGAGGCGCTGGCCGGCCGGATCACCGATTGCGACAGTGCGGTGGTCATCACCGCCGACGAAGGCCGCCGCGGCGGCAAGACCGTGCCGCTCAAGGCCAATGTCGACGCGGCTGCGAACCACGCGTCGGCGATGCAGAAGGTCATCGTCGTCAAGGCGACCGGCGGCGACGTGGCGATGCAGCCGGGCCGCGACATCTGGTATCACGAGGCGGCCGCGCAGGTGCCGGCCGAATGCCCGCCCGAGCCGATGGGGGCAGAAGACCCGCTCTTCATCCTCTACACCTCGGGCTCCACAGGCAAGCCCAAGGGCGTGCTCCATTCGTCGGGCGGCTATCTGCTCTGGGCGAGCTACACGCACGAGCTGGTATTCGATTACCGGCCGGGCCAGGTCTATTGGTGCGCCGCCGATATCGGCTGGGTCACCGGGCACAGCTATATCGTCTACGGTCCGCTCGCGAACGGCGGCACGACGCTGATGTACGAAGGCGTGCCCAACTGGCCCGACGCCTCGCGCATCTGGCAGGTGGTGGACCGGCACAAGGTCGAGATCCTCTACACCGCGCCGACGGCACTGCGCGCGCTGATGCGGGATGGCGACGCGTTCGTCACGGGCACCTCGCGCAAGTCGCTGCGGTTGCTCGGCACCGTCGGCGAGCCGATCAACCCCGAGGCATGGCGCTGGTACCACGAGGTGGTGGGCGAGGGGCGCTGCCCGATCGTCGATACCTGGTGGCAGACCGAGACCGGCGGCCACATGATCACGCCGATGCCGGGTGCGACCGCGCTCAAGCCCGGTTCGGCGACCCTGCCCTTCCCGGGCGTCGATCCGCAGATCGTCGATACCGAAGGTCGGGTGTTGCACGGCCCGACCGAGGGCAACCTGGTGATCGCCCGGAGCTGGCCGGGCCAGATGCGCACCGTCTGGGGCGATCATGCGCGCTTCTTCCAGACCTATTTCAGCACCTACAAGGGCAAGTATTTCACCGGTGACGGCTGTCGCCGCGACGCGGACGGCTATTACTGGATCACCGGCCGGGTGGACGACGTGATCAACGTTTCCGGCCATCGCATGGGCACCGCCGAGGTGGAGAGCGCGCTGGTGCTGCATCCGAAGGTCGCCGAGGCGGCGGTGGTCGGCATGCCGCACGACATCAAGGGCCAGGGCATCTACGCCTATGTCACGCTCAACGCGGGCGAGACGGCGTCCGAGGAACTGCGCAAGGAACTGCGCGACTGGGTGCGCCACGAGATCGGGCCGATCGCCACGCCCGACGCGCTCCAGTTCGCGCCGGGCCTGCCCAAGACGCGCTCGGGCAAGATCATGCGCCGGATCCTCCGGAAGATCGCCGAAGGGGACGTGTCGAGCCTGGGCGATACCAGCACGCTTGCCGACCCGGCGGTGGTGGACGATCTGGTGGCGAACCGGGTGGGCTGAAGTCCTCCCTTCCTCCCCGTCCTCGGGTCCGGATTCCACGGGCGAAGTTGACGAATTTTAGGAATATGGGGGTAATTTTGCGCTTCGCGTCAGGGAAGCGCCACCAAAGCGCCGGTGACGCGACGCACAGGCGTCAGCGGCACGACAGTCACGCTTCCGCGACGCGACACCTGCGCGACAATGACGCGACCGCCACGCGTCCGGTTCGCATCTGGCGCGCGACAGGTCCGCGACAGTCCAACGATCGACGATTCAAAGAGCGGCGCGCGATCGGCGCCCGCCGGACGAAGCAGGCGAAATCCTACATTGCAACTTCCGCTCTCCCTTCAAGGAAAGGGAGGCGGATGCTTTCCCGTTGCAGGCCGTGATACTGGGCGATACAGTCCGATAATACACTATATCGGAGCGGGGTAACTTCATGAAGATCAAGGCTTTGGCGCGTCTCGCCGCGGGCGTGGCGCTGGTTGTGGGCGTGATGCCTGCCCATGCGCAGACGGCGCCCAAATATGGCGCGTTCGGCATCGACCTGACCTCGCAAAAGGCGAGCGTGAAGCCGGGCGATGATTTCTGGACCTTCGCGAATGGCAGCTGGGCGGATCGCGTCCAGATCGCGCCGGACCGCGCCTCGGCCGGCTTCGGCACGATGCTCTCGACCGAGGCCGAGGCGAACGTTCGCGACATCCTGAACGGGATGAGCGGCACCCAGGTCGGCGATTTCTACGCGAGCTGGATGGACGAGGCAGGCATCGAGGCGCGCGGCACCGCGCCGCTCAAGCCCTATCTCGGCCGCATCGCCGCGGTGAACGACCTTACCGGTCTCCAGGTGCTGTTCGCGAGCGTGGGCTATGCTGCGCCGGTCGAGATCGGCGTGATCCCCGATCTCGCGGACCCGACGCGCTACACCGCGGTCGCGGGCCAGGGCGGGCTGGGCATGCCGCGCGACTATTATCTGCTCCAGGGCGAGAAGTATGACGGCTTCCGCAAGGCCTATCGCGCCTATGTCCAGCAGATCCAGGAGCTTGCCGGAATCCCCGACGCGAGCGCCAAGGCCGATGCGATCGTCGCGCTCGAGACCGCGATGGCCAAGGACCAGTGGTCGCCCGAGCAGAGCCGCGACATCGCCAAGCTGAACGACCCCGAGGACATTGCCGGCCTGGAGAAGAAGGCGCCCGAGTTCGACTGGGCGCTGATGCTCAAGACCGCGGGGCTCGACAGCTCGCCGACGGTGCTGATGACGCAGAACACCGCGATCGCGGCGATGGGCAAGATCCTGGTCGCGACGCCGCTTGCAACCTGGAAGGACTATCTCGCCTATCGCTTCGTCAGCGATCATGCGCAGTTCCTGCCCAAGGCGTTCGACGATGCGCGCTTCGGCTTCTATTCGAAGACGTTGAACGGCGTGCAGGTCCAGCGCGAGCGCTGGAAGCGCGGCGTGCAGCTGGTCAACGGCGCGCTGGGCGAGGCCGTGGGCCAGGCCTATGTCGCCAAATTCTATCCGCCTGCCTCCGAGAAGCAGATGGGCGAGCTGATCGAGAATCTGCGCTCCGCCTATCAGGAGCGGATCACCGGCTCGACCTGGATGGACGCGGCGACCAAGAAGGCCGCGCTGGGCAAGCTCGCGGCGTTCGAGCCGCGGATCGGCCACCCGACCAAATATATCGACTATGCGTCGATGAAGGTCGATCGCGGCGACCTGCTCGGCAACGCGATGCGCTCCGCCGAGTTCGATCATGCGCTGGAGCTGCAGCGCTTCCCCAAGCCGGTGGACCGCACGCTGTGGGGCATGACCCCGCAGACGGTGAACGCCTATTACAATCCGCTGGCGAACCAGATCACCTTCCCGGCCGCGATCCTGCAGCCGCCCTATTTCGATCCCAATGCCGATCCGGCGGTGAACTATGGCGCGATCGGCGCGATCATCGGCCATGAGATGGGTCATGGCTTCGACGACCAGGGCAGCCAGTTCGGCCCGACCGGCAAGTTCGAGAACTGGTGGACCGACAGCGCGAAGACCGCGTTCAAGAGCCGCACCTCGGCGCTTTCGGCGCAGTACGACACCTATGAGGCGGTGCCGGGCACCTTCGTGAAGGGCGGGCTGACGCTGGGTGAGAATATCGGCGACCTGGGTGGCGTCGAGGCGGCCTATGCCGCTTTCCAGAAGTACCAGGCGGTGCACGGCAAGGCGAAGGTGATCGGCGGCCTGACCGGCGACCAGCGCTTCTTCCTCGCCTATGCCCAGGCCTGGCAGACCAAGGTGCGCGAGGGCGCGCTGCGCCAGCAGCTGCTCACCGATCCGCACTCGCCCGCGATGTTCCGCGTCAACGGCGTCGTCCGCAACGTCGACGCCTGGTACAAGGCGTTCAACATCAAGCCGGGCGACGCGCTGTACCTGGCGCCCGAGAAGCGGGTCCATATCTGGTAATTGCCAGCGATCTTGAGAACGAGACGATCGGCCCGG
>JBEVLV010000140.1:0-6599 GCA_040508955.1 Sphingomonas sp. | reverse complement strand
TTCGCCCGTCCCTCGCGACGCGCCTCGAAACGATAGGCAGCCCAGTTGCCCGAGGTCGCGAAGTTGAACTCGTGATAGGCGGTGTCGCCCTCGGCCTGGACGAACGCCTCGAAACAGGTCGTCATCCACAGATCGTCGGTCCGCTCCGGCGCCCCGCGGCCGCGCGACGTCCTGACGTGATCGACGCCCCCGAGCGCGAAATAGCGCAGCTCTATCTGCCGCGGCGCCACGCGCGCCACCTCCACTTCGATCGCCTCCACGGAGCAGGCGGAATCGGGATGCAGCAGCAGCGGTACGCGGATGGCCATCCCGGCGCAGTGCCATGCGCCCGGCTGCGGCGTCCACCCCGCGGCAAGGCTTCCAATGTAGGATTTCGCCTGCTCTATCCTGGGAGATGTCGGCACGATGCGCCCTTCCTCTCCACGATTCGTGCGGCAATACGCGCAACAAAATTGCGAGATGCAGCGCGTTATCGCGAACTACGTCAATTTTCGCGGACGACACGCCCTGGCGGCGCTTGGTGATCGGGCAGGTTATTTGCTAGGCGGCCGAGCATCATGACCGAATACAAATCCGATCTCCTGACGTCGCTCACCGCGCGCGGCTATATCCACCAGGTCACCGATGCGGCCGGCCTCGACGCGCTTGCCAGCAAGCAGGTCGTCCCTGCCTATGTCGGCTTCGACGCCACCGCCTCGTCGCTGCACGTCGGCAACCTCGTCTCGGTCATGCTGCTGCGCCGCCTGCAACAGGCCGGCCACAAGCCGATCGTGCTGATGGGCGGCGGCACCACCAAGGTGGGCGATCCGTCCGGCAAGGACGAGATCCGCAAGCTGCTCGACGATGACGGCATTGCCGCCAACATCGCCTCGATCCGCCGCATCTTCGAACGGTTCCTCACCTTCGGCGACGGGCCGACCGACGCGATCCTGGTCAACAATGCCGACTGGCTCGACAAGCTCGAATATATCCCGTTCCTGCGCGATGTCGGCCGCCACTTCACGATCAACCGGATGCTGACCTTCGATTCGGTCAAGCTCCGCCTCGATCGCGAGCAGCCGCTGACCTTTCTCGAATTCAACTACATGATCCTCCAGGCCTATGATTTCCTGGAGCTTTCCCGGCGTTCGAAGTGCCGCCTGCAGATGGGCGGGTCGGACCAGTGGGGCAATATCGTCAACGGCGTCGAGCTCACCCGCCGCATCGACGGCGAAGAGGTGTTCGGCGTCACCACGCCGCTCATCACCAAGGCCGACGGCTCGAAGATGGGCAAGTCGGTCAACGGCGCGATCTGGCTGCACGAGGACCAGCTCTCGCACTACGACTATTGGCAGTTCTGGCGCAACACCGACGATCGCGACGTCGGCCGTTTCCTCCGCCTGTTCACCGATCTCCCGCTCGAGGAGATCGCCCGCCTCGAATCGCTCGAAGGTGCCGGCATCAACGAGGCCAAGAAGATCCTCGCCGACGAGGCGACGGCGCTGTGCCGCGGCCGCGCCGCTGCCGAGGAAGCCGCCGAGACCGCGCGCCGCACCTTCGAGGAAGGCGGCGCCGGCGATGCGCTTCCTACCTTCGTCGTCGCGGGCGGCAGCATCGGCGTGGTCGATGCGCTGGTGAATCTCGGTCTGTGCGCCTCGAAGGGTGAGGCGCGCCGGCTGATCAAGGGCGGCGGCGCACGCGTCGACAATGAGAAAGTCGAGGACGAGACGCTGGTCGTGACTGTCTCCGCGCCGGTGCGGATCTCGGCGGGAAAGAAGCATCACGGACTGCTGACACCGGGGGCGTAACCCGCCGTTAAGCAGCTTCGTTGGGCCGGAATTCACACGACCGCCTCTATATATGTATCTGTACCTCAAGGTATTTGATGAGGCGCGTGTGAGTTTGGGTTACGGTAATCTGGCCTTTTCGGACAATCGGAGCGTGGATCGCGACGAGGTCCATTACCGTGCCCGTGCGTTCGGTCCCGATGCCCGCCAACTCACCTTCCTGATCGTCAACGTCTCGCCGCACGGTCTGATGGCGCGCTGCGACGCGGTGTTCGAGATCGGCGACCGCATCCGCGTCCAGCTGCCCAAGGTGGGCGTCGTCATCGCCGAGATCCGCTGGTCGCTGGGCGGCCGCGTCGGCTGCCAGTTCGAGCGGGCGATCGACCTCGCCAGCTATTACGAGCTCATCGCCACGATGGTCCGCGCGGGCTGACCGCCCGGCTTGCAATGTAGGATTTCGCGAGCGATCGGGGGATCGCTCTTTCTCCCCGGGTCTATCCCGCCCGCAACAGCCCCACCGCCGCGTCGCGTTCGAACAGATAGAGCGCGACCCGTGCCGCCTGGCCTCGCGCCGTCTTGAGCGCCCGGTCCTGGTCCTCCAGCAGCCGCGCATCGGCGTTGGCTGCGGCGATCAGCGCCGCAAGGCTCTCGGGCGTCGCCAGGCGGAAAGTCTGCTCGCCCGACTGGCGCGTGCCGAGCACCTCGCCCGCGCCGCGCAGCTCCAGGTCGCGCTCTGCGATCAGGAACCCATCCGTGGTGTCGCGCATCAGCGCCAGCCTTGCCCGCGAGGTCTCGCTCAGGCCCTTCCCCCGCAGCAGGAAGCAATAGGACTGGCCCCCGCCCCGCCCCACGCGCCCGCGCAGCTGGTGGAGCTGGGCCAGGCCGAACCGGTCGGCATGCTCGATCACGATCAGCGTCGCATTGGGCACGTCGACGCCCACCTCGATCACCGTCGTCGCCACCAGCACGCCCAGTTCGCCCGCCGCAAACCGCGCCATCACCGCGTCCTTCTCCGGCCCCTTCATCCGGCCATGAACGAGTCCGACCTTGTCGCCGAAGCGCTCGCGCAGCACCGCCGCCCGGTCCTCGGCCGCGGCGAGATCGCTCTTCTCGCTCTCCTCGACCAGCGGGCACACCCAATAGGCCTGCTTGCCGGCGCCAAGATGCCGGCCGAGCCCCTCCACCACCTGGTCGAGCTTCTCGTCGGAGATCACCGTCGTCTGGATCGGCTCGCGCCCCGGCGGCATCTCGTCCAGCCGGCTCACGTCCATCTCGCCATGGCTGGCCAGCTGCAGGGTGCGCGGGATCGGCGTCGCGGTCATCACGAGCAGATGCGGCGGCACCTGCGCCTTGGCCTGGAGCATCATCCGCTCGGCCACGCCGAAGCGATGCTGCTCGTCGACCACCACCAGCCCCAGGTCGCGATACTGCACCCCCTCCTGAAAGATCGCATGCGTGCCGATCAGGATGTCGATCTCGCCCGCCGCGAGCCCCATCAGCGTCGCCTCTCGCGCCTTGCCCTTGTCGCGCCCGGTGAGGATCGCGACGCGCACGCCTATGCCCGACAGCAGCCGGTTGAGCGTCTCGAAATGCTGGCGGGCGAGGATTTCGGTCGGCGCCAGCAATGCCCCCTGCGCCCCGGCCTCGACGGCGATCAGCAGCGCCATCGTCGCCACCAGTGTCTTGCCCGATCCGACATCGCCCTGGAGCAGCCGCAGCATCGGCTGGACCTGCGCCATGTCGCCCTCGATCTCGCGGATCGTCCGCGCCTGCGCACCCGTCGGCGCATAGGGCAGCTTCAGCGCATCGCGCAGCCGCCGGTCGCCCTTGAGCGCGCGCCCCCGCTTGGACCGCGCCTCGCCGCGCACCAGCAGCAGCGCAAGCTGGTTGGCGAAGATCTCGTCATAGGCGAGCCGCTCGCGCGCCTTGGCATCGGCCGGATCGGCATGGATGCGTTCGAGCGCCTCGCGCCAGTCCGGCCAGTCGTGCCGCGCCTTCAGGCTCGGCTCGATCCATTCGGGGAGCAGCGGCGCCCGCTCGATCGCCTGCGCCGCCAGCGCCGCGATCCGCTTCGAGGTGATCCCTTCCGAGCAGGGATAGATCGCCTCGCGCCCGCCGGTCTCGGCCTCTTCGGATATCTCGGGGTGAACGATCTGCAGCTCCTGGCCATATTGCTCGAGCTTGCCGGAGACCCAGCGCGGCTCGTTCAGCGGCAGCAGCTTCTTCACCCAGCCCGAATTGGCACGGAAGAAGATCAGCGAGACATGATTGCCCAGTGCATCGACCGCCTGCACCCGCGCCGGCGAGCGCGCGCTGGTGCCCATCCGATGACCGGTCGGGGTCAGCCGGATCGCGATGGTCCGCCCGGCGTCGGCCGCATCCAGTTCCTCGCGCGGGAGCCGGTCGATGAAGCCGGTCGGCAGGTGGAAGGCGACGTCCACCGCGCGTGCCAGCCCCAGCCGCTCCAGCGGCTTGGCGAGCGCCGCGCCGATGCCCTTCAGCGCCGTGACCTCGGCGAACAATGGATTGAGAATATCGGGCCGCATGACTATCTCCGCTCCCCTACACCCAAGCCGACCGCGCATTCCAGCGCTGTCGGCCAATTCGCGTTGGAGCCCTATGGATCGCGAACACCGCCTCAAGCGTCTGCGCTTCCGCGCCTGGCATCGCGGCGTCAAGGAAGCCGACCTGCTGATCGGCGGGTTCTTCGATCGCTATTCGGAGGGCTGGAACGCCGACGAGATCGACGTGTTCGAGGAATTGCTCGAGGAGCAGGATGTCGACATCCTCGCCTGGGCGATGGGAACGGAGCCCGCGCCGGATCGCTATGCCGGTACCGTGATGGCCGCGCTCAAGACGCTCGACTACGTGCCGATCGCCGAATAACCCCAGAATGCCCGACCTCAAGACGATCCTCTCCGCCACCCGCCCGCTGACCCTGGCCGGCGCGCCCACCGGCTTCCTCCCCTGGATGCTGGCCGATCTTGCGCGTGCCGGCGGCACCGCGGTGTTCGTCGCGCCCGACGAGGCGGCGATGCGCGCGGTCGCGACGACCGCGCCCTACTTCGCGCCCGAACTCGAGATACTCAGCTTCCCCGCCTGGGACTGCCTCCCCTATGACCGCGCCAGCCCGACGCTGCGCATCATGTCGGAGCGGCTCGGCACGCTCCACGCCCTCCAGGCACCGTCCAAGTCGCCGCGCCTGCTCGTCACCACCGTCAACGCCGCCACCCAGCGCACGCTCACCCCGTTCCGCATCCGTCAGCTCGTCGCCCGGCTCGCGCCCGGCGAGCGGATCAGTCTCGATCGCCTGACCACGCTTCTCCAGGCCAATGGCTATGTCCGGCTCGATACCGTCAACGATGCCGGCGAGTTCGCTGTTCGCGGCGGCCTGGTCGACCTGTTCCCGAGCGGCGCCGAGCAGCCGCTCCGGCTCGACTTCTTCGGTGACGAGATCGAGAGCGTCCGCACCTTCTCGCCCGAGGACCAGCGTACCACCGGCCGTATCGACGGCTTCACGCTCCTCCCCGCCTCCGAGGCTCTGCTCGACGAGGAGTCGATCAAGCGCTTCCGTAGCCGCTATCGCGACAAGTTCGGCGCCACCGCGACCGGCGACCCGCTTTACCAGGCGATCAGCGACGGCCGCCGCCTCGCCGGCATGGAGCATTGGCTGCCCCTGTTCGAGGAACGGCTGGAAACGCTGTTCGACCACCTTCCCGATGAGGCGGTGATCGTCCGCGATTCCGCTACCGGCGGCGCAGCCGAGCAGCGCTTCGAGGCGATCGCCGACTATCACGAGAACCGCGTCCGCGCCGAATCCAGCGCCCCCGGCAGCTATCGCCCGCTCGACGCCGCCGCGCTCTACCTGACGTCCGAGGAGTGGGCGCAGAAACTTGACCACGGGCCTGTCCACGCCGCGACGCCGTTCCACGAGCCCGAATCCAAGACCGTCCTCGAATTCAACGTCGACGGCCCCCGCGATTTCGCGCCCGAGCGCGCCGCCAGCGTCAACATCTACGAAGCCGTCACCGATTTCCTCGCCAAGGTGAAGAAGGACGGCCGCAAGGCGATTCTCGCCAGCTATTCGGGCGGCGCGCGCGAGCGTCTCGCCGGGCTGCTCGGCGACCATGGCCTGAAGAACGCACGCAACGCCGACACATGGCAAGAAGCGCTCGGCGCGGCGGGAGCCGGTAGCGGTGGGGGCGTCGCGCTCATCGTCCTGCCGCTCGATCACGGCTTCAGCGCGCCCGACGTCGTCGTCCTCACCGAGCAGGATATGCTCGGCGACCGCCTGATCCGCCGCACCAAGCGCCGCAAATCGACGGACGCCTTCCTCAACGAGCTCGCCACCCTCTCGCCCGGCGACCTCGTCGTCCATGCCGATCACGGCATCGGCCGTTACGAGGGCCTGACCCAGATCCCGGTGCAGAGCGCTCCGCATGATTGCGTCGCGCTCACCTATGCCGGCGGCGACAAGCTCTATGTGCCGGTCGAGAATCTCGAGGTCCTGAGCCGCTACGGCGCCGGCGAGGAAGGCGCGACGCTCGACAAGCTCGGCGGCGAGGCCTGGCAGCGCCGCAAGTCGCGGATGAAGGAGCGCATCCGCGAGATCGCGGGCGAGCTCATCAAGACCGCCGCCGAACGCGCACTGCGTCCGGCCGAGGTGGCCGAAGCCGATGCGGGCGGATATCCGGCGTTCGTCGATCGCTTCCCCTATGAGGAGACCGACGACCAGGACCGCGCCATCGCCGATGTCCTCGACGATCTCGGCGCGGGCAAGCCGATGGACCGGCTGATCGTCGGCGACGTCGGCTTCGGCAAGACCGAAGTGGC
>JBEVLV010000139.1:0-37678 GCA_040508955.1 Sphingomonas sp. | reverse complement strand
CGGCGCGAGCGCCGCAAGCAGCAGGGGGAGGGCGATCCGCATCAGAACTTCGCCGAGACGCCCGCGTAGAAGGTGCGGCCGTAGCGCTCGTTCTGGATGATCCAGTCGGTGTTGTCCGACTGGTACTGGCGGGTCGGCTCGTCGGTCAGGTTCTGGGCCTCGAAGAACAGCCGCACGCCGTCCATGACCTTGAAGCTCGCCTTGGCGTCGAGGCGGCGCAGGTCGTTGTTGAACTGGTCCTGCACGCCCGAGTCGAGCAGGCCTGCCGAGATCAGCTGCTTGCCGGTGTTGTGATAGGCGATCGAGGCCTCGACCCGGCCCTTCTGGTAGAAGAGCTTGGCGCCGTAGAGATAGTCCGACTGGCCGGGGAAGCTGCCCTTGGGCCCGTTCGGGATGTCGAGGTTGGATTCGGTCAGCGTCGCGTTGAGCGAGATGCCGAAGCCGGAGAGCAGGCCGGGCAGGAAGTCGAACTGCTGCTGGTACTGCGCCTCGATGCCCAGGATCTTGCCCTTGTCGGCGTTCAGCGGCTGCGAGAAGCTCGCGGTCTCGTAGGCCTGGCCGTTGAAGGTCGTGTTGAACAGCGTGTAGGACTGGGTGAAGATCGGGTTCTTGATGAACTTGGCGAAGGCGCCGAAGCTCAGCAGGCCGCCCTTGGCGAAATACCATTCGGCGGTCGCATCGAAATTGTCGGCGCGGAACGGCTTGAGATCGGGGTTGCCGAACGAGACGCTGACCGCCTTCAGGCCCGGCTGGGTGCCGTCGTCCACCGTGATTTCGCCGCCCGGCGAGAGGCTGGCATATTCCGGCCGTCCGATGCTGCGCGAATAGGCGAGGCGCAGCACCATGTCGGGCGAGGGATCGACGCGGAAGATCAGCGACGGCAGGAAGTCGGTATAGTCGTTGTCGCGGGTCGCCGGGATGATCGTGGTGCCGTCCTGCAGCTCGTTGCCGGTGATGTGCAGGCTTGTGTGCTCGAAGCGCACGCCCGGGGTGACCGTGACCACGCCGAACTTCAGCTTCGCCATGACATAGCCGGCGGCGACGTCCTCGGTGAGATTGAAGTCGTCGAGTGTCGCATTGGCCAGCGAGGTCGGCACGTCCTTCACGAAGAAGGTGCTGCCGATGTTCCTCGCGGTGAAGTCCTTCAGCGCCTGGATGTTGAAGGTCGGGCTGTTGATGAACTCGCGGCTGGGATCGTCATTATCCGGGCGCACCGTGACCGCCGGGCCGCCCAGGCCGAACTGGCCCATGGTGAAGCGCGTCGCAGCATTGCTGCCGCGGGCCCAGGTATCCTCGCTCGAATCGAAGTCGCGGTCGCTGGTGCGATACTTCACGCCGGCCTTCAGGATGCTCTCACCGCCCAGATCATAGGTGGCGTCGAAGCGGCCCTGCCAGATGCCCTCGGTGCCGCTCTCGTGGTGGAAGAGGTAGGAGCGGAACTGCATCTGGTCCGGCGTGCACTCGGTGCGTGGCGTTGCGGTGTAGATCGTCTTCGAGAAATCGAAATCGACCGTGCCGGGATTGCAGCGGAACTGCCAGGTCGGGAACCGGTCGAGCACTTCGTTGTGGCTGCGCGCGCCCATATATTCGAGCTTGAGCCGGCCGAGATCGGTCGAGCCGCCGATGATGCCGGTCTGGACGGTCTTGACCTTGTAGTCGAGCCGCAGATCCTCGCGGCGCTCCGGACTGGAGCAGGCGGTTGCCTTGGTCGTGGCGGTCGCAGGAATGACGCAGCCGTCGAACGTGTTGGTGACATAGCCGGTCAGGCCATCGGGGTTGAGATGGAAGTTCGGCGCGGTCACCTCGCCGCTGCCGGCGTCGCCGACCAGCCCTTGCGTCGCGAAATCGAGGCGGTAGCGGGCGCGGATCTCGTTCTCGATGAACTTCGAATAGAGGCCGCGGACATAGAAAGTCTGGCGGTCGCTGGGATGCCAGTCGAACGCGCCCGTTGCGCCGAAGCGCTTACGGTCGAGCGAATATTCGGTGTATTTGATATTGGTCGGGACGCCGCCGCGCGCGAAGCCGTCCACCGCGCGCCAATCGTCGGGGTAGAAGCCTTCCGACACGAAATCGCGGTTCGAATAGCTGACGCCGAGCACGACGCCGAACTGCTCGTCGGCGCCGAAGCGGCCGGCGATGCTGGCGTCGCCGCGCACCGGCACCTTCTCGTTGAGCTCCTGATAGCCGGCCTGGGCGTTCACGGAGATGTTGAACGGGTCCTTATAATCGAACGCCGTCTGGGTGACGAGGTTGATCGTGCCGCCGATGCCCTGGCCGTCCATGTCGGCGGTCTTCACCTTGGCGATCTCGACGCGGTTGAGCAGCTGGCCCGAGATGATGTCGAGCGGCAGTGCCCGCGTGGTGCCGTCCGGATTGCCGATCTCGAGCCCGTCGAGCGTGTAGCCGTTGAGCGCCGAGGGGACGCCGCGCACCGAGACGTAGCGGCCTTCGCCCTGGTCATAGGCGACGCCGACGCCGGGAAGATGCTCGATCACCTCGGCGACGTTGCGGTCGGGCAGCTGGCCGATCTCGTCCGATGCGGCGACGTCGAGCACGCCGATCGCGTCACGCTTGATCTCGATCGAACGCTCCTGCTGCGCGCGCTGGCCGGTGACGACGATCGTGTCCGGGGATTCGGGAGCGTTCGCTGCTTCCTGTGCGAATGCGATGTGCGGCATGCAGCAGAACGCAGCCACGCCAACGAGATATCTGTGCTTCATCTGGACCCACCCTTTGATTGCGCCTGGTCCGGTGCGGTATTCCCCCCGCTCTCCGGTTGCTGGCCCCACTGGGTGCGGCTGATGTTGCTTTCGTGACTCTGCTGCGTCGCGGAATCGCAACATTGTGTTGCCAAGGACGGGACGCCGCGTGGGGAGGCCCGAAATGCTCGAACTCAACGACCTGCTGACCTTCACCAAAATCGTCGAGATGGAGAATCTCACCAAGGCCGGGCGATCGCTCGGCGTGCCGAAGTCGACGATCAGCCGGCGCATGACCCGGCTCGAGGAGCATCTCGGCACCCAGCTGGTCCGGCGCAGCACCCACCAGGTGACGCTGACCGACCAGGGCGCGCTGTTCTACGAATATTGCCAGCGCTGCCTGGGTCTGCTGCGCGACGGCGAGCGCGCGATCCAGAACCAGCATCGCAACCCGCAGGGACTGCTGCGCATCGTCGTGCCGCACGAGCTCGATCGCTCGGTGCTCGGGCCGCTGATGCGCGATTATCTGGAGACCTATCCCGATGTCCGGCTGGTGAGCGTCGTCGCGAGCGAGCAGATCGCGCTGCTGCGCGACGGCTTCGACGTCGCGATCGTCGCGGGCGAGCTTCCGGACGCCGGTTCCTCGTTCCTCGCCACCAAGCTGGGCGAGGCGGAATACGGCATCTACACCGCGCCCAGCTATGTCGAGCGCAAGGGGATGCCGCAGAGCCATGTCGATCTCGCGCGGTTCGACCTGCTCGCCTGGGGGGAGACCGACATGCGCGGGCTATGGCGGCTGAGCAGCGCGGCGGGCGAGGTGGCGGTCGAGTTCAAGCCGCGGCTGGTGTGCAACGACCTGATGCTGCTTCGCCAGTCGGTGCTCTCCGGGTTGGGCATCGCCGCGCTGCCGGCGTTCATCTGCAAGCACGATCTCGCCAGCGGGCGCATCCTGGAAGTGTTGCCCGGATGGCATGCCCGTCCGACGCAATTCTATGCGGTATTCCCGCACCAGCACGGTATCCCGCCGCATGTCCGCGCACTGATCAACTATCTGGTCGAGCGGTTGCGACCGACCTTCTCCTGGGACGTGCGGCCCGCCGCCGAAGCGCAGGACCGGGGCTCCGACGCGACGCGCGCGACGGGAGCCGCGCCGCAATTCACCTGATGGTCCGTGTTTCCTGCGGTGCAACACAGTGTTTCGCGAATTGCGGGACACCGGTCTTCGATCGGCAATCTCCGGGCCCTAGCCGCCACAGGATTCGAACCGGAGACATGGAATGACCGACCCGCGCCTGCATCTCACCCGTCGCGAACTCGTGGCGGGCGGCGTGGTCGCCGGATCGGCAGCATTGCTGGGGATCGGCGCGCGAGCGGCGGCGCTTCCCGTCGATTATCCGTTCACGCTGGGCGTGACCTCGGGCGATCCCGCGAGCGACGGCATGGTTCTATGGACCCGGCTCGCGCCGAAGCCGCTCGAGGGCGATGGCGGCATGCCCGCACGGCGCGTGCCGGTGCGCTGGGAAGTCGCGGCCGATCCGGATTTCCGCAAGCGCATCGCCTCGGGCGAGGCGGTGGCCGAGCCGGAATGGGGGCATTCGGTCCATGTCGAGGTGGCGGGCCTGATGCCCGATCGCCCCTATTGGTATCGCTTTCTCGCGCTTGGCGAGACCAGCCCGGTCGGGCGGACGCGCACCGCACCGCTGCCGGGCGCGCCGGTCGCCAAGCTGCGCTTCGCCTATGGTTCGTGCCAGAAATATGAGGCCGGCCACTATGCCGCGCACGCGCATATCGCCGCGGCCGAACCCGATCTGATCCTGTTCCTCGGCGACTATATCTACGAAGGCAATCCGTCGCCCAAGGCGCTGCGCTCCCATCTCAATCCGGAACCTTTCGATCTTGCCGGATATCGGGTCCGCTATGCGACCTACAAGCTCGATCCGCAGCTCCAGGCGAGTCATGCGGCCGCGCCCTGGGCGGTGATCTGGGACGATCACGAAGTCGAGAACGACTATGCCAACGATATCGACCAGCGCAACGGCGATCCGGTGGCGTTCCTTCGGCGCCGCGCCGCGGCGTACAAGGCCTATTGGGAGCATATGCCGCTGCGCCGCGACGCGCGGCCCGACGGGCCGGCGCTCAAGCTGTACCGGACGCTGCAATGGGGCGATCTCGCCACCTTCCAGCTGATCGACGACCGGCAATATCGCTCGTCGCGGCCGTGCCAGCCGCCCGAACTGGCGCTGCAGCACAAGAAATACGCTTCCAACCTGCCGACCTGCGCCGAGCGTGAGGATCCGGCGCGCTCGCTGCTCGGCGCGCCGCAGGAGCAATGGCTGCACGACGCCTTCTCCGCCTCGCGTTCCAAATGGAACCTGCTCGCGCAGCAGACGCTGATGAGTCCCTATCCGCGGCTCGATCCCACGGCGCCCGATCAGCCGCCGCGTCTCTATGGCTTCGACGGGTGGGAAGGCTATCCGGCGACCCGCGAACGCATCCTGCGGCATTGGCGCGACGCGAAGATCGCCAACCCGCTGGTGCTGAGCGGGGACATCCACGCCTTTGTCGCCGCCGAGATGCCCGATCCCGATCGGCCCGATGCCGATCCGATCGCATGCGAGTTCGTCGGCGGGTCCTTCACTTCCCATGGCGACGACGCGCATCTCCAGGCCAACACCGCGCGCGATCCCGGCTATCGCTTCGCCAACGGCGCCGCGCGCGGCTATGCCGCCGTCGAGCTCGACCATTCGGAGGCGCGGATCGTCTTCCAGACCACCACCGACGTGACCAAGGCCGATTCCGCCGTCACCCCGCTCGCCCGCTTCCGCATCGGCACGGGGGAGAGGCGCATGGAGGTCCTCGCCTGAGGGTCAGCGCCGGATCAGCTTGCCCGTGCCGCAATCCACCGGCCCCGGCCCGCTCACGCGGCATTCGGGGGCGCCGAGTATGCCGATCCGGCCCGCGCCCATCGCCATGATCTGCGCGGTGTAGCGCACGCCGAGGCGGATATCGCCGCTTCCCTGCGAAGCCACCGTCGCCTCGTTGGCGGAGAGGCCGCCCGCGTCGATCGATCCGGCGCCATAGGAGCGCAGGCGTGCCTGTCCGGCCTTGCCGCCCAGCGATATCGCGCCGGTCCCGGTCAGCGAGACCACGGCCTCGTCGGCCTGCACGGCGCCCACGTCGAGCGAGCCTCCGCCGTTCAGCGCCATGTCGACGCGCGGACCGCGCATCTCGGCGATGCGCACGCGGCCGCCGCCATTGACCAGCACGGCGCGCAGCGCCGGCACCGCGATCGTGATGCGCGGCGCGGCCGTCCGTTGCTGGCCGGCGGTCAGCGCACCCGTGCTGACGAACAGCGTCGATCCTTCGACGCGGATCGAAATCTGGTCGAGCGCGCGCGGTTCGCCGCTCGCCGAAGCATTGGGCGATCCGGCGACGACCGCCACGTCGAACGGACCATCGACGCGCAGGCGCTCGAAGCTGCCGACGATGAAGCTGCGCTCGCTCGGCGCGGACGCGGCGGTCAGGAGGAGCAGGGGAAACAGGGCAAGATGGCGCATGCGGCGAGTGTCGCACCCGCCGCCGCGACCAGGCAAGCGTTTAGGCGCGGCTCAGGAGCAATGCGCCTCGCCCGATCCCACCGCATTGACCGCGCAATTGGCGCCGCCGGTCAGCGTGACATCGCCCGATCCCGCGATCGACACCGACGCGCCGCCCTTCACCACGCCGTCCATGTTGCCCGACCCGACGACCGAGATGCTTGCGCCCGAAGCGGTCAGCTTCTTGCCCTCGATATTGCCCGATCCGACGATCGAGGCGGAAAGCTTGGCGACGGTCCCCGCGAGAGTCATGTCGCCCGATCCGGCAACCGAGAGCTTCGCCGCGTCAGCATTGAGTGCCGCGATATCGAGATTGCCCGACCCCGCCACCGAACCGATGAAATTGCCCTCGGCGCGGTCGACCGTCAGATCGCCCGATCCGGCGACGCTGGCCAGGGTCAGCTTGGGCATCACGACATGGATCTTGGCGCCATGGTCTTCGGAGAAGCTGAAATTGCCGGATTTGCGACCGACGCGCAGCGTGCCGTCGACCACCTTGATCTCGAGCTGGTCGAGCACCCTGGGATCGCCTTCCGCGCGCACCGAGAAGCCGGCACCGGCCTTCACGTCGACATCGTCCGACCCGCGCAGGTCGACGCCGGTGAAGCCGGTCGCATCATAGCTGCGCGTCGCGCCGGTTCCGCTCGGCTGCGCGGCGTGGCCCTGCTTCTCCCAGCTCGCGTGGCAGGCGGTGACGGGCAGCATGGCGGCGATCAGGAACAGGCGCATCGAATTCTCCCGGCTTTCTTTGTGTGTTGTTAATGCAATACACCAGGTCCGGGCAAAGGAAAAGGGGGCGAACCCAGGTCAGCCCCCTTTTCCGAATGCCGAACCTGGTCGCGCCGTTCAGGCGGCGACCTTGTCCTTGTTGTGGATCGCCGCAGCGACCTTGAGGATCTCGACGATCTTCACCAGCGCGGCCGGTTCGTCGATCTGCTCCATCGCGGCAAGCTCGCGGGCCAGGCGGCTCGCGGCCGCTTCGAAGATCTGGCGCTCCGAATAGCTCTGCTCGGGCTGGTCGTCGGCCCGGAACAGATCGCGGACCACTTCGGCGATGGATACGAGGTCGCCGGAGTTGATCTTGGCCTCATATTCCTGCGCGCGGCGCGACCACATGGTGCGCTTGACGCGGGGCTTGCCCTTCAGCGTCTCGAGCGCTTCCTTGAGCGTCTTGTCGCTCGAAAGCTTGCGCATGCCGACGCTCTCGGCCTTGTTGGTGGGTACGCGCAGCGTCATCTTCTCTTTTTCGAAACGCAGCACGTAAAGCTCGAGCTGCATGCCCGCAATTTCCTGTTTCTGCAGCTCGATCACACGGCCAACGCCGTGCTTGGGGTAAACGACATAATCGCCGACATCGAAGGACAGCGCCTTGGCAGCCATGTGCGAGGAACCTTTCGTGATTTACCGGCCCCGATGGATTGCGGTGCCCGTCCAGCCGCGCTAGGCGCGTTGGAAAGAGCGGATCGGGACGAATTGTTCTTAAAGCGACTCCGTGCGAAGGCGACTCTCTACTGCCTCCGTCTCCGGCTATTTAACATGCTCGTAATAAAATTACCAGCCAAACGTCACTGCCGGCACGCAGAAAGTTGCGGACAACCGCAGATTCGCGGCACGCAAATCTGGGAATGGTCCGCTCCAGAGGCTTGATTTCGATCAAGCGGCCCGCGTCCCGGGCCTCCGGTCAGTTGCCGGTGCCGGGCTCGGCCGAGAAATACTTCTCGAACTTGCCGTCCTCGCTCTTGTGCTCGTCGGCATCGGCAGGAACGTCGCCCTTCTGGGTGATGTTCGGCCATTCCTCCGAATAGGTCTTGTTGAGCTCGAGCCACTTCTCCAGGCCGTTCTCGGTATCCGGCAGGATCGCCTCGGCCGGGCACTCGGGCTCGCAGACGCCGCAGTCGATGCACTCGCTGGGATTGATGACGAGCATGTTCTCGCCTTCGTAGAAGCAATCGACCGGGCACACTTCGACGCAGTCCATATACTTGCACTTGATGCAGGCATCGGTGACGACGTAGGTCATGGATCGGGCCTCTGTTCCAACGAAAATCTGTTGCCCTGCTATGCGCGCAGATTCACGCCGTCAATCGGAGCGGGCTTCCTGCGAGACGTTCTCAGTGATCAAATCTTCATAGCAGGCAAGCGCCTCTACTGGCGGCCCGCGCCGCCCGGGCAGCGCTGCGACACGCAGCACACGAACCTTGCCGTAGAGCGGGAACGCCAGAACGCAGCCGATCCGTACCGGCGCAGCCGAACGCTCGATCCGCCGCCCGTCGATCCGGAGCGTGCCCTTTTCGGCGATCGCCTGCGCGGCGCTGCGCGTCTTGGCGAGCCGCGCGAACCACAGGAAGCGGTCGACCCGCATCGTGCCGTCCTTCTCAGCCACGCCGCAGCACTCCGAGCGCGGCGAAGGCATTGTCCTTGGGCGGTTCCTTCGGCTTGGCGACAGGAACCAGGCCCTGCCAGATCCAGCGTGGCGGTTGACCCTCCTGCGTGCGCGCGGTGCGGAAGCCGAGCTGGGCCATCAGCCGGGAGAGCGTATCCGCGGTCAGCCCCATCGAGGTCGCCAGCGCCGGATCGGGCGCGAACGGCGCGCGCCCCTTGCGGCCGTCATGCGCCGCCCGCGCGATCCGCTCGACCAGGTCGACGCGCACCGCCTGCTGCCCCAGCGGGCGGAACCCATGGACGAGATCGGCGCCCGGCGCGCTTCGCGGCAACACCGTTGCGCCCTCGCGCGGTGCGTCGGTCAGCCGCATCAACGCGCGCCGCTCGGCCGCCGCGCCCGGCTTGAGCAGCGCCGGCGCGAACAGGTCGAGCGTGCCGATCGTCACGCCGATCTGCCGCAGCCGCTTGCGCGCCGGCAAATCGAGCGCCTCGACCAGAGCCGCGGCCGCCCGCCGCGGCAGCAATCCGCCGGCCGCTAGCAAGGCGCTGGCCAGCGCCCGGAGCGGCGCGCCGGCGGCAAGGTCGCGCGTCACCGCGTCCAGCCTGGCGAGGACGGGCAGCTGTCGCTCGATCCGCTCGGCGAACCAGCGATCGAGCCGCGCCTGCACTGCCGCCCGGGCTTGGGGATCGAGGATATCGAGCGCGCGATCGAGCGCGATCCGCGGCCGTGCCAGATGCGGCCCCGCGCGGAGTTCGGCGATCGCCACGCCGAGCCAGGCGAGGCTGGCGCCGGTCAGCGCCAGATCTTCATCAGGCGCTTCCGCCAGCGCCCGGCCGCGTCGCCGGAGCTCGCCGGCCAGCCTCTTCTCCGCCGCCGCGAGCAGCATGCGCTTGTCGGCCGCCCGCGCATCGGGCGCCACGGTGAAGCGGAATCCCTCGAGCTTGCCGAGCGGATGCTCCTCGACGCTCACTTCGCCTTCGGCGCCGATCGTCACCGGCAGGTTGGACGCGTCCGCCCCGATCTGGCGCAGCAGCACCGTCGTCCGCTTGTCGACGAAGCGCTGGGTCAGGCTGGCGTGCAGTGCGTCGGACAATTTCTCTTCGATCGCCCGCGTCCGTTCGGCCCAATGGAGCGGATCCTCCAGCCAATCGGCGCGCTGGGCTATATAAGCCCAGCTTCGCGTCGCCGCGATCCGGCCCGCGATCGTCTCGACATCGCCGCCCATATTGTCGAGCCGCTGGATCTCGTCGGCGAACCATTGATGGGGCACATGGCCATTGCCCTCGGACAGGTGCCCGAACAGTCGACCGACGAAGCGCGCATGCGGATCGACGCCGAGCTTGCGGAAATCGGGCAGGCCGCACGCCGCCCAGAACCGTGCGACCATCCGGGGCGAGCGTACCCGCGCCCGCACCCAGTCCTCCTCGGCCAGCCGCTTGAGCACCGCGAGGTCGATCGCCTGCGGCGCGGCGCGCAGCACATCGTGATGCGGCTTCGCCTCCAGGCTGGCGATCAGCGCGTCGATGCTCGCATAGTCGGGCTCCCCCTGGCGCCAGAAGAGATGCTCGAGCCGCGGCACCTGGTGCGCCTCGATCGCCAGCACGTCCTCGGGCGTGAAGGCGTTCGGCCCCTGCTCGTGCAGCGCGCCGAAGGTGCCGTCGCGCTGGTGCCGTCCTGCACGGCCGGCGATCTGCGCCATCTCGGCGATCGTCAGTCGCCGCTGCCGCCGTCCGTCGAACTTGGAGAGCGAGGCGAAGGCGACATGGGCGACGTCCATGTTCAGCCCCATGCCGATCGCGTCGGTGGCGACGAGATAGTCGACCTCGCCCGCCTGGAACATCGCCACCTGGGCGTTGCGGGTGCGGGGGCTGAGCGCGCCCATCACCACCGCCGCGCCCCCGCGCAGCCGCCGCAGCGCCTCGGCCACGGCATAGACCTCCTCGGCGGAGAAGGCGACGATCGCCGAGCGCCGCGGGAGGCGGGACAGTTTCTTCGCGCCGGCATAGCTGAGCGTCGAGAAGCGCGGCCGGCCGATGATCTCGGCCTCGGGCACCAGTGCCTTCAGCATGGGCTTCAGTGATTCCGAGCCGAGGATCATCGTCTCCTCGCGGCCCCGTGCACGCAACAGGCGATCGGTGAAGACGTGCCCGCGCTCGGGATCGGCGCCGAGCTGCGCCTCGTCGAGGCCCACGAACGCCAAATCCCGCTCCAGCGGCATGCTTTCGGCGGTACAGAGAAGCCAGCGCGCCTTGGGGGGTAGGATCTTCTCCTCGCCGGTGATCAGCCCGACGCTGGCCTCGCCCTTGATCCGGACGACCCGGTCGTAAACCTCGCGGGCGAGCAGCCGCAGCGGGAAGCCGATCATGCCGCTGGCATGGCCGCACATCCGCTCGACCGCGAGATGGGTCTTGCCGGTATTGGTCGGGCCGAGCACCGCAGTGACGGGAGAACGCGCGAACTGGCTCATTGCACCTGCCAAGATCGTTCCGAGTCAGCCCTTAAGCAACACCCCCCAATTGCGAATCTTCGTTAACCATGTTGGTTTGAGGTCGAGATAAGCTGCTGAATCCCTTCACCTTGGGCGCAGCACAGGTCGCCGCAGCGCGCGGCACAAACCGGGCGACTTAATTTGACTTTAACCACCGCCTTCCACAGTGATTCCACCCATGCCGGGGGATGCGGCACGTTCGACGACGAATTTTGGGGGCGTCACGCCTTGTATCTGAGCGAGGACATGAGCACCGGAGAAGGTGGCGGCGGCACGTCGCGCGCCCTCGTGCTCGTTCCCAAGCCCCAGACATTCCTCGATCGGTTGTTCGCCCGCTTCGGCGACCTCGATCTCGCTCCCGATCTTGGCGCGCGCATCGGCACGCTCACCTGGTATCGCGGCGCCGCCACCTGTGTCGGCCTGTGCGCCTTCACGCTGTTGCTGGCGCCGGGCTTCGAAAATCCGATCTACGGCACCGTGCCGCCGCCCTTGTCGGGCAGCGAATGGGACGCCGCCCGTGCCCAGGCGATCAAGCCGCTCGGCCAGGGATCGGCCAGCGGCTACCATGTCGCCGCGACCAATCTCGTCGCGCCGCTGACCGACACGCCGGAACGCCCGATCATCACGCTCGACACCAAGCTTTCCTCGGGCGCGTCGCTGCTTGCCGCGCTCCAGCGCTCGGGCGTCGGCAAGACCGATGCCAGCCAGGTCGGTTCGCTCGTTACCAAGGCGATGGCATTGGGCGACATCCAGCCCGGGACCATGCTCGATCTCACGCTTGGCCGCCGCGCCGACAAGTCGCAGCCGCGCCCGCTCGAGAAGCTCGAGTTCCGCGCCAAGTTCGACCTCAAGCTCGAGGTCGCCCGTAACGGCGGCGCGCTGTCGCTCAAGCAGATCCCCATCGCGATCGATCGCACGCCGCTGCGCATCCAGGGCCTGGTCGGTTCCAGCCTGTACCGCTCGGCGCGGGCCGCCGGCGCTCCTGCCAAGGCGGTCGAAACCTATCTCCGCACGCTGGCGAGCCGCGTCTCGGTCTCGAAGATCGGTTCGGCCTGCAAGTTCGACATCATCGTCGGCCAAGCGCGCGCCGCCACTGGCGAGGTCCAGATGGGCGACCTGATGTATGCCGGTGTCTCGGGCTGCGGCACCGCGGTCCAGCTGCTCCCGTGGGAGCGCGACGGCAAGAAGGAATGGTTCGACGGCTCGGGCAAGGGCCAGACCACCGGCATGATGGCGATGCCGACCGCCGGCCACATCACCTCGACCTTCGGCATGCGTCGCCACCCGCTGCTCGGCTATACCCGGATGCACAAGGGGCTCGATATCGGCGCACCCTATGGCTCGCCGATCTATGCCGCGACGGACGGCGTCGTCGTCCTGGCCGGGCGCAACGCGGGCTATGGCAATTTCGTCAAGCTCCAGCATGCCGGCGGATACGCCACCGGCTATGGCCATATGAGCCGGATCCTGGTCCGCAACGGCCAGCACGTCCGCAAGGGCCAGCAGATCGGCGCGATCGGCTCGACCGGCCTCTCGACCGGCCCGCATCTGCACTACGAGCTCTACAAGAACGGCGTCGCGGTGAACCCGCGCTCGGTATCCTTCTCGGTCGAGAGCCGCCTGACCGGCGGCGCGCTCGGCGCGTTCAAGGCGAAGCTGAGCAACCTGCTCGCGGTGCCCGTCGGGCACGGTGCCCAGCGCGACGAAGAGTAAGCGAGTCCGCGGGCGGGTCCGCCGGCCTTGCCTTCCCTGCATCCGGCGGTCGCGCGTCAGGCCGCGGTCTGATCGATCCCCAGCTCGCCGAGCTTGCGATAGAGCGTCGAGCGGCCGATGCCGAGGCGGCGGGCGACTTCGGTCATGCGGCCGCGATAATGGCCGATGGCGAGGCGGATGACGTCGGCCTCGATCTCGTCGAGCGGACGCATATTGCCGTCGGGACCGAACAGGGTGACGCCGGCATTGCCCGAGGCATGGCCGCCGACATGCGCCGGCGCGACGGGGCGGCCGAGCGCCAGATTGGCGATCTGCGGGAAGTCGCTGCGCGTCAGGCCGTCGCCGTCGCAGAGCACCGCGGCGCGGAACAGCGCGTTCTGGAGCTGGCGGACATTGCCCGGCCAGTCATAGGCGCCGAGCAGCGCCAGCGCGTCATCGGTGATGCCGAGCGGGCGCAGGCCCGGCTGCTCGGCGATGCGGGCGAGCAGGTGGCGGGCGAGCGCGGGAATGTCGCCGGCGCGCTCGCGCAGCGGCGGGATCGTCACCTGGACGACGTTGAGGCGATAATAGAGGTCCTCGCGGAACCGGCCGGCCTCGACTTCGGCCAATAGCGACTTGTTGGTCGCGGCGATCACGCGGACGTCGACCTCGCGCGGGTGGCGCGCGCCGATCGGCTGGATCTCGCCCGATTGCAGCAGGCGGAGCAGCTTGACCTGCGCGTCGAGCGGCATCTCGCCGACCTCGTCGAGAAACAGGGTGCCGCCATCGGCGTCCATGAAGCGGCCGATCTTGCGCTCGAACGCGCCGGTGAAGGCGCCCTTCTCATGCCCGAACAGCTCGGATTCGACCAGGTTGGCGGGGATCGCGCCGCAATTGACCGTGGTCATCTCCTTGCGGCTGCGCGGGGAGGCGGCGTGGACCGCTTCGGCGATCACTTCCTTGCCGACGCCGCTTTCGCCCTCGATCAGTACGGGAACGCGGGCGCGGGCGGCCTTTGCCGCGATCGCCAGCGCCGCGCGGAACTGCGGCGCGGAACCGACGATCTCGTTGAAGGCGAGGTTCGCGGTCAGTTTCTCGGTGAGCGGACGGAGCTCGCCGGCGGTCATGCCGCCCATCGCGGCCTCGAGCGCGGCGAGCAGCCGCTCCGAAGCGATCGGCTTGACCAGGAAATCGGTGGCACCGGCGCGCATCGCGCCGACCGCGGCGGCGACCGAGCCATTGGCGGTAAGCACCAGGATCGGCAGCTGGGGGCGACGCGCGCGGAGCTCGAGGATCAGGCCCGCCGCATCGCTGTCGGATGCCGGATGATCGAGGATGACCGCGTCGAGCGCCATCCCGTCGGGGGTGCCGAGCGTGGCGATGGCGGTTTCGGGGTCGCCCGCGAACACCGTGCGCCAGCCGCGGCGTGACGCGATCGCAGCGACGAGCCGGCGCTGCGCCGGTTCGTCGTCGATCAGCAGGAGCAGTCTCTGCCCGTTGCGAGTCATCGCTTTCCGTCCCCAATGTCCCGTTTCTGGGCGCATGGAATAGAACGGATGAGTAAAGTTCGGCTTAAGCGTGTCTGAACCATTTCCATCGGCAAGCTAACTCACATGGGCTTGAGAGGATGCGGCACCAGGGTTAAGACAGCCTCAAAGCACGCGTTCAGGGGAAGAAAAGATGGCCGACACGGGCGACAAGGGTGCCGAGATCAAGGCGCATGAGCAGACCTGGCAGGGCTTCACCGCGATGATGACATGGGGCACCGTCGGCGTGGCGATCATCGCCGCGTTCGTGGTTTTCCTGATCGCTTCGAAGTAGCGTGAAGATCGCGGTGCTCAAGGAGACCGCCGCCGGCGAGCGGCGCGTCTCCGCGACTCCCGAGACGGTCAAGAAATTCATCGGACTCGGAGCCGAGCTGGCCGTGGAGGCCGGTGCGGGCGAAACTGCATCGATTGCCGACCAGGGCTTTGCCGATGCCGGCGCCAAGATCGGATCGCGTGCGGAGACTCTGGCCGGCGCGGACATCGTGCTCGGCGTGCAGGGTCCGGATCCCGACAGCCTGACCGGCCTCAAGCAGGGCGCGTGGATCGTGGCCGGGCTCAATCCGTTCGGGGAGCGCGCGCGGATCGATCGCTATGCGGCGCTGGGCGCCGAGGCGCTGGCGATGGAGTTCATGCCGCGCATCACCCGCGCCCAGTCGATGGACATCCTGTCCTCGCAGTCGAACCTCTCGGGCTACAAGGCGGTGCTCGACGCGGCGGCGGAATATGACCGCGCCTTTCCGATGATGATGACCGCGGCGGGCACGGTTTCGGCCGCCAAGGTGTTCGTGATGGGTGTCGGCGTCGCCGGGCTCCAGGCGATCGCGACGGCGCGGCGGCTGGGCGCGCAGGTCTCCGCCACCGACGTGCGCGCGGCGACCAAGGAACAGATCCTGTCGCTCGGCGCCAAGCCGATCTTCGTCGAGAACGTCAAGGGCATCGAGGGCGAGGGCACCGGCGGCTATGCCACCGAGATGTCCGACGAATACAAGGCGGCGCAGGCCGAGCTGGTTTCCTCGCACATCGCCAAGCAGGACATCGTCATCACTACCGCGCTGATCCCGGGGCGCCCGGCGCCGCGGCTGATCAGCGACGCGCAGGTGGCGAGCATGAAGCCGGGCAGCGTGATCGTCGATCTTGCGGTCGAGCAGGGCGGCAATGTCGAGGGCGCGGTCGCGGGCGAGATCGTCATGGTGCACGGCGTCAAGATCGTCGGGCATCGCAACGTGCCGTCGCGGCTGGCGGCGGACAGCTCGGCGCTGTTCGCGCGCAACCTGTTCAACTTCTTGAGCGCCTTCTGGGACAAGGAAGCGCAGCGGCCGGTACTCGACGAGGAGATCGGCAATGCCGTGCGGGTGACGCAGGGCGGCAAGGTCGTGAACGAGAGGCTGCTCGGATGACGGTGGCGGCGCTTGCCTTGTTGCTGCAGGCGTCGCCTCTCGTTGCGACAGACAATATCGACCGCGCGCTCGATGCTGCCTTGGACTTCGATAGTCGTGCTTATTATCAGATTTGCGGGAGCCAGGAGAGGCGTCGTGTTTTCGAAGCGCTCCAGGCGCGTGCTCAGGCGCTGAACGGAAAGAATGACGTGCGAAAGGGTCAAGACCTTACCATTCGCTACGTCGATCGGCGGGCGCAGGGCCGATGCAGCGAGCCGAGTCGGTTTTCCGATACTATTCGCGCTTGGAGTGCTTCACTCGACAAGATTGCGGTTGCGCTAGGGGGCGCGAAATAATGGACTTCATTTCGATCCTGTCGATCTTCGTGCTGGCCTGCTTCGTCGGCTATTACGTCGTCTGGTCGGTTACGCCGGCGCTGCATACGCCGCTGATGGCGGTGACCAACGCGATCTCCTCGGTCATCATCGTCGGCGCGCTGATCGCCAGCGCGGCGATCGGGCTGGGCAGCGGCGGCGCGGTCTCGAAGTGGCTGGGGCTGCTCGCCGTGGTGCTGGCCAGCATCAACATCTTCGGCGGGTTTGCCGTCACGGCGCGGATGCTCGCCATGTACAAGAAGAAGGTGCGCTGATGCGCCGCCCGGGGGAACGCTGACCATGGAACATATCGCCGCCAATCCATGGGCGTCGCTGGCCTATCTGGTCGCCGGGGTGTGCTTCATCCTGGCGCTGCGCGGGCTGTCGAGCCCGGTGTCGAGCCAGCGGGGCAACCGCTTCGGCATGATCGGCATGACGATCGCAGTGGTGACGACGCTGATCACGCATGCGCCCCTCATCCCGGGCACTGCTTCGGACGAATATCTGCACGGTTGGAACATCGATTTCGCGACCTTTGCGGAAATCCTCGGTGCGATCGCCGTCGGTGCTGCGATCGGCATCGTCACGGCGCGTCGCATCGCGATGACCGCGATGCCGCAGCTCGTCGCGGCGTTCCACTCGCTGGTCGGCCTTGCCGCGGTGCTGGTGGCGGGCGCGGCGTTCCTCAATCCAAACGCGTTCGGCATCGCCGACAACGGCGTGATCTTCCTGCAGAGCCGGATCGAGATGGGGCTGGGCGTGGCGATCGGCGCGATCACCTTCTCGGGATCGGTGATCGCGTTCCTCAAGCTCAACGGCAATATGGGCGGCAAGCCGATCATGCTGCCGGGACGCCATATCATCAACCTGGCGCTGCTCGCCGGCATCCTGGGCCTGATCGCCTATTTCACCCAGGATCAGGCGCCCTGGATCTTCTGGACGGTGACGGCGCTGAGCTTCGTCATCGGCTTCCTCCTGATCATCCCGATCGGCGGCGCGGACATGCCGGTGGTCGTCTCGATGCTCAATTCCTATTCGGGCTGGGCGGCGGCCGCGATGGGCTTCACGCTGCACAACACCGCGATGATCGTCACCGGCGCGCTGGTGGGCAGCTCGGGCGCGATCCTGAGCTACATCATGTGTCGGGCGATGAACCGCAGCTTCATCAGCGTGATCGCCGGCGGCTTCGGCGGCGACAGCGGTGGCGCCGCGGCCGGACAGGCGATCGACCGGCCGTGGAAGCGCGGCTCGGCCGAGGACGCGGCGTTCCTGATGAGCCAGGCCGAGCAGGTCATCATCGTCCCCGGCTACGGCATGGCGGTCGCCCAGGCGCAGCACGCGCTGCGCGAGATGGCCGACAAGCTGAAGGCGCACGGCGTGCGCGTGAAATATGCGATCCATCCCGTCGCGGGGCGCATGCCCGGCCATATGAACGTGCTGCTGGCCGAAGCGAACGTGCCGTATGACGAGGTCTTCGAGCTCGAGGACATCAATTCCGAGTTCGCCCAGACCGACGTCGCCTTCGTCATCGGCGCGAACGACGTGACCAATCCCGCGGCGAAGACCGACAAGTCCTCGCCGATCTACGGCATGCCCGTGCTCGACGTCGAGAAGGCGAAGACCGTGCTGTTCATCAAGCGATCGATGGGCGGCGTCGGCTATGCGGGCGTGGACAACGAACTTTTCTATCGCGATAACACGATGATGCTGTTGGCCGATGCGAAGAAGATGGTCGAGGAGATCGTCAAGTCGCTCGACTGACCTGAGGGGGGCGTGTGATCGGATCCATTCTCGGCGGAGCGTTCCGCCTAGTGGCGCGTCGTCCGGGCGCGGTCACGATCTGGGCCCTGCTCTATCTGGTCGGAATCTTCGCGATCGGATTGCTGCGCGTCCTTGTGACGCCGGCGGGTGCTTCGGGCCCGGAATGGGGCATCGGCGGACTGCTTGCCGGGATCGTCACGCAGGTGCTGCTGATCGGGCTCGTCGCGATATTGCTGACCGCGGTGTGCCGGGCGACGCTGCATCCGTACAAGACGGGCCGATTCTATCTGCGGCTGGGCAGCAACGAGCTGCGCGTCTTCGCCCTGCTGCTGATGCTCGCCGTCGCCACCGCCATCGTGGCGATGTTGCTCGGTCTCATCGGCGAGACGGTCCTGCGGGGCATCGGTGCCGGCGCAATGGGGGATTGGTTCTTTCTGCTGGCGTTTGCCGCGATCCTGGTGGGGCAGGTCCGCATCTCGATCGCATTGCCGCTGACCTATCTCTACGAGCAGATCACCGTCGACGAGGCCTGGACGCTTTCGCGCGGCCATTTCTGGTCGCTGTTCGGCGCCTTTGTCGGCATTTCGCTTTTGCTGCTGGCGTGCTGGATCGCGATCATGCTGATCTTCTTCCAGCCGGTCGTGCAGGCGGTGCTTCAGTCCGGTCTCAGCTCCGCAGGTCTCATCAGCGCCATGCTGCTGCTGGTGGTGGAGGCTATGAACCTGCCCGCATCGTCGCAGGTGATCGTGATTGCGCTGGCATTGATTCTGACGGCGCTCGGCTTCGTGCTTGTCACCGCGACGCTCGCGAGCGCGGCGCGGGAGCTGCTGGGGCTGAAGGAGGGGCAGCTTCCCGATCTCCGTCGCAGAAGCTGAGCGCGAACTTGTCCGCAACGGAGGTTTTGCCGATGGCGGGCGTTGGAGGAACGGGCCGGTTCCTCCGAAATGGAGGAAATCCGACTCCGCCATTTCGGAGGAACAAGGCATCAAGGAACAGAAGACGAACTCCGAGGGGCCGATGACGAATTTCGCGATTCCGCCGCAAGCCGGTTCTGCTTCCTATGAGGCGAATGTACCTAGTGCACTGGTGATCGCCGAGAATGATGTCGATAGTGACAGGGTCAACGAAGCACTAGCACTTGCCGGTTATCGTGCACGGACGAGGCTAAGCTTCGCGCAGGCTGCCCAAGACCTATCGAATTATGATGGAATCGATCTGATAGTCATCGAAGCCAGGCAAGCGCCCGACATATTGCTGGATCTGGTATTCGTGCGGGCGGACGCGGTGGCGCGCGAACGCCTGCTCGGCATAGTGACTGCGATCGCCAGCGATCAGATCGACGTGGCGGCGAGCCAGTTGACCGGGCCGAGGGTGCAGCTGCTCTGCGAGCCGGCACAATCGGACTGGGTGACGGCACTGGCCTATTCGAAATGGATGAAACGCGGCGTCGTGCATGACGCCGCCCGCGAGGCCGAATCGGTACGGCTCCGGCGGCTCAATGAGGAAGTTGCGCGCATCGCCGATACGCTGGTGCGCCTGACGCGGGGCGAGGAAGGCGAGCGGCGGGCCGGCGTGCGCGATACCGGCCCGAGCTATCGGGGACCGGACGATCACCCGGCGGGCGACGCCAACGCGCAGGAGATCCGCGCGGTCATCCGCTCGCGGCGAATGCGCGCGCAATTCTTTACCGGCGAGCTGTTCGCCGACCCGGCCTGGGACATGCTGCTCGATCTGTTCGCGGCCGAACTGGAGCGGCGGCGGGTGTCGGTATCGAGCCTGTGCATCGCCGCGGCCGTGCCGCCGACGACCGCGCTGCGCTGGATCGGGACGCTGCACGACGAGGGCCTGTTCGAGCGCCACGCCGACCCGAGCGACCGTCGCCGTGCCTATATCGCGCTCAGCCAGAAGGCGCTGGAGGGGATGCGCAGCTATATCGGCGCCGTGAAGCGCGCGGGGTTGAGCCTGGTCTGACTATGCAAAGGCCTCTTGCCCTTGGGCGCGCACTTTGGCATCGCGACCGGGCGCCGTCGCCGTTCCGAGGTGACGACGCTGCGGGCGCTTAGCTCAGTTGGTAGAGCATCTCGTTTACACCGAGAGGGTCGGCGGTTCGAGCCCGTCAGCGCCCACCATTCCCGAACCCCTGTCTTATCCAGTTAAGACCGACTCATATCCAAATAGGGATGCCTAGCGTACGGCTGCGCTCGCTGGGCCGCCGACGCTCGGCATTGAGCACCTCCAGGAATGGCTGAGGATCTCTAAATCTTCAGTCAGTTGAAGAGAGGCCGGCCCTTCCTCTCTATCTTCAATACGAGGCATGAGATTCTGACCTGAGATCCGTCACCAGCAACCTCCTCGCTGGGATGAATGGCCAGAGGTATCCATTAGAGCTTGGGCAGCCCGTCCGCCCGAGCCGTGCAGCGCCCCAATGGGGCGCTTAGCAGGCCTCGAAATATCAGCCGCCGGCGATCTGATCGCTGGTCCGCCGGTTCGGACGGTCGCGCAAGGCCCACCACCTTGGCGAGCCACCGCATGGTGGTCGCGAGGCGCTTGGGTCCGCTCGGCTCTGCCGATGCGACGGAGGCAGTCCGGTGCACCTCAATATAATAAATCATATAAGTATTGACTCTATTTTGGTCCGGTTTAGTAGGAAAGGGAATCGTCGGCAGGGCGGTCAAAGGGAGAGAATCTATCATGCAGGAGCGGTTTTGGGCCGTGTTGGCTTTCCTGTTGCCACTACCGGCGTTGGCGGCGGAGGCCCAGCCGGTCGAGCTTCTTTCTCCAGATGGTTCGATCAAGGTGACGGTCGAGGCGTCGGTCGGCGACACCCCTCCGATGTATCGGATCGAGCGCAAGGGCGAGACGGTGATCGCGCCGTCGCCGCTCGGCCTCGATATTCTTTACACCAAGAATTTCGGACCGTTCGACATCGCCGGGACGGCACGGCGCTCGGTCGATGAGGTGCACAAGCTCATCGCCACCAAGGCTTCGAGCGCGCGCGATCATTTCAACGAAGTCACCATCTCGTTGACCGAACGCGTCGATGGCCGCCGGATGGATGTGGTGTTCCGCGCGTATGACGACGGTATCGCGTTCCGCTATCGCGTCGCGGATCAGCCGTTGCTGCACGACGTCTCGCTGATGAACGAACGCACCCAGTTCAACTTCCCGACGGAATATGGCTGCTGGGGATATAATCAGGGGCGAATGGATCTCAGTCACGAGGGGTATTACGAACCGGTCCGCTCCTCGGCGATCCGCTGGTACAATCTCTACGACGTCCCGTTCACCTGCCGGACGAGCTCGGGCCGCACGGCATTCCTTTTGGCGGAAGCCGATCTCCAGGATTATGCCGGCCTCTACCTGCGCGGGCGTGTCGACGGCGGGCCGGGCCTGTCGGCGCAGCTGTCGTTGCGGTTCGACAATCGCCGTCTCGCGGTCGTCCGCGACCTTACGAAGGGCGACCTGAAATCTTCGTGGCGCGTCGTCATGCTGGCCGATCGCAGCGGCGACCTCATACCGTCCAATCTTATCGGGAACCTCAATCCGCAGCCGACCAGCGACATGTCGTGGGTCAAGGCCGGCAAGGCCGCGTGGGACTGGTGGTCGGATCCGCATCCGGCGCCGCCCGCCGGTCCGGGCATGTCGATGGAATCGATCAAGCGCTTCATCGATTTCGCCGCAGAATCGGGCTTTCCCTACATGCTGCTGGACGAGGGCTGGAGTTTCCGGCCGGTCTACGATCCGAACAATCTGAGCAACGCGGATATCCTGCGCACCAAACCCAACCTCGATATGCCGGCGCTCGTCCGATACGCGCGCGGCAAGGGCGTCGGCATCCTGCTGTGGGTGCAGTGGGACCTGCTGGACAAGAAGATGCCCGAGGCATTCGATCTTTATGCCAGCTGGGGCATCAAGGGCGTCAAGATCGACTTCATGGACCGCAACGACCAGGATATGGTCGCGTTCTACCATCGCGTCATGGAAGAGGCGACCAAGCGCCGTCTGCTGGTCGACATGCATGCGGCCTATCCGCCGACCGGCCTCAACCGCACCTATCCCAACTTCCTGACCCAGGAAGGCGTGATGAGCGCCGAATACAACAAATGGGGCAACGCGATCACGTCGCGCCATAACGTGACCATACCGTTCACGCGGATGGTGTTGGGTCCGATCGACTATACGCCGGGTGCCTTCATCAATGTGAAGCCGCAGGACTTCCAGTTCCGCTGGACCGCACCGATGGTGCAGACCACGCGGGCGCATCAGCTGGCGATGTTCGTGGTCTATGAAAGCCCGCTGCAGAGCGTCGCCGACTCACCGGACCTGTATCGCAACGCGCCCGGGTTCGATTTCATCAAGGCGGTTCCGGCGGACTGGGACGAGACGCGGTTCATCGCCGGCGACATCGGCGAGTATATCGTGCTCGCCCGGCGCAAGGGGCGCGACTGGTACGTCGGCGCGATGACCAATGAGACCGGGCGGCCGATCGAACTGCCGTTGTCGTTCCTCGGCGACGGACAATTCACGGCGGACACCTGGCAGGACGGGGCCGAGCCCAGCGCGGTGATCTCGAACCGGCGGGACAAGGTGTCTCGAGGCGACGTGCTGTCGCTCAAGCTCGCGGAAAATGGCGGCGCGACCGTCCGGCTGACGCCGGCCGGCGGCACCGCATCACGCACCAAGCAATAAGTCGAATAACGACAGTCAAAAAGGGAAGGGGATAATGACCATGAAGGGTATCTTTGTCTTGTCGCTGTTGGCCGGGACCAGTCTCGCCAATATTGCGCCCGCCATCGCACAGGATGCGTCGGCGCCAGCGGACCAGGCTGCCAGCGATCAGGGCAACGGCGACATCGTCGTCACCGGCACGCGCGCCAGCCTGCAGCGCTCGCTCGACATCAAGCGCAACACGATCGGCGTCGTCGACTCGATCTCGGCCGAGGATATCGGCAAGTTCCCCGACCAGAACGTCGCTGAATCGCTGCAGCGGGTGCCGGGCGTGTCGATCGACCGCAGCCAGGGCGAGGGGCGCTTCATCACCGTCCGTGGCTTCGGGCCCGAATTCAATACCGTGCTGCTGAACGGCAGGACGCTCGCCACCGACAATGATGGTCGCGAGTTCAGCTTCGATATCCTGCCCTCGGAGCTTATCTCGGGCGCCGACGTCTACAAATCGTCGGCCGCCAATTTCCAGGACGGCGGCATCGGTTCGACCGTCAATATCCGCACCGCCCGCCCGACCGATCGCAAGGGCTTCTTCATCGCCGGCAGCATGGGTGGAAAGTATGACAGCGGCGCCGACCGCGTGACGCCGACCGGCTCGGTGCTTGCGAGCTACAGCACCCGCGACGGCAATTTCGGCGTGCTGGCGAGCTTCGTCTACGACAAGCGCAAGTCGCGCGTGAAGCGGTTCGATACCGATGGCTGGGTGGTCAACCAGGACCTGGATTTCAACAAGGACGGGATCGTCGATCTGGCCGGCGTGGCGGTCGATCGCGGGACGGGCGTCGCGGTCGATACCAGCACGCGCGAGCGGATCGGCGGGACGGCGGCGATCGACTGGCGCATGGCCGACAACCTGATGCTGAAGGTCGACGGCCTGTATTCGCAGTACAAGATGCAATCGATCACCAATGCGATGGGGTATTTCTCCGATCCCGCCGACATCATCTCCGCAACCGCGAACGACCACGGCACGCTGACGCATTATGTTCGCAGCGATACCGGCAGCCTCGCGACGGACAACACGATCAGCGCGCTGCCGCCGCGTAACGCCAAAACCTATCAGATCGCCGGCAACCTGGAGTGGAAGCCCGGCGATCGCACGACGATCACGACCGACCTTTCCTATTCGCGCGCCACGAACAAGGGGCGGGACGGCGTTCCGGTCATCGTGATCGGCGCGCGCAACACCGGGCTCAATCCGACCTGGGACCTCAATGCCGGCGAGCCGGCGCCGTCTTACAGCAACGTCTTTCCGACAACCGATGTCGCCCGCGCCCGCGGCCATTTCGCGCAATTGTCGGGCACCGACATCGCGGACGACATCACTCAGTTGCGCATCGACGGCGAGCAGCGCTTCGACGGCGTGTTCAAGGCGCTGAAGTTCGGCGTCCTGGGATCGCGTCGCGAGAAGGACACGGAAAACTATGTGACGCCGGGAGCGATCTTCTGCGGCTTCTGCGGCTACAGCGTCACCCTGCCGCCCAACCTGACCCAGGTGTTCGACAGCGGCAGCGATACTTTTCTCGGCAGCAAGACGCTGCCGACCAAGTGGCTGACCTTCGATCCCAATCAGTTGCTCGCTTATTATACGACGCCTGCGGCGATCGCCCAGTCCAACAACCCGGCTGGCTATGCCGCGGCGCTCGCCGCCAACGGCAATTCGTTCAAGGGCGTGCTCAATCCGCAAGCCTCGGGTTCGGTGCTCGAACGCTCCTTCGCCGCCTATCTGCAAGGCGAGTTCGAGGGCCAAGCGGGCAACATGCCGTGGAATGCGCAGGTTGGCGGGCGATGGGTCTATACCAAGCTCAGCGCAAAGGGCTCGTCGCAGCAGCTATTGTCGCTGACCGCCATTCCGGGCGACGCAACGTTCCTCGACTATACGCTGAGCGACCCGGTGCCGGTCGCCGCGGACAACAGCTATAATTACTTCCTGCCGTCCTTCACCGCGCGGCTCAACGTCACCGATAAATTCGTGGCGCGGGTGGCGGGGTCGCGGACGCTGACTCGACCGACGTTGACCGATCTCGGGCTGAACGAATCCTATAACCTCAGGCCGCCGGCGTCGTTCTTCGTGTCGGGGGGCAATCCCCAGCTCAAACCCTATCTCGCCTGGAACGCCGATATCGGGCTCGATTATTATTTCAACCGGTCGAGCTATGCGAGCATCGCCGGCTTCTACAAGAAGGTCGACAATTTCGTGTCGCTGGTGACCCAGCATCGCCAGATCCTGGGCTACGATTTCCTCGACACCCGTCCGACCAATGCGCAGTCGGCGAACGTCTATGGCTTCGAGGTCGCCGCACAGATGACGCTCGACTTCCTGCCGGCGCCGCTCGATGGCTTCGGTTTCTCGGCCAACTACACCAAGGTCGAGAGCTCGGTGAAATTCGATCCGTCCCTGTCGACCCAGGTGTTCAATGTCGAAGGTCTTTCGGACTCGGCGAATGTCGTCCTGTTCTATGAAAAGGGGCCGATCCAGATCCGCGGCGCGTATAATTGGCGCGCGGCGTTTCTGCAGCACACGTTCGGCGCCGAGGGCCAACCCGAGAATGTCGACGGCTATGGCCAGTTCGATATGTCGGCGAGCCTCGCGGTAACCAGCAATCTCTCGATCTTCGCGGAAGCGGTGAACCTCACCAACGCGCTGTCGCGCAGCTATTCCGCCTATGAGGAGCGGCTGCTGACGTTGGAGGAATCGGGACGTCGCGTCACCTTCGGTGTCCGGGCGAAGTTCTGATCAGCGGACCAGAGCGGTAGATTGGACGCCCCTCGCCCAATATGGGCGGGGGGCGTCAATCGCATCCAGGAATGTAAGGACGACAAACAGCAGCCCCGCGATGCGGAGTTCGCGATTGATGCCGTGATCGGCAGTTACAGGAGGGCCAGCCGCCCGCCATCGACCAGCAGCGACGCGCCGGTCACGAACCGCGCCTCATCCGCCGCGAGGAACAACGCCGCCGCGGCGATTTCGGCTGGCGTGCCGATATCCTCCGGCGCGATCACCTCGGCGCCGGACGCGATATTGGGGCTGGATCGCAGCATCGGCGTATCGACCGCACCGGGAAGCACCGTATTGGCGCGGATGCCGCGCACGCGCCCTTCGATCGCGGTCGATCGAGTCAGGCTCTCCAGGGCGGCCTTGGCCGCCGCATAGGGTGCGACGAGCGGCGAGGTCTGTCGCGCATGGATCGAGGAGATGTTCACGATCGCGCCGTTGTCGGCCATATGCCGCAGCGCCGCGCCGGCAAAGAACGCCGCGCCCAGCAGGTTGACGTCGAGCAGTCGCCGCCAGTCGGCACCGGTCAGCTCCGCGAGCGGCTTGTAGATCATCATGCCGGCGACGTTGATGACGATATCGAAGCCGCCCAGTTCCGCGCGCGTCCGCTCGACGACGGCGATGACCTGATCTTCCTCGGCGACGTCGATCGCGGCATGTATCACCGCCGGCGCGCCCAGCTGGCGTAACGCATCGGCGACGCTGCCGTCATCGGCCAGCCGGTCGACCAGCATCAGTCGGGCACCTTCGCGCGCCAGTCCTTCGGCACAGGCTCGGCCGATCCCGCCCAGCGCGCCGGTGACGATCGCGATCTTGTCCCCGAACCGTCCTACCATTCACGCAGGCTCCCGTCCGGGCCGCGCCAGGCCGGATTGCGCCAGCGATGCGGCTCGCGCGCGGCGTCGCGCACCCGTGCCTCGTCGATGGTGACGCCCAGGCCCGGGCCAGTCGGCACCGCGACGCTGCCCTCGTGGATGTCGAACACGCTGCCATCCTCCACATAGGTAAGCAGATCTGCGGAGGGGTCGTTATAGTGGATCCCGAGCGAGATTTCCTGGATCACGAAATTCGGTGCCGACGCCGCGAGCTGCAGGCACGAGGCGAGTGCCAGCGGTCCAAGCGGACAGTGCGGCGCCACGGCGACATCATAGGCCTCGGCCATGGCGGCGATGCGCCGTCCCTCCGACAGGCCGCCGGCGTGGCTGAGATCGGGTTGAATCAAATCGACTGCGGCAAGCTCGAACAGTCGCTTGAAATCCATCCGCGTGTAGAGCCGTTCCCCCAGCGCGATCGGCACGCTGGTCTGACCCGCCAGTTGCGCAATCGCCTCGGGGTTCTCCGATAGAAGCGGTTCCTCGATGAACAGCGGGCGGTAAGGCTCCAGCGCCTTAACGAGTTGGCGCGCCATCGGCTTATGGACCCGGCCATGGAAGTCGATGCCGACGTCGATGCCGGTTTCACGGACAAGCTGAAGCCGGCTGACGGTGTCATCAAGCTGGGCTGGGCTGTCGAGCCAGCCCAGATCCTCGGTCCCGTTCATCTTGACCGCGCGGAATCCCTGCTCCAGCCGGGCGGCGGCGGCCTCTGCGACGTCCGATGGGCGGTCGCCGCCGATCCAGGCATAGACGGGGATTCGATCGCGAACCTGCCCGCCAAGCAGCTGCCAGGCCGGCACGCCCAAGCGCCTTCCCTTGATGTCCCACAAGGCCTGGTCGATGCCCGATATCGCCGACATCAGCACCGGCCCGCCACGATAGAAGCCTAGCCGATAGAGCGTCTGCCAGGCGTCTTCGATGCGATCGGCCGGCGCGCCCAGCAATCGATCGCGCGCGCTTTCCATCGCGCCCGCCACCGCCTCGGCATGGCCCTCAAGGCTTGCCTCGCCCCATCCGACAAGTCCGTCATCGGTTTCGATGCGGACGAACAGCCAGCGCGGCGGGACCAGAAAGGATTCTATTTTGGCGATGACGCTCATTTGGCCTGATTGTCCTGTTGTGCTGGGGAGGGGGCAAGCAAGCGCGTGCCGAAAGCAAGTGCGCCGGTCTGGCGCAGGCGGTCGAAGATCACCGCCGCAAGCAGAATTCCGCCGCGCACCACATATTGGTAGAAGGTGGGAACATCGAGGAGGTTGAGCGCGTTCTGCGCGGCCCCCATGATGAAGACGCCGATGACGACGCCGGCGATGGTGGCCACGCCGCCCGACAGCGACACGCCGCCCAGCACGCAGGCCGAGATCACGGCCAGTTCCAGCCCCTGGCTGGTATTGGGCTGGCCGGAGGTGATGCGCGCGGCGAGCACAATTCCCGCGAGGCCGGCGATCAGCCCCTGCAGTGCGAACACCGCAATGCGCGTGCGATTCACGGGAACGCCGGCCAGTCGCGCTGCCTCCGGATTGCCGCCGATTGCCAGCACGTTACGACCGAAGACGGTGCGATTGAGCAGGAAGCCGAACGCGACGAAGGCGATCAGCATGATCCAGATCGGATAGTTGACGCCGAGAAAGGACCCAGCCCCGAGCACATAGAAGCGCTCGGCAGGGATCGACACCGCCTGGCCCCCCGACACGAGGAAAGCGAGACCGCGCACGATCTCCATCGTCGCGAGCGTGACGATCAGGGAATTGACCTTCAGACGGGCAACGATCCAGCCATTGGCGAGCCCAACCAGCCCGCCCGCGGCCAGGCCGGCCAGGATGCCGACCGTGACGCTTCCGGTGGCGCCGATCACCACGGCGGTCAGCACGCCGGACAGCGCCGTGATCGATCCGACCGACAGATCGACCTCGCGTAGCGCCAATACCAGCATCATGGTCGTCGCGATCGTGCCGACCAACGTTACCGACAGCAGAAGCCCCCGCATGTTGCGGATGCCGAGAAAGTCGGGGATCAGCACGCCCAGCAGCGCGAACAGGATCACCAAAATCAGCAGCGGCGCGAACGCGCCAAGTCGGCGGGCTATGGGCAGAGAGGAGTGCATGGACATTGGGTCAGCCATGGTCGGCCCGGCCGGCATCCGGCAGAGCGAGGCGGAGGAGAAGGTCGGGTGTGGCGTCGGCGCGGTCTACGATCCCGGCGATGCGGCCTTCGCGCATCACGACGATACGATCGGCGACGCCCATCGCCTCGGGCATGTCGGACGAGGCGAACAGGATCGTGCGGCCGTCTTCGGCCAGGCGATACATATGCGCGTAGATTTCGCTTCGCGCGCCGACGTCGATGCCGCGCGTCGGCTCGTCCATCAGCAGGATATCCGATTCCGCGGAGAGCCAGCGCGCGATGATCGCCTTTTGCTGATTGCCGCCGGACAGGGTGGCGATGGCGGAGGCCGGCGAGGCGGTCTTGACCCGCATCAGGTCGATAAGCCTGGCCGCGCGCGGCCGCTCATCCCGGTCGTTGATCAGCAGTCCGCCGGCAAGGTTGCGCTTGGTCAGCTCGATATTCTCGGCGACGCTGGCGAGAGGTACGATACCTTCGTCCTTGCGATCTTCGGGGCATAGGCCCAGGCCGGCGGCGATCGCACGGCGGGGGTCGCCGGGCTGCAGAAGCCGGCCGTTGATCTCGATCGACCCCCCGGTCGTGGGCACGGCGCCGTACAGCAAGCGGAACAGTTCGGATCGCCCTGCGCCGACCAACCCGAAAAAGCCGAGGATTTCCCCGGCCCTGACCTCGAGGTCTATCGGGGCCTGCAATCCGGGACCGATCAGGTCGGAGAGCCGCAGTGCCGTGTCGCCGTGCCGGCGAGGGCGATAGTCGTAGATGTCGGCGATCGTGCGTCCTGCCATCGCCGAGATCAGTTGCTCTTGCGTCAGCGACGCCATGTTCGAGAAATCGGCGACATGTCGTCCATCGCGCAGAACGGTCACGCTGTCGGAGATCTCGAACACCTCTTCCATGCGATGGCTTACATAAAGGATGGCGCGACCCTCGCGACGCAGGTCGTCGATGATGCGCATCAGCGTGCGGGTTTCACGCGCCGACAGCGAACTGGTCGGTTCGTCGAACGCGATGATGCGCGCGTCGCGCGCCAGCGCCTTGCCGATCTCGATCATCTGGCGCTTGCCGATCGGCAGGGTGCGGACCTTGGCGTCGGGGTCGATGTCCTCGCCCAGCCGATCCAGCAATTCCTGCGCGCGCGCTCGAACCGCCCGTCGGTCGAGCAGACCATGGCGGGTCGGCATCATGCCCAGGAGCAGGTTCTCCGACACGGTCAGATCGGGCGCGAGATGCAGTTCCTGATGGATGATCGCGATACCCGCTGCCTGGGAGTCGCGGGGGCTCGCAAAGGCGAGAGGACGTCCATCGACGGCCAAGCTGCCGCCGTCAGTCGTATATTCACCGGCCAGGATCTTCAGCAGGGTGGATTTGCCCGCGCCGTTCTCGCCCATCAGCGCGCGCACCTCGCCGCCCGCGACGGAAAACGACACCTGGTCGAGCGCGATCACGCCGGGGAAGCGCTTGCCGACGGCGTCGAAAGTCAGGCTGATGGTCATGCCGCCTCTGCCGCCAGCACGCGCTTGTAATTCTCGCGCGTGATCAAGGTGCCCGTCGTGGACGTGACGAGCGGCGGGCGGGTGCCGTGCACGATCCAGTCGTACATCATCACGCTGGTGTCGTAGCCGTGACGGCGCGGGCTGAGCAGGATCGAGGCGTGGAATCCGGTCGGTTGCGGCTTGGCGAACTCGGCTGTCGCCGAGCCGGACCCGCCGATGCCGACGCCGATCACGGCGTCGCGCGCCAGCCCCAGGCCTTCGGCAGCGCGTACGCCGCCAAGCACCGTCTCGTCGTTCAGGCCCAGCACGATCCAATGATGGATCGATTGCTGCTGGGTGAGGATCGGATCGGCGGCGGTGAAGCCACCTTCGGTGTCGGTCGTGCGTTGCGGCGCGCTGAAGATATGAGAGGCGGGGATTCCTGCCGCGCGGACCGCCTGCACTCCGCCTTGGGTGCGCTCACGCCCGGTATCGAGACTGTCGAAGGCGATGCGCAGTACGCCGGTGTCGGCCAGGTCCCACCCGCGCCGCTTCGCCTCCTCGCAGGCCTCGCGGCCAGCCATTTCGCCAATCGCGACGGCGGAAATGCCGACATGCGGAATCGAGGCGATCGGCTGGTCGTCGGGACCGAGCAGGCGATCATCGACCGACAGCACCTTCAAGTCATTGGCTTCGGCGCGCAATCGAATCGCGGTGCCGAGCCTGGGATCGGGCGTGCAGATGATAAAGCCCTGAGCATATTGGGCATAGAGATTGTCGATCGCCGCCAATACCCGGTCGCCGTCCTCGGCGCCGATTCGAATCAGCTCGAAGCTCTTTTCTCGCGCGGCGACTGCGGCAAACCTCCATTCATCTTGAAACCATTGCTCCTCCGGTTGTTTGACCAAGAAGCCGATGCGAATCAGCCCATCCGGCTTCGCGCAGCCGGTGACCAGCGGCAGCGTGCCCGCCACCGCCGTGCCAACCAGAAAACGCCGCCGAGAGATCACGCTCCGTCTCCATCCGAAGGGCGCCTGTTTCCGGCCCCTGCTACGCCCGTCTTAGTGAAGGCTTGGCGCATCGGTCAAGATTAAGTAATATAAGTCTGCTTCAAAGGAGATGGCATGACGGAATTCAGGATAGTGGCGCGTGAGGGGCGCGACGGTTTGGGGGAGGGACCGCTCTGGTCGCCGTCGCGGGGCGGACTGTTCTGGGTGGATATCGTGGCTCCGGCGCTGAGGTTTCTGCATCTGGCGAGCGGCCGAATCGACAGCTGGACGATGCCAGAACGGATCGGCTGGGTGGTCGAGCGGCGTGGTACCGACGGATTGATCGCCGGGTTGAAGAGCGGATTCCACGATCTCGACCTCGACCCGTTCCTGTTGCGGTTGATCGGCGATCCCGAGCCTGACCGGCCGGAGAACCGCCTGAACGATGCCAAGGTGGACGCGGCGGGTCGCATCTGGGCGGGCAGCAAGGATGATCGCGACCTGGCGGCATCCGGAGCGCTTTACCGCCTGGATTCCGACCGGTCCTGGTCGCGCAATGACGATGGCTATGGCGTCACCAACGGCCCGACATTCAGCCTTGACGGAACCATTCTATACCATACCGATAGTCCGACGCGGACGGTCTATGCCTTCGACCTGGCACCCGACGGCAGCTTGTCGGGGAAGCGACCCTTCATTCGATTCGATGAGGACTGGGGCTATCCTGACGGGATGACCACCGATGCGGAGGGTGGATTGTGGATCGCGCATTGGGACGGCGGGCGCATCAGCCGGTTCTGGCCGGACGGCAGCCTTGATCGCTCGGTGGCGCTGCCCGCCGCCAATATCACCAGCATCGCCTTCGCTGGAGCCGCACTGGATCGCATGTTCGTGACGTCCGCCTCGCTCGACGACGACCGCCACGAACATGCCGGCGCCCTGTTTGAAGTATTCGCAGGCGCCACGGGGCTGCTGGCCGGACAATATGCGGGATGAGCCCGCATTTGATCGGAATTGATTGGGGTACGACCAATCTTCGGGCCTGGGCGTTCGACCAGAGCGGGACGGTGATCGCGTCACGGACCGGCGGTCAGGGCATTTCGGCAATCGCCGATGGCGACTTCGCTTGCGTGCTCCGCGCCACCATCGGCGACTGGACCGACGGGAGCGTGCCGATCGCGCTGGGCGGGATGATCGGCAGTCGCCAAGGCTGGCGCGAGGCGCCCTATATCGCTTGCCCCGCCGCGCTGGAGACCTTGGCCGCGGCGGCGGTGCCGATCGACACGGGGATCGGGCCTGGCTGGATCGCGCCGGGCTTGTCCTGGGTTGATGACGCTGGTGTCCCCGACGTGATGCGGGGAGAGGAGTGCCAGCTCCTGGGCGTCGATATCGCGGACGGTATTGTCGTGCTGCCCGGAACGCACAGCAAATGGGTGACGATCGCCCATGGCGCGATCGAGGAATTTCGCACGTTCATGACCGGTGAGCTGTTTTCGCTCTTGCGAACCCATTCGCTTCTAGGCCGACTGATGCCCGAGACAGCGCCGGATCGCGAGCCGGACTGGGCAGCTTTCGACAGGGGGGCGATGCGGTCGCTTGTCGATCCGGCGCTCCCTGCATTGCTGTTCGGCGTACGAACCGAAGGGCTATTCGGCCGCATCCCGCCGCCGGCACTGGCCGATTATCTGTCCGGTCTGTTGATCGGGGCGGAGATTGCGTCCGCGCCTGGCACGGGCGGGGTCACCATCGTCGGCGCGCATGCGCTGACATCGTTATACGACCGGGTCCTGGCGTTGGCGGGACGTCGCGGCAATCGGGCCATTTCAGGCGGCGATGCCGCGGCGCGAGGGCTGTGGCGGATCGGTTCGATCACCCTGGGAGAAAATTGACATGAATTGGACTGACGTTTTAGCGAGCATGCCGCTGATTGCGATCCTCCGCGGACTCACGCCTGCCGAAGCGGAGCCGGTCGGCGAGGTTTTGATCAATGCCGGGTTCCGATGTCTCGAAGTGCCGCTTAATTCGCCCAACCCGCTCGACAGCATCAATATCCTCAGCCGCGCCTTCGGTGCACGCGCCCTGATCGGGGCCGGTACGGTCCTCACGCCGAGCGCTGTTGCCGAGGTGGCGGATGCCGGCGGCCGTATCATCATTTCACCCAACACCGACGTCGCCGTGATCCGCGAAGCCAAGGTGCGGGAATTGATATCATTGCCTGCTTTTCAGACGCCGAGCGAAGCATTTGCAGCCATTGCCGCCGGTGCGGATGCGCTTAAACTGTTTCCCGCGGAAGCGGCCAGTCCGGCGATCCTCAAGGCGATGCGCGCGGTTCTGCCACCGGCGGTTCCGGTATTTCCGGTGGGAGGGGTGGATGTCGCCGCAATGGCAAAATGGCGTATCGCCGGCGCGGCGGGGTTCGGCATTGGCTCGTCGCTCTATGCACCGGGCCGGTCGTTGGCGGAGATCGCCAGCCGGGCGGCCGCGCTGGTCGCCGCTTGGCGGAACGGTGCCGCATGAACCAATCCTTGCGTAGCATCGATATCAAGCCGAAGCTTACCCAATGAGCGAGAGCTTCTCACTTCCCAATCGCGAAGGCCGCAATCTTACCTCGGCTATCACGCAAGATCTCGGTCGAGCGATCGTCACAGGTCGTTATGATGGCCTGCCGTTTCCGTACGAGGCCGATCTCTGCAAGCAGTATGGCGTCAGCCGTCCCGTATTGCGCGAAGCGGTCAAGATGCTGACGGCGAAGGGGCTGCTGTCGTCCCGGCCGCGGCAGGGGACTTCGATCCAGCCCGAGGACGAATGGAACCTCCTCGATCCCAGCGTGCTGCACTGGATGCTGGAGCGCAAGTTCACGATCGAGCTCATGGTCGATTTCACCGAGGTTCGTCTGGCGATCGAGCCGCGGGCGGCGGCACTTGCGGCGCGCAAGGGCACGCGCGAGCAACATGCACGCATCATGCAGGCGATCGCCCGCATGGTAGCGGCAGATGCCGGCGAGGACGATGCGCTCGCCGCCGACATCGCCTTCCACGTCGCCGTGCTCGAGGCGAGCAACAATCGCTTCCTGCGGCAATTCACGGATCTCGCGGAGACGACGCTGCGGTTCAGCATCCGCCGCACCAACGCCTATAAGGGCGTGCCACGCGCCAGTTCGATTGATCACAAGGTGGTCGCGGACGCGATCGTCGCGCGCGATCAGGTGGCGGCCTCGCGGGAGATGTATTTCCTGATCGAGGGCGCGCTCAATCTTCTGCTCACCGCCGGCGGCCATCCTTCGCAGGACGATTGAGCCGCCTATTCCGCGAAGAACCGCAGGCGCGTTTCGCTCTCGTAGATGTCGCCGGGGCGGAGCAGCGTCGACGGGAAGGCGGGCTGGTTGGGGCTGTCGGGAAAATGCTGGGCCTCCAGGGCGATCGCCTGGCGCCGTACGAACGGCTGGCCGGCATCGTCGACCAAGGTACCGTCGAATGCGTTGCTCGAATAGACCTGCAGGCCGGGGGCGGTGGTGGTGAGCGTCATCGTCCTGCCGCTCGGGGCGTGGTGCAGCCGGGCGGCGGTGAGCGCGTTGCCGTCGAGGGCGAAGCAATGGTTCAGGCCCTCACCGACGACGAACTGCGGATCGTCGGATGCGAGCACCTCGCCCAGAGGCGTAGGCCGCCGCAGATCAAAGGGCGTCCCGGCGACAGGCCGCAGCACGCCGGTAGGGATCGACGCCTGGTCGATCGGCAGCATATGCGTCGCGGCGATCGACAAATCATGGTCGGCGATCGATCGCGCGCCCCGCCCAGCCAGATTGAAATAGCCGTGGCTGGCCAGGCTCACATGCGTCGGCCGGTCGGTGAACGCGTGATAGCGGATGGCGAGCTCGCCCGGACCGGTCAGGATGAATTGCGCCATGACCTCCAGCGTCCCGGGAAAGCCTTCCTCGCCGTCGGGACTGCGATAGGAGAGGCTGACACCCTCCAGGTCGGGCAGGGTCTCCATCCGCCACAAGACACGGTCGAATCCGCGCCGGCCGCCGTGATTCTGGTTGGGTCCTTCGTTGGCGGCCAGGTGATATTCCTGGCCGTCTATCGCGAAGCGGGCACCGGCGATGCGATTCGCGTAGCGGCCGATCGTCGAGCCGAAATAAGGCCAGTGTGCCTGGACATCCCGGGCCAGATAGCGATCGAGACCAGCAAAGCCGAGCAGCACGTCCGCGATCCTGCCGTCCCGATCGGGCGTGCGGATCGACACCAGACTGGCGCCGTAGCTTGCGACCTTCACCTCGAAACCGCGACCATCGGACAAGGTTGCGAGCAGGACCGGCTCACCCTCGGATGACGGCCCCCATTCAACCAGGTCGATCATTGGTGGAACCTAAAATTGGGCGGCCCTTCTCGGGGCCGCCCTAGTTTGGAGTAGGTGACAGACGTGGATGATTCCACGATTGCCACCGAATAAATATGACATATATACTCTGGCGTCCAGCCGATTTGACGTTAATAGCAGCCCGAAATCGGGCCGTCGCGGAGGGCTCGAAAGGGGAGATGGTGACGATGCGGTCGATACGTATGCGGGCTATTCTGGGGGTTGCGGCGATCCTGGGTTCCGTTCTGTCGGCGGATTCCGCCTCCGCGCGAGCCAGTTACAACGCGACGTCGCGCGTTTTCCGGCTTGATGGCGGCGATGTCACCTATGCATTCGGCGTGACGGAGGCCGGGCTTCTCACATCGGTTTATTGGGGCGCGCGGCTCGCACCCGACGATGCGCTTTCGGCTTTCGACCCGCCGGGCCTGTCGAGCGTGGATCCCTCCGCTTCGATCACAGGGCAGGAATATCCGGGCTGGGGAGGCGGCCTTTACACCGAACCCACGCTCAAGCTTGCCTATCCGGATGGGGTGCGGGACGTCGTGCTCCGCTATGTGAAGCATCGCGTCGGCGATGACACGATCACGGTCGAGCTCGCGGACATATCCCGCCCGGTCCACGTCACGCTTCGTTATACGATTGATCCGGTTACCGGGATCGTCGGGCGGTCGGCGACGATCCACAATGACGGCAACGTGCCGGTTCGACTGGACCAGGCATCCTCCGCGGCCTTGTCGCTGCCAGTCGGCGACGATTACCGCCTGCATTATCTGACCGGGCGCTGGGCCGCGGAATGGACGTTGCAGTCGCGCCCGGTGACGGCGGGATCGACCGTGATCGAGAGCCGGCGCGGTTCGACGGGACACCAGGCCAATCCGTGGTTCGCGATCGATCGGGCCGGCCTGTCGACGGAGGAGACGGGGCCAGTCTGGTTCGGGGCGCTCGCCTGGAGCGGGTCGTGGCGCATCAGCATCGACCGCGATCCCATTGGCGACGTCAGGGTGGTCGGCGGCATAAACCCCTTCGACTTCGCCTATCGGCTGATGCCCGGCCAATCGCTCGACACGCCGATATTCTATGCGGGCTATTCGGGGCATGGCATGGGCGGCGCGTCGCGGCTTCTGCATCGTTTCGAATGGGCGAAGATCCTGCCCGGTGGACCGGAGGCGCGCCTGCGCCCGGTTCTCTACAACAGCTGGGAGGCCACGGAGTTCGCGGTGAACGAACCGGGCCAGATGGCGTTGGCGGAGAAAGCGGCGAAGATCGGCGTCGAGCGCTTCGTGATGGACGATGGCTGGTTCGGCGCGCGCAACAACGATCGCGCCGGGCTGGGCGACTGGTTCGTCAACCCGACCAAATTCCCCAATGGCCTGAAGCCGTTGATCGACAAGGTCCACGGGCTGGGCATGGAATTCGGCCTGTGGGTCGAGCCGGAAATGGTCAATGCCGACAGCGACCTCTATCGCGCGCATCCCGACTGGGTCATCAATATGCCGAGCCGCCCTCTGACCGAGCAGCGCAACCAGCTCGTGCTCAACCTCGCACGGACCGACGTTCGCGATTTCGTGCTGAAGGCGGTCGACGATCTCGTCACAAAGAACGACATCCAGTTCCTGAAATGGGATCATAACCGCAATTGGTCCGAACCCGGCTGGTCGGGCGTCGATCCGGCCGAGCAGCAGACGCTCTATGTCGCGTATGTGCAGAACCTATACTACATCTTCCGCGAGTTGCGGCGGCGGCATCCCAAGCTGGAGATCGAGAGCTGCTCGGGAGGTGGCGGTCGGGTCGATCTCGGCATCATGGCGCTGACCGATCAGGTCTGGCCGTCCGACAATACCGATCCTTTCGACCGCCTGACCATCCAGGATGGCTTCACCCATGCCTATACGCCCGGGGTGATGATGGCGTGGGTGACGGACAGCCCCAATTGGGTCAATATCCGCACGACCTCGCTCAAATACCGCTTCCTGTCGTCGATGCAGGGCGGGCTCGGCGTCGGCGCAAATCTCAATAAATGGACCGATGCGGATATCGCCGAGGCGACGCGCCTCGTGGGTGCCTATAAGCAGATTCGTCGAACGGTGCAGCGCGGCGATCTCTATCGATTGATCAGCCCGGAAGATAATTCCCCGCGTTCGGCGACCTTCTATGTGTCGGCGGACAAGAAGCAGGCGGTGCTCTTCGCCTTCCTGCATTCGAGCACGAAGCTGAACGCGATGCCGTCGATCCAGCTGACCGGCCTGGATCCCGCCAAGCGCTACAGGATGCGTGCGATTGGTGCCGATCCGGTCGCGACCGACCCTGTCCAGAGCGGTGCCTATTGGATGGCGCACGGGATCGACCTGCCGCTGGTGGGCGACTTCCAGGCGGATGGCAGGATCTTCGATCTGGTCGACGGCACGAGGGAAAAGAGGGAAGCGGGCGCGAGCGATTGATCCTGTCGGA
>JBEVLV010000138.1:0-8575 GCA_040508955.1 Sphingomonas sp. | reverse complement strand
CGCCAAGGACGCGAGCGCGCTGGTGACGGGGTCGGACAGGGCGTCAGCCGACGATCCGCGACTGCGCTGAGTCCCATCCTGAGACGAAACCGCGGCAACTCGTCGCAATTGGTTAATTCTTCCTCAAATCGTCACAAGAGTTGCACACTGGCCGCCTACCCGCCCCTCGCCTGACCATATGGTCGCGTAAGAAGGGGTAATACTATGCCGCGGGCACCGGCAGCTCCAACCAGGGCAATACCTACAGCTTCGGCAGCGCCAACAGCAGCGATCGTGCCCTCGGCACGCTCACGTCGGGCACCGCCACGCCGCTTTCGTTCGGCGCGTTCTTCACCAACAATCTCGGCGGTACGATCACTTCGCTGTCGCTCGACTATTTCGGTGAGCAGTGGCGCCTGTCGAACGCCAGCGCCGACAAGCTGAGCTTCGAATATTCGACCGATGCGACCTCGCTGTCGAACGGTACCTGGACTGCGTTCAGCCTGCTCGACTTCGCCAGCATCCTCAACAACGGCAGCTCGGCGGGCGCCGCGCTCAACGGCAATCTCGACGCGAACCGCGCGGAGATCGCGGCGATGATCTCGGGCCTGTCGATCGCCAATGGCGGCACCTTCGCGTTCCGCTGGACCGATCTCGACGCCGCCGCGTCGGACCAGGGCCTCGCCATCGACGATCTGAAGTTCACCGCCGGGCTCGCCCCCGTCAGCGGCGTTCCCGAGCCGACCGGCTGGGCGCTGCTGATCGGTGGCTTCGGCCTCACCGGTGTCGCCCTGCGTCGCCGTGCGGCGCGCGTCACCTTCGCCTGATCCTGTCGGAAGGCGCATCCGTCCCACCTTGGATGTGCCTTCCTGGCGGAGGAGATGAGGAGAACCCCTCGCCTCCTCCGTCCCCTCTCCCATGCGCCTTTGCTCTCCATTCGCCACGACGATTCGGCGGTCTGCAGTCGTGCGCGGATCGAGCCGGCGCGTTACGCTCTCTATATTGCGTGCGAGGAAGCATATCGGCTGCGCTCCGGCGCAACCGCGAGCCGCCGCGGCGGAAAGGATCAATCGTTGGCGGCGCCGCGATGGATGGGCAGCGCCCAGCGGATTTGATCGCGCAGCAGCGTCTCGAGATCCTCGGCACCGACATTGTGCGCGGCGGCGCGCTTGCGCAGCAGAGTCACGAGCAGTTCCTCGCGCGATTGCTGGCGCACCGGCGCGGCCCGCCCCTTGGCAAGGGCTTTCGAAAGCTTGAGCGACAGGATGGTCATAGGCAAGTTTTGCCTAGTGGGTGCTTGCGGTCGCCTTTCCGGACAGCGTTAACGCGGTCTTTTCCATAGATTTTCCGCTCTGGATGCAGGAAGATAGAGGCGATTTCGCAGACGCGCCTGACCAAAGGCGCGCAGAATCCAGCCAAGCTTGGCGCTGGCCGAAGTCGTCACTCGTCGATCCCATGCCGTGGAACCCCGCGCCGCCACTTCGCGGGCGATGTCGCCATAGATACCGGCAGCGGCAAGAACGGCCCAAGCCGATCGGAAGCTGAGTGCGAGAGTGCCCGTTCGGGCGCTGGCTTCATATTGCTCCGCTCGCTTGCAGAGCCGGGCCGCAAGCGTCGCGAGCTTGATCCGATCCGCCATCACGGCGTGCGGCTCGATCCCCTCTTCGATGAGCCACTGGGCGGGCAGATAGCAGCGCCCGGCTTGCGCGTCGTCGCCGATGTCGCGCGCGATATTGGCGAGCTGGAAGGCGATGCCCAGATCGCACGCCCGGTCGAGCACCGGTTCATTCTCCGGGGAAACGCCCATCACCACCGCCATCATGCAGCCGACCGCGCCGGCAACATGATAGCAATAGCGCATCAGATCCTCTTCGGTCGCCGGCCGCCAGCCCGCGGCGTCGAGCGCGAAGCCCTCGACCACGTCCCATACCAGCCGGTGCGGCATGTCGATTTCGGCGACGACGATACGAAGCGCGTCGAATGCCGCGTCGCCGATCCATTGCCCGTCCAGCGCCGCCGCCGTCCGTTCGCGGATCGCCGCCAGCCGCGCCTCTGGATCCGGGACGACAGCCATGCCCTCGCCGTGCTCCTGTCCATCGGCGAGGTCATCGCATGCGCGGCACCAGGCGTAGAGCAGCCATGCCCGTTCGCGTGTCGCCCGATCGAACAGCCGGCTCGCCGCCGTGAAGCTCCTCGATCCGCGCGCGATCGATTCGCCCGCCGCGGCGACGATCGCGTCGCGGGCGGGCAATGCCATCAGAGGTCGTCGCGCTTCATATGGATGATCGGCACCGCGGGCTCGAAATCGGCCATCCTCGCGAGCAGATCGTCGATGTCGGCGGAGACCAGCAACAGACCCTGGTGCTGCGGGCGGACGAAGCCGGTGTGGCCCATATGCTCCCAGAACTCGACCAGCTTGTCGTAATAGCCCGCGATATTGAGCAGCCCGATCGGATCGGCGTGATAGCCGAGCTGGGCCCAGCTCATCGCCTCCCACAATTCGTCCATCGTGCCGGTGCCGCCCGGCAGGTTGATAAAGCCGTCGGCCAGCTCGGTGAAGCGCGCCTTGCGCTCGTGCATCGTCTCGACGACGTGGAGCTCGGTGAGGCCGCGATGCGCAACCTCGGCATTGACCAGGGCAGTCGGAATCACGCCGATCACCTCGCCGCCCGCCGCCAGCGCGCTGTCCGCGATCGCCCCCATGAGTCCCAGCCTGCCGCCGCCATAGACGACGCCGATGCCGCGCGCTGCCAGGGTGCGGCCCACCATCCGCGCGCTCTCGACATAGATCGGATCGGCGGGAGTCGCCGAACCGCAATAGACTGCGATACGCTTCACTTGGATTCTCCCAGCATCAGTGCGGCGGTCGCCTTGGCGCTGCCGATCACGCCGGGGATGCCGGCGCCCGGATGCGTGCCCGCACCCACGAAATAGAGGTTCGAGATCGCGTCGTCGCGATTATGGACGCGGAACCAGGCGCTCTGCGTGAGGATCGGCTCCAGGCTGAACCCGGAACCCAGATGCGCGTGCAGATCATCGCGGAAATCGGTGGGCGCGTAGCTGAACTTGGTGACGAGCCGCTCGTCGAGATCGGGGATCAGCCGCCGCCTCACCTCGGCGAGGATACGCGCCTCCAGCACCGGCCCTACTTCGGCCCAATCGGCCGGGAACTTGCCGAGATGCGGCACCGGCGCCAGCGCATAGAAGGTCGCGTGCCCCTCGGGCGCCATGCTCGCGTCGGTCGCGCTGGGATGATGGAGATAGAGCGAGAAATCCTCGGGCAGCACGCCCGTGTCGTACAGGTCCGACAGCAGCCCCTCGTAGCGCGGACCGAACAGGATCGAATGGTGCGGGATGTTAGGGAAGTTCCCCTTCACCCCGAAATGGACGACGAACAGCGATGGCGAATAGCGTTTGCGTATCAGCCCGCTCGCGGTCCGCTGTGCGCTCCGCGAGCCCTTGAGCAGGTCGCGATAGCTGTGAACGATATCGGCGTTGCTCGCCACCGCGTCGACCTGCATCTCGAAACCGCTCGTCGTCTTCACGCCCGTGACCCGGTCACCCAGCGTATCGATCGAGACGACCGGATCGCCGAGCCGCACCACGCCGCCGAGCCGCTCGAAATGCGTGACCATCCCGGCGACCAGCCGGTTGGTGCCGCCCTCGGCCCACCATACGCCGCCGTCGCGCTCGAGCTTGTGGATCAGCGCGTAGATCGCGCTCGCGGTCATCGGATTGCCGCCCACCAGCAGCGTGTGGAACGACAGCGCCTGGCGCAATTTCTCGTTCTTCACGAAGCTGGAGACCATCGAATAGACCGATCGCCAGGCCTGCTGCTTCATCAGCGCGGGAGCGGCCTTGAGCATCGACTTGAAGTCGAGGAACGCGACATGGCCGAGCTTCTGATAGCCTTCGCGGTACACCGCTTCGGAATAGCGCAGGAAGCGGGCATAACCGGCGACGTCCTCCGGGCTGAGCCGGGCGATCTCGGCGTTCAGGACCGGATCGTCGTTGGTATAGTCGAACCGCTCGCCGTCCGGCCAGGAGAGGCGGTAGAAGGGCGCGACCGGAACCAGCTTCACGTCTTCCGAGATATCGTGGCCCGATATCCGCCACAGCTCGGCGAGCGCGGCGGGGTCGGTGATCACCGTCGGCCCGGCATCGAAGGTGAAGCCGTCCTTCTCCCAGAAATAGGCGCGGCCACCCGGCTTGTCGCGCGCCTCGATCAGTACGGTATCGACGCCCGCCGATTGCAGGCGGATGGCAAGCGCGAGCCCGCCGAATCCCGCGCCGATCACCGCCACCCGTTTCATGCGATATGTCTCCGCATTGCCTTTACCGCGCGGCCGATCGGCACCGGCGGCTTCCCGCTCAGCACGCGCACCCGGTCGAACAGCGTCGATTGACCCGCATAGAAGCGTGCGATCAGCCCCGCGTCGAGCCGATAAAAGCGTTCGAGCACGCGATAGCGCTCATGCGGATCGGCGGCGCGGAACAGCATGGCCGCCAGCATGCGGTAGAAGCGGCGGCTGCGCCAGGCATTCCGGGCAGCGTTATGGGTCAGCTCGTGGAGCGCCGCGCCGGAAAGGCTGCGGCTGCCCGCGATCATCGACGCCAGCCGTACCGCATCGGGCAGCGAATAGCCGGTCATCGGGTGGAACAGGCCGGCGCGCATCCCGCCCTTGGCCACCCCGCGACCGCCCGACTCCCAATAGGCCTCGAAATCGCCGCCCATCGCGACCGGCAGGCTGCCTGCCTCCTCGCGCGTCACCCGCTCGACCTGCCAGCCGCGCTCGGCGACATAGGCGTCCAGCCGCGCGCCGACCTCGAGAAGTGTCAGCCCGGGCGTGTCGCTGTAATAGGTGTCCTCGACGAACATCCGCGTCGCGGCGAAGGGCAGGCAATAGGCGAAGCGGTAGCCGTCGAGCTGATCCACCGTGCCGTCCATCACCACCGGGCGGGCCAGGTCGTGCGGTTCGGACAGCGCGAGCTCGCGGCCGAGGAACTTCTGCCAGCCGAGATCGAGCTTGGACAGGTCGCCGGTCCCGCGGCAATCGATCACCCCCTCGGCCTGGACCAGGTCGCCGCCCGACAGCGCGACGGCGGTAGGGGTCACGTCGATCGCCTTGCGGCGCATCATCAGCGCCTTTTTGGGCAGCGCGGCGCGGACCAGCCGCTCGAACCGCTCGGATTCGATCGAATAATAGGGCGCCTTCAGCGTCCGCTCGTGCGCCGGGAAGGCGACATCGTAGCTCGCCCAGCCATAGCTGATCAGCGGCGCCGCGAGCCAGCGATCTGCGGTAGGGATATCGCTGCCGAAGAATGACCAGAGATGATTGCCGCCGATCCGCGCCGATCCCTCGATCAGGCGGATGTCGAGCTGGGGTTTCTTTTTCTTGAGCGCCAGGGCGATGAGCCCGCCGGCAAGTCCGCCGCCGACTATGGCGACGTCGCAACTGATGGTGGACGGCATCGCTGGCGCCTAGCCCATGCGACCCGCTGGGGAAAGCCCGCCCGGCGGCATCCGCCGCCGCTCCGGCTCGGCTCGGGCGAATTGATGCGGGGTTCGGCGCGGGATCGCGCTATCAGCCCCGGCGGGGCATCTGGCCCTTGAAGGACAGACCATGGCCAAGGGCCAGAAGAAGTCGAACCGCGAAGTGCGCAAGCCCAAGGCGGAGAAGACCAAGACGATCGCCGCGAACGTCTCTACCAAGGACAAGCCGGTGAACATGGTGACGATCAAGGGCTGATTGAGGACCGAATGGACGGAGAAGAAGACGCGTTTGTCTATGACGAGGCGAGCGGCGAATGGGTCAGCGCGGCAGAAGCCGCGGCCAGGGCCGGTGCCGAGGGCGGGGTCGAGGTGCGCGACGCGGTCGGCAATCTGCTGGCCGACGGCGATCAGGTGACGCTGATCAAGGACCTGACCGTCAAGGGCGCCGGGCAGACGCTCAAGCGCGGCACGTTGATCAAGTCGATCCGCCTGACCGGCGATGCCCAGGAGATCGACTGCAAATATGACGGCATCAAGGGCCTGGTGCTGCGTGCCGAGTTCGTGAAGAAGCGCTAGCATGCCGGCGTGAGAAAGAGCTGCTTCTTCGCTCGGCGCTGAAATCCTACATTGCAAGCCTGGATCGGCCGCGCCGCGGATCAGTGTCGCTTGAAATATTGCACGTCCTTCTCGTGCTTCTCGGCGGCGGCGCGGCTGTCGAAGGTGCCGAGGTTGCGGCGCTTGCCGGTGTCCGGGTCCTTCTTCTTCGAATAGAGGCGGTATTCGCCCGAAGCCAGCTTGCGGATCATGCCCGGAGCCTCCTCTATTCGCCCGACGGGACGTGATCGTGCGCGCCGTGCGGGCCGCCTACGAAATCGCCGACATTGATCGTGCCGAGCAGCTTCGGCCAGCCGCGCGACGCCGGCGTGCCGTTGCCGGGAAGCGCCAGGTCGCCTGCCGGCTCGAACCCGCCATCGCCGTCGGGATCGGCGAGTATGGTGAAGCTCGTGTCGTAGCCGGTGCCGCTGGTCGCGACGATCGTCGACATGCCGTTCGTCACGCCGTAGCGGATCGTGATCGCGCCCGGCGTGCCGGCATCGACGCGGTCGAGCAGCTGGTGGTCCTTGCCCGGCGCCAGCGTGAAGCTGGCACTCTCGCCGGGATGGAGGGTGATCCGCTCGACCGCGGTGCCCGGCGGCGGCGTCTGGGCATGCGCGGCAAGGGGCAGCAACACGGCGATAGCGGCGGCGAGAATGCGCATCTGTCTCTCCCGGAAAGGGCTGCGCGCCCAACGCGGCCGATCGGGTATTGGTTCAACGCGGTATCCGCCCCCGAGCATGCGATCGCTCGACGCTTACTACCAAATCGGCCAATTGAGTTCCGAGGCTTAGGCCTCAGTCCGCCACGCGCGCGCCGGCGATCATCATGTCGACCAGCCGCTTGGCGCTCTCGCGGCCGGCGCTGCCCGCGGCGGGCTGGGCGACGCCGACCAGCGCGCGGAGCAGGTCGAGCGGCTCCATGTCGAGACGGATCGCGCCGCTTGCGATCGCGCGCCCGGCGAGATCGGCGATCGACGCCTTCAGCTGCGCACCCGAGGCCGCGTAGAGCTCGGTAGGTCCGGAGACCATCGCGTTCAGCGCCTCGGCCATGATCTGCTTGGTCGCGAGATAGTCGACGAACAGCCGCATCCACAGCCGCAGCGCCTCCACGGGCGGCTGGGTGCGGGCGAGATCGGCGGCGGCCTGGGCCAGCTGTTCCGATTCATTGCGATAGACCTGCTCGATCAGCGCATCGCGGGTCGGGAAATGGCGATAGAGCGTGCCGATCCCGACGCCCGCAGTGCGCGCGATCTCCTCCAGGCTCGAATCATTGCCCTTGTCGGCAAAGACCGTCTTGGCCGCGTCGAGCAGGCGGAGGCGGTTGCGCTCGGCATCGGCGCGCGGCTTGCGCGCGGTCGGGACGGGTGCGTCAGCCACTCTCTTTCATGCGCCCCTTGAAAAACGGAGGAACCCTCCGTATTAAAAGCGGAGCCGTCCTCCTCTTATATCGAAACATGCCGGGCGGCAATGCCGTCTCCGGCAGAGGCGGCGTGTTGCTCATGAATGCAAGGAGTTGATCATGGCGGATTCGTTCGGTGCAACCTCCACCACCGACCAGGTGCTGGCGGGCGTGGATCTAGGCGGCAAGCGCGTGCTGGTAACCGGCGTTTCAGCCGGGCTGGGCGTGGAGACGGCGCGGGCGCTTGCGGCGCACGGGGCCTGGGTGGTCGGCGCGGCGCGCGACCTCGCCAAGGCCGAGGCGGCCACCGCGTCGGTCCGCGCCGATGCCGCGAACGGCGGCGGCATCGAGCTCATCGAGCTGGACCTGGCCTCGCTAGCCAGCGTGCGCGCCTGCGCCGATGCACTGAACGCGGCGGGCAAGCCGTTCGACCTGGTGATCGCCAATGCCGGGGTGATGGCGACGCCCTTCGGCCACACCGCCGACGGCTTCGAGACGCAGCTCGGCACCAACCATATCGGCCATTTCGTGCTGGTGAACCGCATCGCGCCACTGATCGCGCCGGGCGGCCGGCTGGTGAACCTCTCCTCCTCGGGCCACCGCTATTCGGACGTCGATCTCGACGACCCGAACTTCGAGCACACGCCCTATGAGCCGCGCCTCGCCTATGGCCGCTCCAAGACCGCGAACATCCTGTTCGCCGTCGAGTTCGACCGGCGGCATCGCGATCGCGGCGTCCGCGCGACGGCGGTGCATCCCGGCGGCATCCAGACCGAGCTGGGCCGGCATGTCGGCGAGGAGACGCTCCACGCGATGGTCGCGCAGATCAACGCCGATCTCGCCAAGCTGGGTCAGCCGCCCTTCGAGTGGAAGACGATTCCCCAGGGCGCGGCGACCTCGGTCTGGGCCGGCGCGGTGGCTGGTGCGGACGAAGTGGGTGGGCGCTATTGCGAAAATTGCCACGTCAGCGAGAAGATCACCGACGGCATCATCACCCCGGTGAGCGAAGGCGTCCGCGCCTATGCGCTCGATCCCGAGCGCGCCAGGGCGCTGTGGGCGAAGACCGAGGAATGGGTCGGCGAGACGTTCTGATAGAGTATGGTGCCG
>JBEVLV010000137.1:0-5850 GCA_040508955.1 Sphingomonas sp. | reverse complement strand
CGCTGCGTCAGCAGCGGCCTTTTTCTTTGCCGATCCAGGCCCGGATTGAGGGGCCGCGGGCTTTGCGCCATGATGCCGATATGGCCGCATCAGATAATCCAGCCGCCCATCTTGCGGTCGCCGCACACCGGGTGCAGGTGCTCGAGGGCGTCGCGCCCGATGCCATTCCCTATGACGCGCTGATGGAAGCGCAGCAGCCGACGATCCTGCGCGGCGTCGCGCGCGACTGGCCGCTCGTCCGGAAAGGCCTGGAATCGGCCGAGGCGGCGATCGCCTATGTCGAGGGCTTCGACGCCGGACGGCCCGTGGTCGCGTTCACCGGCGCGCCCGAGATCGGCGGCCGCTTCTTCTACAATGAAGACGTCACCGGCTTCAATTTCGAGGGCGCGCGCCGGCCTCTGGCCGAGGTCCTGGAGGCGATGCGGCCGCATCTGGGCGCTTCGGATTCGCCCTCCTTCTATATCGGCTCGACCGATCTCGACCTCTACCTTCCCGGCTTCCGGGCAGAGAACGACCTGTCCCTCAACCATGCGATGTTCGCGACGGCCTCACTGCTGGCGAGCATCTGGATCGGCAACCAGACGACGGCGACCGCGCATTACGACATGTCGCACAATCTCGCGGTCTGCGCGGTCGGTCGGCGCCGCTTCACCCTGTTCCCGCCGGACCAGGTGGCGAACCTCTATCCCGGCCCGCTCGAGCCGACACCCGGCGGGCAGGTGGTGAGCATGGTCGATTTCCGAAACCCGGATTTTGCGGCCCATCCGCGTTTCCGCGACGCCATCGCCACAGCGCAGGTCGCGGAGCTCGAGCCGGGCGACCTGCTCTTCTATCCCGCGCTCTGGTGGCACCATGTCGAGGCGCTCGCGCCGTTCAACATCCTCGTCAACTATTGGTGGAACACCTCGCCGGCCTTCATGGACACGCCGCAGAACACCTTGCTCCACGCGATGCTCAGCCTGCGCGACCGGCCCGAGCCCGAAAAGGCCGCGTGGAAGGCGTTGTTCGACTATTACATCTTCGGCCCCGCCGACCGGGCGGGCGCGCATCTCCCCGAACCTGCGCGCGGGCCGCTCGGCACGCTCGACGAGATCGGCGCACGCCGGCTGCGCGCGCAATTGCTCAATCGGCTGAATCGATGACGCGAAGTCGGGGCGACGTCGGACGCGTCCTATCAATGTAGGAAATGCTGTGAGACATTCCCCTACGACTCGCGGGGAATCCTGAAGGCAGGCCCGTGTTCCGGGGGATGGCGACAATGCGACAAACCACCTTGTCGGTAGCGCTCGAGGTCAAGCCGGGCAGCTATGACCATTTGTCGGGATTGCTCGACGCCCTGCGCGATCGCCGCAGCTCCGATCCGAACGGGGGCAAGGGCCCCTATGCCGAGTTCCTGACGCGCGTGCCCGCGGTGCACTTCATGTCGCTCAGCGTGTTCCCGGGCTTCGACTATGACCCGCTCTTCGTGATCGAGGCCAATTTCGATGGGCAGCCGGGGCCGTTCTGGGGCCAGCTCGAAGCGGCGATGGGCGCCGATCTCCGCGCGATCCTGCGCTGCTGCAAGCGCCCGCTCGATAGCGACGGGCCTTTGTACGACGCGATCACCGCGCCGGATTCGCGCGCGCCGATCGCACCCTATCTGGAGGCGCGCACCGGCACGCCCACCGTCTATCACCACGGCAATCGCGGCATGACGCGCGATCGCATCCTTGCCGAGCGCGACCTGTTCCTGGCGATCCGCGAGGAGCTGGCCTCGGCCGGCAATGGCGGACCCACGCCGTATCGCCGACTGGGCGCGGCCGGCATCCACGATACGCTGCGCGCCGCCCTGGTCGGCAAGTTTGCCTGGCTCGATGCGCCGGCGCCGCAGCGGATCACGCTGGGTGAGCGGATCCTGGACTATGCCCGGCTCGCGGCGTTCGTGGTGTGCGCGGTCGCCGCGCTTTCGGTGCCGGGGCTGATCCTGAAGCTCCAGATCCCGTGGGAGCGCTACGCGATCGTGGTCGGCGTGGCGTTCGTCATCTTCGCGCTGATCCTCAAGCGGATCGGCACGGCGCTGCCGGGCACCGAGATCAAGAGTGCGTTCAGCTTCCTCAAGCTGTTCATCCAATGGTCGATCCCACTCGCGATCTTCGTGGTGCTCTACATCCTGATCTTCGGCGCGGCGGCGACGCCGTTCTCCGCGCTGCTCACCGGCTGGCCGCTGCGCGTCGCGTGGGACGCGATGCTGGTGTGGCTCGGCTGGGGGCTGGTCAGCGTTCCCGCCACCGTGGCCGGGCTGCTCGTCTGGCTGCGCGTACTGGAGCGGCGCGATGCTTCGCAGGATGCGCCGCCGGTCGATCCGAAGATGCTGCGCGAGATGGCCCAGCGCGAGGACTGGATTCCGCAGAACCATATGGGGTCGATCGTGCTGATCAAGCCCGGCGTGCTGCGCACCGTCATCATCCGCGCCGGCCATTTCGCGCTCAAGCTGTTCCTGCGGGTGATCGCGACCAACGGCTATCTGGGATCGATGCGGACGATCCATTTCGCGCACTGGGCGCGCGTCAACAATGGCAGCCGCCTGCTGTTCTTCAGCAATTTCGACCAGACCTGGGAGAGCTATCTCGATGACTTCATCGAAAAGGCGCATGCCGGCCTCACGCTGGCGTGGAGCTGCGGCGTCGGCTTCCCGCCGCCGCGCTTCCTGGTCAAGGACGGCGCCAGCAACGGCCTGCAGTTCAAGCAATGGGCGCGGCATTCGATGACGGTCAGCCGCTTCTGGTACTCGGCCTATAGCGACCTGACCGCGGACCAGATCGAGCGCAACTACCGCATCGCGCTGGGCCTGAGAAAACGAACGCTCACCGACAAGGAGGCCGCGACATGGGCGAACGACCTGTGAGCGCCGCGTCCGCCCGGAAGGGCCCGCCGAACTGGCACCTCGCCGCGCCGCACGACAAGCTCACCCAGGGGCTCGTCGTCAGCGGCTTTGCCTCGCTGCCCACCGGCCGCGCGCTGTTCCTCGAATTCGGCTGGGACGGAAACCATGCGACGGGCGGCGGCGCCTGGCTGAAGACGCTCGAGGATGGCGTGGCGCCGGTCACCGACGCCGACGGCAAGGATCCGCGCGCGGTGGCGCTGGGTGTCACCTATTCGGGCATGCTCAAGATGGGCTTGCCGAAGGACACGCTGGCGAGCTTCGACCGGCCCTTCCAGGAAGGCATGTTCCAGGAGGACCGCCTGCGCCGGCTGGGCGACCGGCGCGGCGCAGACTGGCTGAAGACGGTGATCCCCGGCGGCCCGAAGTGGAGCGGCAACACCCCTCCCGCCGATCCCGAGCTGGGCGAGGCGCTGGTGCCGACGCCGGTGACCGTCCACGCGATGCTGCTGCTCTACACCCCCGACGAGGAATCGGCCGAGGCGTGGTGCGAGGCGGTGAGTGCCGCGCTCGAGCCGCACCAGGTCAAGGTCGTGCACCGGCTCCATCTCGACCTGCGGCTCGACGAGCGCGGCATCGCCCGCGAGCATTTCGGCTTTGCCGACGGCGTATCGCAGCCTGTGCCGATCGAGGAAGGCGCCGTGATCCGCGGCGGCGCGCCGATCGATCCGGCGTCCGAGCCGTGGAACGGCGTGCCGCTGGGCGAAGTGCTGATGGGGCACAAGAACGGCCATAACGAGATCGCGGGCGGCCCGATCGTGCCCGATAGCGAGAAGGCACGCGAAGCGGGCCTGACCCCGCATGCCCAGGCCGAGGGCTATCTCGATCTCGGGCTCGACGGCAGCTACATGGTCGTGCGCGAGCTCAAGCAGAACGTCGCCGAATTCTGGCAGTCGCTGGAGAAGGCGGCGGAACGGATGCGCGCGGCCGATCCCGAGCATTCGGGTCATGTCACCGCCGACTGGCTCGCCGAGCGGGTGGTGGGTCGCGACCGCGACGGCAACCTGCTGTGCCCGGCGGGTTTCCTGCCGCCCAACGGCTATGATCAGCCCGAGAACGAGTTCGGCTTTTTCGACCGCGATCCCCACGGCTTCGGCTGCCCGGTCGGTTCGCACGTCCGCCGCGGCAATCCGCGCGACGGCCTCGCGCCGACGGAAGCCGACAAGCCGACGCTGCTCGCCGCGGCCAACAACCACCGCATCCTGCGCCGGGGCCGCAAATACGGCCCGACCATCGCCCAGCGGGACCAGAAGGACGACGCCGATCGCGGGCTGCTTTTCGTCGCGCTCAACACCGACGTCACCCGCCAGTTCGAATTCGTCCAGCAGACCTGGATCCTCAACCGCAACTTCGCGACGCTTTATGACGAGGCCGATCCGTTGATCGGCCCGGCGGGGACGATGACGATCCGCGAGGACCCGCTGCGGCGTATCATCGAGGTCGACACGTTCGTGGAGATGGCGGGCGGCGAGTATTTCTTCCTGCCGAGCATGCCGGCGGTCCGGTTCCTGGCCGGCCTATGAGCATCCTCGATTCCACCAACGTGCTGCGGCCCGCGCCCAAGGGCCTGAAGGGCTGGATCTCGCGTACCGTGTTCGCGGCGATGCCCTATGCCTTCGCCTTTTTCCGCCGGTGGAAGCCGGTGGTGAAGATGAAGGGGATGGTGCTCACCTCGCGCTACGACGACGTACGCGAGGTGTTCGGCAACGATCCCGCGTTCGGCGTGGTCTACAAGTCCAAGCTCGACGTGATCATGGGCAACCAGCCCTTCTTCCTCGGCATGGGCGATACCGAGCAGTATCGCCACGACACCGCGGCGATGCGCAAGGTGATCCGGCGCGAGGACCTGCCGGTGCTGGCGCAGCGTGTCGAGGCGATGGCCGAGGAGATCGTCCGCGCCGCGCCCAATCGGATCGAGGTGGTCGACACGCTGGTACGGCGGGTGACCTTCTCGGTGCTGGGCGACTATTTCGGCGTGCCCGAGCCGAGCAATGGCGATCTGCGCGTCTGGGGCACGCGGCTGTTCGAATACCAGTTCGTCGGCCAAGACAGCGATACCGCGCTGATGGCCGAGGTGAACGAGATGGCGCCGGCGCTCCGCGCGCATATCCAGGCCCAGCTCGATCAGCGCCGCGATGCGCCGGGCAAGGACGATGTCCTGTCGCGCTGCCTTGCCGAGCAGAAGGCGGGGACGAGCGGGTTCAGCGACGATCAGATCCGCACCGCGCTGATGGGCTTCGTCGTCGGTGGCCCGCCACAGCCGCCCATGGTGGTCCCCCAGGCGATGGAGCAGCTGCTGCGTCGGCCCGAAGCGCTGTGCGGCGCGCAGGCCGCGGCGCGGGCAGGGGACGATGCGCTGTTGGCGACCTATGTGCTGGAGGCGATGCGCTTCGATCCGCTTGGGCCCGGTCTGCCGCGGGTGGCTCTGGCCGACGCGGTGATCGCACGCGGCACGAAGCACGAAGCGACGGTGGCCAAGGGCGACACCGTGCTCGCCGCCTTCGCCTCGGCGATGATGGATCCGCGCCGGGTGACCGACCCCCGGCGCTTCGATCCGACGCGGCCGGCGTCGGACTATATCCATTTCGGCTACGGCCTCCACCAATGCTTCGGCATCCACATCAACCAGGCGACGCTGCACCTGATGCTGAAGCCGCTCTTGCAGCGCCCCAATCTCCGCCGCGCACCGGGCAAGGCCGGGCGGCTGACCAAGAACGGGCCGTTCGCGGAGTCGCTGACGGTCGAGTGGGGGTGAGCTTCGTTTTCGTCGTCCCGGGCAGGCCGGGATGACGGCTAGGTCGGATCGACATTTGAGATATTTTCCCGGTCTATCCGCCTTGCCCGTCACCCCGGACTTGTTCCGGGGCCCACTGTCCCACATCGTCCGCGCTTGCGGTGGGGTGAATGCCGGAACAAGTCCGGCATGACGG
>JBEVLV010000136.1:0-17535 GCA_040508955.1 Sphingomonas sp. | reverse complement strand
AACGAGACCGCCATTGCGCGCTTCCGTGCCGATCTTCAGCGCCAGGGCGTGGCGCGCTGAGGTGATCCACGGCACGGAAGCCGCCCGGGCGGCGCTCGCCGCGGGGCGGCCCGCTTTGCTCTGGCGTCGGGAGGTTGCGGACACCGAGACCCCGGTCGCTGCGGCGCTCAAGCTGATCGAACCCGGACGGGGCGATTTCCTGCTCGAATCGGTCGAGGGCGGATCGGTCCGCGGCCGCCACAGCCTGATCGGGCTCGCGCCGGATCTGGTCTTCCGCGCCACCGGCAACGAGGCTTCGATCAACGATCGCTGGCTCACCGATCGCGAGGCGTTCGCGCCCTGCGCCGAACCGACGCTCGACGCCCTGCGCGCGCTCGTTGGCCAGTGCCGCATGGAGGTGCCCGCCGAACTGCCGCGCGCGCTCGCCTGCCTGGTCGGCTATTTCAGCTACGAGACCGTCGGACTCGTCGAGAAGCTCGATCGCCCCCCGCAGAACCCGGTCGGCGTGCCCGACATGATGTTCGTGCGGCCCACCGTCATCCTGGTGTTCGATCGCCTGGCGGATACGTTGTTCTTCGTCGCCCCGGTCTGGCCAAACGGCGATGTCGACGCTGCCGCCGAACGGATCGATGCCGTTGCCGCACGTCTCGCGACGGCGCCGCTGCCCGCACCCGTCCGCGCCGATCCGGACGAGGTGAAGCTCACGCCGGTCCTGGCCCCTGGCCGCTATGGCGAGATGGTCGCCCGCGCCAAGGACTATATCTCCGCCGGCGACATCTTCCAGGTCGTGCTCGCCCAGCGCTTCACCACGCCCTTCACGCTGCCGCCGTTCGAGCTCTACCGCGCGCTGCGCCGGGTGAACCCCTCGCCCTTCCTCTACCATCTCGACCTGCCCGGCTTCGCGCTGACCGGTTCGTCGCCCGAGATTCTGGTCCGCGCCCGCGACGGCGAGGTGACGATCCGCCCGATCGCCGGCACCCGCCCCCGCGGCAAGACGGCAGCCGAGGACGAGGCCAATCGCGCCAGCCTGCTCGCCGACCCCAAGGAATGCGCCGAGCATCTGATGCTGCTCGATCTCGGCCGCAACGATGTCGGCCGCGTCGCCGATACCGGCACCGTCAAGGTCACCGACAGCTACACCGTCGAATTCTACAGCCATGTGATGCACATCGTCTCGAACGTGGTCGGCCGGCTGCGCCCCGACGCCGATGCGCTCGACGCGCTGTTCGCGGGCTTCCCGGCGGGTACGGTCAGTGGCGCGCCCAAGGTCCGCGCCTGCCAGGTCATCGCCGAGCTCGAGCCCGAGACGCGCGGGCCCTATGCCGGCGGCGTCGGCTATTTCTCGCCCGACGGATCGATGGACAGCTGCATCGTGCTGCGCACCGCGCTGGTGAAGGACGGCGTCATGCACGTCCAGGCCGGCGCCGGGATCGTCGCCGATTCGGACCCGGCTTATGAGCAGCGCGAATGCGAGGCCAAGGCCGGCGCCCTGTTCGCCGCCGCGCGCGAAGCGGTCGCGCGGGCTAGCGAGGCAGGATTCGGCCAGTAATTATTGCGGGTTGACGGTGGAATCGGGATCGGGGGCGGTGGTCCGCGCTGCCTTGGCCTTGGCGTCGAGCCGCTCCTGATACCATTGCTGCAGGAACTGGCGCGTACAGCCGGTCTGGCCGCCGGTGCCGACCGCTGAGCAGCTGTTGGGCAGGCCGGCGCGGTTCACCTGCTCGACATATTCCATGCGGTTGGTCCAGGCCTGCGATGCCGCGTCCTCCTTGGGCGCGTCGCGGAAGCGCTTGGGGATACGATAGGGCGAATCGCCCGCGTTCGCGCACACCACGATCTCGTCGGGATCCTTCGACGGCGGGCATTTGTCATCGCCATAGAGCAGGATCGAGCGGACCCGCTTGGGCGGATCCTGCGGCGCATTCTGGTCCTGGGGCCCCGCCTGACCGGCGAGCAGGGCGGTGGCGATGAACAGGCTGGCAAGCATTCAAGAAACTCCTTCGCGCGATTCAACGCCTTTATGCGATCGACCGTTGCGCCGCACTATGGCAGCGCCAAGGCAGACTATCTGCGCCAGCGATTGTGAACGGACGCCAAACCCCCTAACTCGCTGCCATGATCCTCGTCATCGACAACTACGACAGCTTCACCTGGAACCTCGTTCATTACCTGATGGACCTGGGCGCGGAGGTGCAGGTGGTGCGCAACGATGCGCTCACCGCGCGCGAGGCGGTCGCCAGCAACGCCCAGGCATTCCTGATCTCGCCCGGGCCCTGCACGCCCAACGAAGCCGGAGTCAGCCTCGATCTCGTCGCCGCCTGCGCCGAACTGCGCAAGCCGCTGCTCGGCGTGTGCCTGGGCCATCAGGCGATCGGCCAGCATTTCGGCGGGAAGGTCGTCCGCGGCGGGCTGATGCACGGCAAGACGAGCCCCGTCGCCCATGACGGCACCGGCCTGTTCGAAGGCCTGCCCTCGCCCTTCACCGCGACGCGCTACCATTCCCTGATCGTCACCGACATTCCCGAAGATCTGATCGTCAACGCGACCGCCGACGACGCGCACGTCATGGGCGTCCGCCACCGCGAGCTGCCGATCCACGGCGTCCAGTTTCACCCTGAGAGCATCGCCACCGAACATGGCCATGCGATGCTGGCGAACTTCCTGAAGATCGCTGGGATCGCTGTTCGCGAGCACGCCTGAGTGACATAGGCTGAGTCGACATCGGCGCCGCGCGCGGGTTAGCCTCGCGGCATGAGCTTCTTCGAAAGCCTGGTCGCGCTGCTGCTGCTCGCCGTCGTCCTGCTCCAGGTCGCGCGGCGGACATGGATTCCGTATCCGACGATGCTCGCGACCGCGGGCGTGATCGTCGCGCTGGTGCCCGGCAGCCCGTCGATAACCTTTGACGGCCATACCGCGCTCGCTTTGTTCATCGCCCCGGTCCTGCTCGACGCGGCGTTCGACTTCCCCCTCGCCGCGATCCGCCGGCTGTGGCGGCCGCTGATCGCACTCGCCGTGGTCGCGGTATTGCTCACCACCGGCGTGGTCGCTTGGATAGGCTGGGCCTTTGCCGGACTGCCGATCGCCGCCGCGATCGCGCTGGGGGCGATCGTCGCCCCGCCCGACGCCGCCGCCGCGACGACGGTGCTCCAGTCCGCCTCGCTCCCGCGCCGCACCGCGCAGGTGCTCACCGGCGAGAGCCTTCTCAACGACGCCTCGGCGCTGCTGCTGTTCGGCGCGGCGGTGGCAGTGCAGAGCCATGGCGGGATCGATGGCGGCGTCGCGTTGCATCTCGGCTTCGCGGTGCCCGGCGGGATCGCGCTCGGGCTGTTCTTCGGCTGGTGCTTCCGTTTCATCCTGCCCTGGACGCGCGGCTCGTTCGGCGGGAACCTGCTCGAGTTCGTCAACACCTTCATCGCCTGGATCCTCGCCGAGCGACTTGGCCTCTCGGCGGTGCTCTGCGTGGTGACGATGGCGATGTACATCGCCAACGCCCGGAGCGTGGAGATCACCGCGCGCAACCGCGTCCAGTCCTTCGCGGTATGGGGCGTCGCGGTGTTCGTGCTCAACGTCGTCGCCTTCCTGCTGATGGGGATGCAGGCGCGGCAGATCGTCATGACGATGGATCCGGAGCGGCTGCGTGAGGCCGCCGGGTTCGCCGGCCTGGTCGTGCTCGGCGTGATCGGCACCCGGATGGCATGGGTGCTGCTCTACAACGTCCTCGCCCGGCACCTCGCGGTGTTGCGCGGTGACCTCAAGGCGCCCAGCCTGGCTCAGGGCGTCGTGGTCGGCTGGTGCGGCATGCGCGGGCTCGTCACGCTCGCCACCGCCTTCGCGCTGCCGAACGATTTCCCCCAGCGCGACCTCATCGTGCTCGCCGCCTTTGCCGTGGTGCTGGTGACCCTGGTACTCCAGGGCCTTACGCTCTCGCCACTGATCCGCTGGCTCGGGCTTTCGGGCGCGCACGATCCCGAAGCCGAGCTCAACCGCGCACGCCAGGCCCTCGCCGATGCTGCGCTCGTCCGTCTGGCGGACGAGAGCGGCCCCATCGCCGACGAATCGCGCCGCCGGTTCGAGGTCGACCGCACCGGACTTCGGGGCGATTGCAGCGTCTATAACGAGCGCCAGCGCCTCGAGCTTGCCGCCTATGCCGCGCAGCGCGATCGCCTGCGCGAGCTGCTCGACGAGGATGCGATCGGCCAGGAGGAATATGAACTGCTCCAGGAGGAGCTCGACTGGCGCGACCTCGCCATCGGGCCCGAGGGCCGCCGGCTGATCGAGCAGGGTTAAGGGTCCGCCCCTTGGCTTCACCCGTCCATATCAGGATTTGCTCGACTCGCCGCCCGCGTCCCTGAATAGAGACGGCGTGACGACCTTCACCCTCCTTCCCGACCCCGCGACGCCGCTCAGCCATGAGAGCGCCGCGCAGGCATTCGCCGACATCCTCGACGGCACCGTGTCCGAGGAGGCGATCGAGCAGTTCCTCGTCGCGCTCTCGATCCGTGGCGAGACGAGCATCGAGATCGCCGAGGCCGCCCGTGCGATGCGCGCCCGCCTGATCCCGATCAGCGCTCCGGAGGGCGCGATCGACGTGTGCGGCACCGGCGGCGACGGCCACCATACGCTCAACGTCTCCACCGCGGTCAGCCTGGTCGTGGCCGCGGCCGGCGTCCCCGTCGCCAAGCATGGCAACCGCGCCGCCTCGTCCAAGGCGGGCGCCGCCGACACGCTCGAAGCCCTGGGCCTCAATCTCGATCGCGCCGCCGCCCGCGCTGAGGACAGCCTCAACGATCTCGGCATCGCCTTCCTCTTCGCGCAGCACCACCACCCGGCGCTCGCCCGCATCGGGCCGCTACGCCGGCGCATCGCCCGGCGGACGATCTTCAATCTGATGGGCCCACTCGCCAATCCGGCAGGCGTGTCACGCCAGCTCATCGGTATCGCCCGTCCCGATTATGCGGGCATCTATGCCGAGGCGCTGACCCAGCTCGGCGCCGAGGCCGCCGCGGTGATCTCCGGAGAGGAAGGGCTCGACGAGCTCTCCACCGAAGGCGCCAGCATCGCGGTGAATATCGGCAGCGCCGCCTTGCCCACGCGAATCACCCCCGAGGATGCCGGCCTGCCCCGCCACCCTTTGAGCGCGATCCGCGGCGGCGATCCCGAACACAATGCCCTCGCCCTGCGCCGCCTGCTCCAGGGCGAGCCCGGCGCCTATCGCGACGCCGTCCTGCTCAACGCCGCCGCCGCGCTGATGGTCGCCGGCCGCGCCGATTCGCTGGTCGATGGCGTCGAGGAAGCAGCCGAAACCATCGACAATGGGCTTGCCAACGCGCTGCTCGACTGCTGGATCGCCTACGCATGAGCAACATGCTGGACCGCATCCTGGAAAAGAAGCGCGAGGAAGTCGCCGAGCGAAAGCTTGCGATCAGCCTGGCCGACCTCCAATCCGCCGCCCTCGCCCAGACCCCGCCGCGCGGTTTCCGCCGCGCGCTCGATGCCAAGGCAGCCTCTGGCTACGGCCTGATCGCGGAGATCAAGAAGGCGAGCCCCTCCAAGGGCCTGATTCGTCCGGATTTCGATCCGCCCGCCCATGCCCGCGCCTATGCCGCGGGTGGCGCGGCCTGCCTATCGGTGCTCACCGATTCGCCCTGGTTCCAGGGGCATGAGGACTATCTCATCGCGGCCCGCGCCGCCTGCCCGCTGCCGGTGCTGCGCAAGGACTTCACCGTCGATCCCTGGCAGGTGATCGAGGCGCGCAGCATCGGCGCCGACGCGATCCTGATCATCGTCGCCGCGCTCGAGGATTCGCAGATGGCGGAGATCGAAGCGACCGCTTTCGATCTCGGGATGGACGTGCTGGTCGAGGTCCACGACGCTGAGGAACTCGATCGCGCCCTACGGCTGCGCTCACGCCTAATCGGGGTGAACAACCGCAATCTCAAGGACTTCTCGGTCGACTTTCAGCGCACCTATGAGCTCGTGGGCAGCGCGCCCGCGGATTGCACCTTCGTCGCCGAGTCGGGCCTCACCACCCGCGCCGATCTCGACGCGATGGCCGGGCATGGCGTCCGCTGCTTCCTGATCGGCGAAGCGCTGATGCGCCAGGACGATGTCGAGGCCGCCACCCGCACGTTGATCGGATGACCGGCCTCACGCACATCGACGAAGCCGGTGCCGCCCGCATGGTCGATGTCGCAGGCAAGGCGGTAACCCGACGCGTGGCCGTCGCCGCCGGCCGCATCGCGATGTCGCCGCAAGCGGCGGCCGCGATTCGCGAGGGCAGCGTCGCGAAGGGCGACGTCCTCGCCACCGCCCGCATCGCCGGGATCATGGCCGCCAAGAAGACCGCCGACCTCATCCCGCTCTGCCATCCCCTCCCGCTCAGCAGCGTAACCATCGACCTCGCGCTCGACGATACCGGCGTCACCGTCACCGCAACTGCCGTTACCGAAGCACAGACCGGTGTCGAGATGGAAGCGCTCACCAGCGCCAGCATCGCTCTGCTCGCGCTCTACGACATGTCCAAGGCGCTCGATAAGGGCATGACGATCGAGAATATCCGCCTCCTGTCCAAGACCGGCGGAAAATCGGGTGACTGGACGCGCGATCCGGTATAGTAAGGTCAAAACCTAACTATACCGGAGGATGCCCATGAAGCCTGCGCTCTACGCCCATCCCTTCTCGTCCTTTTGCCAGAAGGTGCTGATCGCGCTGTACGAGAACGGCACCGATTTCGAGCTGCGCCACCTCGAAGAGGGTACCGCGGGCCAGGAGCTCGAGACGCTGTGGCCGCTCAAGCGCTTCCCGATCCTGGTCGACAACGGCCGCACCATCCTCGAGACCAGCACGATCATCGAGCATCTCCAACTCCATCATCCCGGCCCGGTCCGCCTGATCCCCGCGGATGGCGACACCGCGATCGAGGTCCGCATGCTCGACCGGATATTCGACAATTACGTGATGGGATCGGCGCAGATCCCGGTGTTCAACGCGATCCGTCCCGAGGGCGAGCGCGACCCTTATGGCGTCGCCCAGGCGTTGAAGATGCTGGACACCGTCTATGCCTGGCTCGACGCGCGCATGGCCGGCCGCGAATGGGCCGCCGGCACTGGCTTCAGCCTCGCCGATTGCGCCGCCGCGCCATCGCTATTCTACGCCGACTGGGTCCATCGGATTCCGGAACCCCTTGAAAACCTTCGCGCCTATCGGTCCCGCTTGCTTGCCCGTCCGTCCTTTGCCCGCGCCGTCGACGAAGCGCGACGCTACCGCCATTATTTCCCGCTCGGTGCGCCCGATCGGGATTAGGGATTCCACAACCCTCTCGCTTAACCAGCCCTTCAGGCGGGCGGCCCAAAGCTGCCGGCGACCGGGCGGGAAGGAACGATGGAACAAGGGCTTACGTCCGCAACGATATTCAGTCTGGCCGCCGAAGCCCCGATCACGCAACCGATCGATCCCGACATGCACGCGTCGCTGGAAACGGGCGTTCTGGCATCGGCGACCGATCGCCATGTCTGCTCGATCCGCAAGCTGAGCGCGGCCGGCGCGACGCTCAGCATCGCGGCGGAGCTTGCGCATGGCGAGGCGATGCATCTCGAGCTCGCCAACGGCCAGCGTCTGGAAGGCACGATCCACTGGAGCACGGCGGAGGAGGCAGGTTTCGTCTTCGATGCCGCGATCGACGTGATCGGCACGCTCGCCCGCAATCTCGCCAGCGTGCCCGACGATCGCCGCCAGGTTCCCCGCGTCGAGCTTCAGCAGACCGTCGGCATCCACCGCGGCGATCGCATCGATTTCGTCCGCGCGCGCAACGTGTCGCAGGGCGGCGTCGGGATCGAGGCGCGCATCGATCTTGCGATCGGCGATCCCGTCCAGATCACCTTTGACGGCCTGCGCCCGCTCGGCGGGGCGGTGCGCTGGGTGCGCAGGGGCCTTGCCGGAATCGCCTTCGATCAGGAACTGAGCTGGCAGGTCCTGATCCCGTGGCTGCGCCACGTCCAGCGCAGTCCTGCTCCCGGCGCCCGTCCTGTTGCGATCGGGCAGGAGCCGGAAGGGCTGATCCCCGACAAGCAAGCGCTGCGCCTCGATTCCCCCGCCCGGGTCCGTGAAGGCGTCCGCTGGTGGAACGTGCGCGTCCGCGGGCTCACGCCCTTTCTGGTCGAGTTCGAGGCCCACACCCTGTTCGCCCCGGGTGCCAAGGTCTGGATCGACATACCCGGCATCGGCGGCGCCCCCGCAAAGGTGATCGAGACCCGCCACGGCCGCACGCTCTGCGAATTCGGTCTGCCGCTGCGTCAGGAGGATCTGCGTATCCTGTCGGGAACGCGAACCCTGGCGAGCTGACCCTTTCCGATCACAAGCGCCGCTTCAGCCAGGCATAGCTCTGCGTGCGGACGTCGCGCGGAAAATCGTGATTGCCGCCGCCCTCGTCGAAATAGATCGCATCGAGCGACGCGCCCGCTCCCCGTTTCCTGGCATAGGCGACCATCTCCTCGGTCTCCGCCACATGCCGCAGGCTGGCATCGCGCCACTTGCCCTTCGTGCCCCATTCCCAACGCCCGCGCGTGAGCAGCACGTTGCGCGGCGCGATCATCGCGAGATAGTCGGCCGAGCGGCCCAGCGTTGCGAGACCCGGAATCGCCAATGCCGCCGACCGGCGCTTCACCGCATCCTCACGGAAGAAATTGACGAGCTCGAACAGCCCGCATGAGGATATGCCGGCGCGCGCACGCAGGTCACAGGCCATCCAGTGGATCAGCGCCATACCGCCCGCCGAATGGCCGATGCCGCCGATGCGCGAGGCGTCCACGAAGTCCAGGCTCGCCAATATATCGGTCGAGACCATCGCATCGAACACCTCCTTGCCCAGCGAGGTGCGGCCGCGCAGCATCAACTGGCCGACACGATGATCGTAGAGCGAGGCATCGCGCGCATTGTCCCTGCGTGCGTCGGGCTCGACCCCGCGGCGACGCTCGGCGTGATAGAAGCGGTCCGGGCAGAGCACCACATAGCCCTGCCGGAACAGCTCGAGCCCGTAGAAGAGGTTCGCATCGCCTGCCAGTCCGGCCACTTCCGCCTTGCCGATATCATATTGCGGGCCGTCCTGATGCAGCGCGAGCATCGCCGGCAGGCGCTGGCCCCGCCGGTGCGCCGGCACGAACAGATAGGCACGGATATGGTCGACCGGTTCGCCCAGCCCGGGAAAGGCCTGCTCCGCCAGATACTCGATCTTCAGCCGCTTGCCGCCCTCGACCTCGACGGTCTCCAGCACCGAATATTGCGGCTTGGGCCGGGCCGGCATCGCGCCGAGAACGGATCGCAACGCCGCCGCCTTGCTCGAATTGCGCGGCATCCCGGCCGCCTGCGTCGCCGATTCCCCCAGTGACGCGGACGCCAGCGCGGCGGTTACCCCCGCCGAGATCGCAGCACGGCGCGTCAGATTTTGGTCTTCCATAACCTCTCCTGTTTACATATGTAAACGTTCCACTTAGCGCACCGCCTGTCAACGGGAACGGAAAGAAATTCCCGCAAATAATCCATCATTCAATTGATATTATGCCTCATTTCTAAGAAATATAATGAGTTTTAGGAACCGCCGCCGATCCTGGAGGCTCAAACCGTCCGCTCCAGTCCGCGCTTGCACTTGGCTTCGCCGCTGCCACTAGTGGCTTCCATGCCCGTGCTGCTTCCCGTCGCCGACGCCCAGTCGCGCCTGCTCGGACTGGCCGGTCCCGTCGGCCTCGAGATGGTGCCGCTCGCCCCCGCCGCCGGCCGCTGGGCGGCACAGGACGTCCGCGCGCTGCGCACCCAGCCGTCGGCCGATCTCTCGGCGATGGACGGCTATGCGATCCGCTTCGCAGATATGCCTGGCCCCTGGGAGGTGATCGGAGAAAGCGCGGCCGGCCGACCGTTCCCCGGAACCATCGCCCCCGGACAGGCCACCCGCATTTTCACGGGGGCGCCGATTCCTGAGGGCAGCGACACGATCCTCGTCCAGGAGGAAGCGGCGCGCGACGGTACCCGTCTCGCGCTTGCAGGCGACGGTCCGCCCCGTCTTGGCCGCAACGTCCGCCGCAAGGGTCTCGACTTCAGCGAAGGCGACATCCTGATATCCGCGGGCGAGCGCCTCACCGCCGCACGCATCGCGGTCGCGGGGACGGGCGGCCTTGCGATCCTCCCGGTACGCCGCAAGGTCCGTGTGGCGATCGCCGCCACCGGCGACGAGCTGGTGCCCCCCGGCGCTCCCGCCGGTGCTGGCCAGCTTCCCGAGACCAACCGGCTGATGCTCGCCGCCCAGCTCGCCGATCTCCCGGTCGAGATCGTCGATCTCGGCATTCTCCCGGATCGCCTCGACGCGCTGGAAGCCGCCTTCCGGGCAATCCATGCCGATGTGCTGGTCACCACGGGCGGCGCCTCGGTCGGCGATCATGACCTTGTCCGCCCCGCACTCGAGGCAGCCGGGGCCAGGATCGACTTCTGGCGGATCGCGCTGCGCCCCGGCAAGCCGATGATGGCGGGCCTGCTGGGCGACGCGGTGGTGGTCGGCCTGCCCGGCAATCCCGTCTCGGCCTTCGTCACCGCATTGCTGTTCGTCCGGCCGCTGATCCTGCACCTGTCGGGCGCCGCCGATCCGCTCCCCCGCACGCGCCCCGCGATCCTCGGCGAGCCGCTGCCCGCCAATGGCGAGCGGACCGATTATCTGCGTGCCGAGCTGCACGACGGCCGGGCCTTCGCATCCACCATCCAGGACAGCTCGATGCTGCGCACGCTCGCCCGCGCCGGCTGCCTGATCGTCCGCGAACCCGGCGCACCGGCGGCAAATCCGGGCGACTCGGTGGAAATCCTCGACATCGCTTGACAAGCCCGCGGAACATTGCATAAACGTTCCCAGTCTGTTCTAGACCGGAGGATAGGATGCTTACACGTAAGCAGCACGAGCTGATCTGCTTCATTGCCGATCGCCTGAACGAAACCGGCGTCTCGCCTTCGTTCGAGGAAATGAAGGAAGCGCTCGACCTCAAGTCGAAGTCCGGCGTGCATCGCCTGATCAGCGCGCTGGAGGAACGCGAGTTCATCCGCCGCCTGCCCAACCGGGCGCGCGCGCTCGAGGTGCTGCGCATGCCCGAGCGCGGCGGCGGCGAGGTGAAGAAATCCACCCCCGCAACCGCCGCCAAGGTAGACAAGGCCCCCGCGTCTCCGTCCACCCTGCCGGCGCCGGCAAATGATGTGATCGAGATTCCGCTGCACGGCCGCATCGCGGCGGGCACGCCGATCGAGGCGCTCGAAGGGTCGACGATGCTCCCCGTCCCCGCCGCGCTGCTCGGCGCAGGCGAGCATTACGCGCTCGAAGTGGCGGGTGACTCGATGGTCGAGGCCGGCATCCTCGATGGCGATTATGCGCTGATCCGTCGGACCGAGACGGCGCGCGACGGCGAGATCGTCGTGGCACTGATCGACGATGCCGAGGCGACGCTGAAGTATTTCCGCAAGGAAGGCGCGATGATCCGCCTCGATCCCGCCAATCGCGACTATAACGCCCAGCGCTACCGTCCCGATCAGGTGCGCGTGCAGGGCAAGCTCGCGGGACTGCTGCGGCGCTATTGAGGCCCGTTACTCTATTCTGTCGGAGAGAGGATGGCTCTCAAGGCGCGGCTGAAGCCGGGTGAAACGCTTGGCGACCGCGTGATGAAGGTTGACCATGCGGGAGAGCATGGCGCCATTTGCATCTACACCGCGCAACGCTGGTTTGCACGCTGGCGAGCGCCCGATATGATTGACGAGCTCGATGCCTTCCTGGCGCATGAGCGCGGACATCGCGCCCTTTTCGAGGTCGAGTTGCAGCGACGAAACAGGCGCCGCTGTCGGAGCTATGCTCTATGCGGCATCGGTGGCCTCATCCTCGGTGGGGTGACCGGGCTGGCGGGCCGTCAAGCCATCGCCGCGACCACCGTAGCGGTCGAACATGTCGTGTTGCGGCATATGCGGGAGCAGCTCCGCATGCTGGCCAGCCTGGACGAACAAGCCGCGGAGATATTGCGTGCAGTCATTTCAGAAGAGCAGGAGCATCACGATATTTCGGCCGCGCGGCTAACCTCGGGCTTCTGGCCGAAGCTGATCACGCCGATTGTATCGGTTTCTACCGAAGCGGTGATCTGGCTCGGCATGCGCCTATAGCCAGAGCGGAAGCGAAACCCTGTCCGCCGCGTCCGGAATCGTGTCCGGACAGTCTATTTCGCCTTCTGCTTCGCCAGTTCCGCGTCGAACGCCGCCTCAGCCGCCGCCACCCGCCGCTTCAGCTCGCCCGGATCGACGAACGCCTCCGCGTTGCCCGCCTCCAGCTTCGCCCGCTTCGCATCGAAGTCGAACTGGGCGGGGTGGAAGCCCAGGAACACATCCGCTTGCATGGTCTTCAGCCGGGCGAAGGTGGCGCGGAAGTCGGCAACTGCGGCGTCATAGCCGTGCCCCGCCGTCAGCGGCTGGTCCGCCACCGTCAGGCTGCACGCGAACAACACGCTCAGGCTGTCCCCGCCCGAGGGCACCTGCATCGTCCAGCTCGTGCAGCCCTTGGTGTGCCCCGGCGTCAGGCGCGTGGTGAGCATGTTGCCGCCCAGGTTGATCTGGCTGCCCTCACCGATCACCTCGTCCACCTTCACCGGCGGCGCCGACGCCTGGATGTCGGGCCGATAGTCGAGCCTACCCGCCTCCAGCCCCGGCTTGTCCGCCGCGCTCGCCAGCAGCCGCGCGCCGGTCCGCCGCTTCAGCTCGGCGAGCCCGCCCGAATGGTCCCAATGCGCGTGGTTGATCAGCAGGATCTTCACATCGGTCAGCTTGAAGCCGAGCTTCTCGATGTTCGCGGCGATCTGCGCCGCGCTCTCCTCCATGCCGCCGTCGATCAGGATATGCCCCTTGGGGCTGGTGATCAGATAGGCGGCGATGCCCGCGGTCCCGACATAATGGACATTGCCCAGGATCCGGAACGGCGCGGCGGGCTGGTTCCATTCGGCGCGGACCTTCGCCCAGTCGGTCTGCTGCGCCATTGCCGGCGATGCCGCCACCAAAGCCGCCGCGATCAGCGCGAATCCTCGAACCATCTCATCTCTCCCTTGCCCGCTCCAACGGCGCTCGCTCGAATGGAGGCTGCACCGTGGGCGGGTCAATCCATGGATGACGCCCTCCGGTCCGTACGGTGACCACCCGCCCGCTCGCAAAGGCGAGTGCCACGCCGCCGGTCTTCGCCAACGTGTCGCGGTCGAGCCTCAGCCAGCGCGGCATGCAGCCCGGCGGCAGCCGCCGCTCGCTCACTACGATGTCGGAGGTGCCGCATACCGCCATCATCTCCCGCCAGGACACCAGATAACCGCTCCGCGTCGCCGCCACCCGCCAGCGCCGCGCGCCCGCGGTTGCATCGATCAGGCACACATCCTTGCTGCATCGTGCCTCGGGCTGCTCCGCGAGAAGCGCGAGGTCCTCCTCCGCGCCGCTATTCTCGCTGAGCATCGACCGCGTATAGTCGCCCGCCCGATCGCGCAGCAGCGCCATGCCGCCATTGGCGGTGCGGATCGCCAGATGCCGCCCGTCGCCGGTCACCAGCAGGTCCGGCGGCGGGGTCAGCAGCGCCCAGCCCGCGCCGATCGCGAACGGTACCAACCCCGCCAGCCGCACCCGCGTCCGCCACAAGGCGATCCACAGCCCGCCCGCCACCATCAGCGCATAGGCGCCGCCCGGCATCGCCGGCAGCGATGCGATGGCCCCCGGCGCCGATGCCGCGGCGTGCGCCAGCCACAGCAGCAGGTCGAGCGATCGCGCCGTCAGCCACCAGAAGGGCGCGCCCAGCCCCGCCAGGTCGAACGCCAGCGCCAGCGCCTCCAGCGGCATCGTCACGAAGGTCGTCAGCGGGATAGCGACGATATTGGCGAGCGCGCCATAAATGCCCTGCTTGTGGAAATGGTACATGCCGATCGGCATCAGCGCGAGCTCCACCGCCACGCCGGTCAGCAGCAGAGAGGCCAGGTTGCGGAGCAGTCGCCGGCCCCATCCCTCCTCGCGCCGCTCGAACCAGCTGCGGATCCGCTTGCTCTCGTGCAGCGCGACGATCGCCGTCACCGCCGCGAAGCTCAGCTGGAAGCTCGGCCCCGCCAGCACCTCGGGCCAGAGCAGCAGCACGATCAGCGCCCCCGCCGCCACCAGCCGCAGGGTGATCGCCTCACGCCCCAGGCTGAGCGCGAGCAGCACCAGCAGCGCCGCGACGCAGGAGCGGATCGTCGGCACCTCCGCCCCGGTCAGCCAGGTATATCCGATCGCCGCCAGCGCCCCGCCCACCGCCGCGACCACCGGCAACCGCCAGCGCAGCGCCAGGGTCGGGCTCAAGGACAGCAGCCGCAGCACCACGAACATCGCCGCGGCGGTCACCGCGGTGACGTGCAGCCCGCTTACCGAGAGCAGGTGCGCCAGCCCCGATCGCCGCATCGCCTCGGCATCGGCCTCCGAAATCGCGCCCTGGTCGCCGGTCGCGAGCGCGCTGGCGATGCCGCCGCCACTCCCCTCGATCCGGCTCTGGATATGCGCCGACAGGCGCGCGCGCAGGTCCGCCCCCGCCGCCTCGCCCGGTGTTACCACCCGGACCGGCGCGAACGCCTTGCCGGTAGCCCCCAGCCCATTGAACCAGGCGACGCGCGCGAAATCATAGGCCCCCGGCACCGAAGGCGGCGCCGGCGGCATCAGCCGCGCGCGCAAATCGATGACGGCGCCGCGCGACAGCCCCGCGGGCATGTCGCCCTCGTCCAGGTTCACGCGCAATTTCGGCGGCAGATCGGCGCGTCCCGCGGGAACGATCGTCAGCCGCACCAGATCGCGCGCCGGCAGATGCTCGATCCGCACGATCCGCCCCTGGATCATCGTCACCGCGGGCCGCGCCAGCACCGGCGCCGCGACGCTTTCCGCCCGCCACCAGATCAGCGCGCACCCCATGGCCATCGTCAGCCCAGCAACCAGCACGACGCGCCCCAGCCGTCCGCCGAGCAGCGCCCCGATCGACCCGAGCGCCCCGCCCGCCGCGACGAAACCGGTCCACCGCCCCGAATCCGGCAGCAGGAACCAGGCCGCGATCCCCGCGCCCAGCATCACCGGCAGCCACAGCACGAGTTGCTCGCGCTCGGCCTCCAGCCAGTGCTCCACGCCTCCGCGCATCTGGCGGAATCGGCCCCGCACCTCCATTTGTAGGGAGGAAAACCCCGTGCTAGGGGCCTCGGCGGCTGAACTGGCCATGGATCTTTTAGTCTGGGAGCAGGCGCGGTTGAGCGCAACATCTGACAGTGCCACCAAGCCCGTGGTGACGCGCTTCGCGCCGTCCCCCACCGGATTCCTGCATATCGGCGGCGCGCGCACCGCGCTGTTCAACCTGCTTTACGCGCGCCATACCGGCGGCAAGTTTCTGCTGCGCATCGAGGATACCGATCGCGCACGCTCGACCGAGCCGGCGATCGCGGCGATCCTCGACGGGATGCGCTGGCTCGGGCTCGACTGGGACGGCGACGAGATCTTCCAGTTCGCCCGCGCCGCGCGCCATGCCGAGGTCGCGCACCAGCTCCTCGCCCATGGCCATGCCTATAAGTGCTTCGCCACCGCCGAGGAGCTCGAGGCGATGCGCGCCGGGCAGAAGGCGAACAAGCAGCCGCTGCGCTATGACGGCCGCTGGCGCGATCGACCGGAGAGCGACGCCCCCGCCGGCGCGCCTTTCGTTATCCGCCTCAAGGCGCCGAAGGAAGGCGCGGTGACGATCGAGGACCAGGTCCAGGGCGCGGTCACCGTCAACAATGCCGAGCTGGACGACCTGGTCCTGCTCCGCTCGGACGGCACGCCCACCTATATGCTCGCGGTGGTGGTCGACGATCACGACATGGGCGTCACCCATGTCATTCGCGGCGACGATCACCTCAACAACGCCTTCCGCCAGCTGCCCATCTATCGGGCGATGGATGCGATCGAGGGCGGGTGGCCCGATCCGATCTACGCGCACATCCCGCTGATCTTCAACGCGGACGGCACCAAGATGTCGAAGCGCAAGAATGCGGTGGCGGTCGACGTCTATCGCGACGAGTTCGGCGTCCTTCCGGAAGCGCTGTCCAACTATCTCCTCCGCCTCGGCTGGGGCCATGGCGATAACGAGATCATCAGCCGCGAGCAGGCGATCGAATGGTTCGATCTCGCCGGGGTCGGCAAGTCGCCGTCGCGCTTCGACCTCAAGAAGCTCGAGAATCTCAACGGCCATTATATCCGCGCCGCCGACGATACCCGGCTCGCCGATCTTGTTTCGGCACGCCTGCCGTTCGAACTCGACGAGTCGCAGCACGATCTTTTGCAGCGCGGCATGGCAGTTTTGAAGCCTAGGGCCGCAAATCTCCTAGAATTATCAGACGGTGCGCTTTTCCTATTTCGCACTCGCCCACTCGAATTGGACGAGGGCGCGGCTGCTCTGCTAGAGGGCGACGCGCGGGCGCTGCTGGCCCGGCTTCACGCCGCGCTTGACGGCGTCGAAGCCTGGGATACGGAGGCGCTCGAAGCGGCGGTACGCACCGTCGCGGAAGATGCGGGGGTCAAGCTCGGCGCCGCTGCGCAACCGTTGCGCGCAGCACTTGTCGGGCGGAAGACCTCGCCGGGTATCTTCGACGTCCTGGCATTGCTGGGGCGCGAGGAGAGCCTGGCCCGCATCGCAGATCAGATGACCGTGCCCGCCTAGAAACCGGGCCAACAAAGGACGACGTGAATGAGCGACACCGCGAAGCTCCAGGTTCCGGGTAAGGACGTCGAATATCCGATCCTGAAGGGCAGCACCGGCCCCGACGTCGTCGATATCCGCAAGCTGTACGCCAACACCGGCATGTTCACCTACGATCCCGGCTTCACCTCCACGGCGAGCTGTGAATCGGGCCTGACCTTCATCGACGGCGATGAGGGCGTGCTGCTCCATCGCGGCTATCCGATCGGCCAGCTGGCCGAGGAATCGAGCTTCATGGAAGTCTCGTACCTCCTCCTCAACGGCGAGCTGCCGACCGCGGACGAGCTCAAGGCGTTCGAGAACACGATCACCCGCCACACGATGCTGCACGAGCAGCTCGCCACCTTCTATCGCGGCTTCCGCCGCGATGCGCACCCGATGGCGGTGATGTGCGGCGTCGCCGGCGCGCTCTCGGCCTTCTATCACGATTCGACCGACATCACCGATCCGACCCAGCGGATGATCGCCAGCCACCGGCTGATCGCCAAGATGCCGACGATCGCAGCGATGGCCTACAAATACAGCATCGGCCAGCCGTTCATGTATCCCCAGAACGATCTGAGCTACACCGGCAATTTCCTGCGGATGACCTTCGGCGTCCCGGCCGAGACCTATGAAGTCAACCCGATCGTCGAAAAGGCGATGGACCGGATCTTCATCCTCCATGCCGATCACGAGCAGAACGCCTCGACCTCCACCGTGCGCCTCGCCGGCTCGTCGGGCGCCAATCCGTTCGCATGCATCGCCGCCGGCATCGCTTGCCT
>JBEVLV010000135.1:0-38494 GCA_040508955.1 Sphingomonas sp. | reverse complement strand
GGCTGAACATGGCCCGGATTCAGATCTACCAGTTCCACATGGTGCCGTCCTCGAGCCGTGCCACCGGCAGATAGGCGGGCTTGTAGGGATAGGTCGCGGCCAGCTTTTCGTCGATATCGACACCGTGTCCCGGCGTCTCGCCGCAATAGAGCATGCCCTTCTCGAAATGATAATCGTGCGGGAAGACGGCGTCGATCTCCTCGCTGTGGCGCATATATTCCTGGATGCCGAAATTGGGGACCCAGGTGTCGAAATGCAGCGCGGCGCCCATCGTCACCGGTGACAGGTCGGTCGCGCCGTGGCAGCCGGTCCGGATCTGGTACAGCGCAGCGAGGTCGGCGATGCGACGCAGGTGCGTGATGCCGCCCGCACCGACGATGGTCGCCCGGATATAGTCGATCAGCTGGTTCTGGATGAGATCCTTTGCGTCCCAGATCGTGTTGAAGATCTCCCCGACCGCCAGCGGCGTGACGGTGTGTTCGCGGATCAGCTTGAATGCTTCCTGGTTCTCCGCCGGCGTGACGTCTTCCAGCCAGAACAGCTGGTACGGCTCGAGCGCCTTGCCGAGAGCGGCGGCTTCGCGCGGCGTGTAGCGATGATGTCCGTCATGCAGCAGATGGTGATCGAAACCATAAGCGGCGCGCAGCTTGTCGAAGAGCTTCGGCACATAGTTGAGCGACTTGTGCGTGTCCCAGCCGGTGACGCTGGGCAGCGAGGCATCGGCCGGCTCATAGTATAGCTTGCCGCGCCCGACGCCATACGCGTCCTTGATCCCGGGCACGCCCGACTGCGCGCGGATCGCCTTGTACCCCATCTCGATATAGTGGCCGACCGCATCCACCGTCTCGTCGATGTCCGATCCATTAGCATGGCCATAGACCATCACATTGTCCCGGCTGCGTCCGCCGAGCAGTTGGTAGAGCGGCATGCCCGCCATCTTGGCCTTGATGTCCCACAACGCCACGTCGACCGCGGCGATCGCGCGCATCGTGACCGGCCCGCGCCGCCAATAGGCACCGCGATAGAGATATTGCCAGATATCCTCGATTCGCCGTGGATCCATGCCGATCAGACAGGGCGCCACATGATCCTCGAGATAGGACACCACCGAGAGTTCGCGACCGTTCAGCGTCGCATCGCCGATGCCGTAGACGCCCTGATCCGTCTCGATCTTCAGCGTGACGAAATTGCGGCCCGGACACGTCACGATGACGCGAGCGGCTGTGATCTTCATGGTGCTCCTTTCCAGTTTTTGCGCGGTGGATGATCGCCGATTTCAACTTGGCTGGTCCGGCGTCGGCGCGCCTGCCGCGATGAACCCCGCGGCGCGAAGCGCCCGCCACAGGCCCGCCGCGATTTCGGTGCCGATCCATCCGGCCATGGCATCCGCCTGGCCGGCAGTGGCCAGCCCGGCAACCACGCTCGCAACCGCCGGATGGGCGAGCGGGAATTGCAAAGCCGCCGCCGGCAGCGGAGTCCGATAAGCGGCGCAGGCCTCTCCCAGCGCCTGCGCCCGCGCAACCAGTGCCGGCGGTGCCTCGGCATAATCGTAATGCAATGCGCCGCGGCCACGCGTCTCGACGAGCAGGCCGGAATTGTACGGACCGCCGACGATCACCCGAACACCGCTTCGGGCGCAGCGGTCGAGCAGGGGAAGGGCGCCCTGTTCGAGCAGCGTGTAGCGGCCGGCGAGCAGGATGACGTCGAGCGGGACTTCGTCGAGGAGCCGGTGGCAGATCTCGACCTCGTTCACGCCAATGCCGATCGCGTCGATGCGGCCCGCTTCTTTGAGCCGGCGCATCGCGGGATAGCCGCCGCCGAGAAAGTCGCCCAGGTGCGCGTCGACCGCGTCACCATGGGTCAGCCTGCCAAGATCATGCGCGAGGAGCAGGTTGACCCGCGCGAGCCCGAGCCTTTCGAGACTGGCCTCGTGCGACGCCAGGACCGCGTCGGCGCGATAGTCGAACACCGGCTCATAGGGATCCGCATCGACAAAGCCGTGGCGCGTCCCCTTCGCCGAGGTCGCCACCAGCGTCCGGCCCACCTTGGTCGATACCAAAGGTGCCGCGCCCCCATGCGTCGCCAGCGCCAGTCCCAACCGGCGTTCCGCCAGCCCGAAGCCGTAATGGGGCGCCACGTCGAAATAGCCGATGCCGCCGGAAAGGGCCGCACCGACCGTGGCGATCGCGTCCTCGTCGGACATGGTCCGGTAGAGATTGCCGAGCGCGCTGCAGCCCATGCCGAAACGGGGTAGCCGCATGCCTCAGACCTCGATCAATGCCTTGATCACATGGTTCGCCGGGTCGATCCAGTCGAGCAAGGTGTCCGGAAGCTCCTCCAGCCGCGCCCGGTGCGAGGCGAAGGCCTCGGTGGGTACCTTGCCCTCTCGCATCGCGCGCATGACCGTCTTGAAGTCCGCTATCGTCGCGTTGCGCGATGCGAGCAGGCTCGTCTCGCGTTTGTGAAATTCGGGATCGGAGAAGCTGATGGCGGAGGTGACGACCGAGATCAGCACATAGGTGCCGCCATGCGCCACATAGGCGAATCCGGTTTCCATCGCCTTGGGATTGCCGGTGGCGTCGAAGACGACATCGAAGAGTTCATCATCGGTGATCGCCCTCAATGACGCCGCGATATCGTCCGACAGCTGCACGACATGGTCGACCTTCAGCTCGCGCGCGGCGAAATCGAGGCGATCCTGACGGGTGTCCACCACGGCGACCAGCGCGCCGGCCAGCTTGGCGAACAAAGATGCCGCCAGCCCGATCGGTCCAGCCCCGACGACGAGCACATTCTGGCCGGGGCGAATCGCGGCGCGGCGAACGGCGTGGGCGCCGATCGACAGGAACTCGACCATGGCCGCCTGGTCCAGGCTCAGACCTTCGGCCTTCAGGACGAATTGCACCGGCACGCTGACATAATCGGCGAGCGCGCCGTCGCGGTGCACGCCGAACAGTTCAAGCTTGCTGCAGCAATTCGTCTTGCCCTGACGGCAGGCGACGCAGATGCCACATGAAAGATAGGGCATCACCAGAACGCGGTCGCCGACCGCGAGGTCGCTGCCTTCCGGAGCGACCTCCACCTCGCCCGCGAACTCATGGCCCATCACCCGCGGATAGGTGAGGAATGGCTGACGCCCGTGAAAGATATGGATGTCCGAGCCGCAGATTCCGACCCGGCGGATGCGGATCAGAGCCTCGTTCTCCAACCGCTCCGGCACCGGCCGCTCCTCCATCGCGAGCGAACCCGGTTCCAGACATACCAGCGACCGCATATGATTCTCCAAACAATCTTGCCTTCACCTGTAATATAGGCATACGTACTATTGTCGATAGGCATAAGGGCTATGTGCGTGAGAGAGGATGAATTGGCGGCTCGATGCGTCTGGCCCGGCCAATGTCTGCTGGGCGAGGGGCCCGTGTGGGACGAGCGCATCGCGAGCCTGCATTTCGTCGATTTGAAGGGCGGTGCCCTGCACAGCTGGTCCGGCGCGCAGGGCGTTCGCACCTGGCACCTGGGCGGCCTGGTGACGGCCCTCGCGCTGACCGAATCGGCCCAGGCGATCCTGTGCGTCACCGCCAACGGGCTTGAGCGCATTTCGCTCGAGAGCGGCGCGCGGCATCTGGTCTCCGGGCCGCTCGCGGCGGCGCCCGGCATGCGTCCGAACGACGGCACGTGCGATCCGCAGGGCAATCTTTGGGTCGGCACGATGGACGATGCCGAGCAGCGTTTCGACGGTGTCCTGTACCGGATTCCGATCGGCGAACCGCCCCAGGCAAAACTCGACCGGATCGGAGTCTCCAACGGCCTGGGCTGGAGCCCGGACGGAACGGTCTTCTATTTCACCGATTCGCTGCGGCGGGCGATCTACCGGTTCGATTTCGATGCCGGGACGGGCGCCCTCGGCGAGCGGCACCTGTTCGCCGACTTCGGCGAGGGAGAAGGCGCGCCGGACGGCCTGGCGGTCGATCGCGCCGGCTATGTCTGGAGCGCGATCTGGGACGGCGCGTGCATCCTCCGATACGCGCCGGACGGGACGATCGACCGCCGGATCGATCTGCCCGTTCTCCGTCCTACCTCGCTCGCCTTTGGCGGCCCCGATCTCGCCACGCTCTATGTCACTTCGGCCCGCATCGGCCTGTCCGATGCTGCGCTGGAAAAGGCGCCCCTGTCGGGCGCGCTCTTCGCCATCGAGCCGGGCGTGCAGGGCTTGCCGGCCACTCTCGCAAGGATCCGATCGTGAATCGTCTCTTCAAGCGGGCGGGCATCGGCTTCGCGTCGCTCGCGCTGGCGCTGGCCACCCATGCCGAAGCGCAGAAGCTGGTCACCCCGGGCTATCTGTTCAATTCCGACCCGACCTGTCGGCAGATCGGCGGCCGCTTCTATCTGTTCACCACCCAGGATCCGTTCACCGTCCAGTTCCAGCGGGACAACACCTATTTCCGCGGCATGTACGCGTATCACGCGTTCAGCACGACCGACTTCGATCACTGGATCGACCATGGATCGATCCTGACCGGCCGGGACGTCACCTGGAATGCGGGCGGCGCCTTGTGGGACGGCGATGCGGGCATCCCCCACGGGAATCGCTATTTCGCCTATGCGCCCTTCCGGGTGAACGCCAAGGGTGAGGAAAATTATGGCCGCTTCCATCTCGGCGCGTTCGTGTCGGATCGACTCGACGGCCCCTATCGCGACGTTTTCGGCGCGCCGATGCGCGGGCGCGACGGCAAGCCGATCGAGGCGCTGAGCCCCTATGTGGTGACGGGCGATGACGGCGCGCCCTATCTTCTCTGGGGGTCGGGCGACACCGAGAAGCATGAGGTGTGGATCGCCCGGCTCAATGCCGACATGACGTCGCTCGCGGAGAACCCGCGGCAATTGCGGGTGCCGGAGCGCGATTCCTGCGGCAATCTCGAATATTTCGAAAGCCCGATGCTGCTCAAGACCGGTGGCCGCTGGGTGCTGACCTATGTGGCGTACAAGGAAGCCAAGGCCGCCGGGTGCGACGCGAAGGGATCCTATGTCCGCTATATCAGCGCGCCGAGCATGTTCGGTCCCTTCGACCGGGAGGCACCGCAGACGCTGATCTACCCGTCGCCCGGCGGCCAGGAATCAACCCAGCAGGGCATGTGCACCTATAAGGGCGAGAGCTATCTCGCCTATCATGTGCCCTATGACGACGTGATGCCCTATGCCGATCATCATCGGCAGGTCGCGATCACACGCCTCAGGTTGTCGGCAAAGGGCGGCTTCGTGCCGGTCCGTCCCGAAAGCGACACCGGTGTGGGTACGCCCGGCATCACCCATTTGTCGCTGGACGCTTTCGCCTCCCGCCGGGAGGCGGCCGAGTTCCATGTCCGGACCGGCGTGACCGGGGAGCCCGGCCTGGCAGGCGAATATCAGATGAAGATGAAGCCCGGCGGCTATCTCGTGTTCAAGAACATGGATTTCGCCGGGGGCGCCCGCCGCTTCAGGGCGGAATTGAGCTCGGAAAGCCCGAATGTCCGGAACGCGTCGCTCGAGGTTCGCCTGGACAGCCCGGCGGGTGCGCTCCTCGCCACGGTCGCGGTCCCGTCGACGGGCGGGCGCACCGTCTATGCACTCATCGAGTCCGCCCTGCACGCACCCGCCCGGGGCATGCACGACCTCGTGCTCGTCGCCCGCGGCGCCGGCGGCGACGTGAACGGCCATCTCTTCAACATCACCTGGTTCGCGTTCGATCCAGCCCGGCCGGTCGCACGGCCATGAATTTCAAGGGAGGAAACCATATGGCGAGATCCGCCACCAAGGGGGCGACGCGCCTCGTGAAATATTTCGCGCTGCTGGCGGCGGGAACCGCTTCGGTCGCGAACGCCCAGCTCTATCGCGATCCGGACGCGCCGGTCGAGAAGCGCGCCGAGGACCTGGTCGCGAAGATGACCCTGGCCGAGAAGGTGCGCCAGATGCAGAACGCAGCGCCGGCGATCGAGCGACTGGGCGTGCCCTCTTATGAATATTGGAACGAGGCGCTGCACGGTGTCGCGCGCGGCGGCGAGGCGACCATCTTTCCCCAGGCGATCGGCATGGCGGCGACCTGGGACAAGCCATTGCTCCAGGCCATGGGCAGGACGATCGGCGTCGAGGGGCGTGCGCGCTACAATCAGGCGCAAGCTGCGGGCAATCACGACCGCTATTTCGGCCTGACCTTCTGGGCCCCCAACATCAACATCTTCCGCGATCCGCGCTGGGGACGCGGCCAGGAGACGCTGGGGGAGGATCCCTATCTCACCGGCACGCTCGCCACCGCGCTGGTCCGCGGCATCCAGGGCGACGACCCGCGCTATCTCCAGGCGATCGCCACGCCCAAGCATTTCGCGGTGCATAGCGGTCCCGAGCCGCTCCGCCACGGCTTCAATGTCGATCCCAGTCCGCGTGATCTGAACGAGACCTATCTTCCGGCGTTCCGGCGCGCGGTGGTCGACGGCAAGGCGCATTCGCTGATGTGCGCCTATAATGCTGTCGACACCGTACCCGCCTGCGCGAACAGCAATTTGCTGCAAACGGTCCTGCGCGATGCCTGGGGTTTCGACGGCTTCGTCACCTCCGACTGCGGCGCGATCGACGACATCACGCGCGGCCATCATTTTACCAAGACCAACGCCGAAGGCGCGGCGCTCGCCGTCAAGGCCGGCACCGACACCGCCTGCACGTTCCGCGACGAATATCTCGACCTGTCCGATGCGGTCAGCAAGGGGCTGATCGCCGAGAGACAGCTCGACGTGTCGCTCAGGCGCCTGTTCGCGGCGCGGATCCGCCTCGGCATGTTCGATCCCGTCGAGCGCGTGCCCTTCTCCAAGATCCCGATCACCGAAAATCACAGCGCGGCGCATCAGGAGCTCGCACTGCGCGCCGCGCGCGAATCGATCGTCCTCCTCAAGAATGACGGCGTGCTCCCGCTGGCGGGCAAGTCCGACCGGATCGCCGTCATCGGGCCGAGCGCGGTTTCGCTGATTGCCCTGGAAGGCAATTACAAGGGGACGCCGACCTCGCCGGTACTGCCGGTCGACGGCATGGAACACCAATTCGGCGCCGGTCGGATCCGTTACGCCCAGGGCGCGCCGTTCGTGGAGGGGATCGCGCTGCCCGTGCCGCGCACCGTTTTCGGCGACGGTCTCAAGGCCGAGTTCTTCAACGGCACCGACTTCTCGGGTCCGGTGGTCGCCAGCAGGACCGACCGACAGATCGATTTCGACTGGAACGCCGCCGCACCCGCGCCGGGTGTCGATCCCAATGGCTTTTCCGCGCGATGGACCGGCACGATCAGCGTGCCGGCGCCGGGCGATTACAGCTTCGAGCTGGCCGACCGCCGCTGCGATCCAAGCGAGGACCATGAAGCCTATGCGCTGAGGATCCAGGGCGCGCCCGAGTTCAAGGCAAGCTCCACCTGCGAGGATTTCGGCAAGCCGCGCAGCGCCACGGTCGTGCATTTCGCCGACACCAAGCCGCGCAGCTTCACCTTCGAATATAGCCACCGTTCGCCCCGCTTCTCGGCGGGCGTGACCTTCGCCTGGAAAGCACCGAAACAGGCACTGCTCGACGAGGCTGTCGCGACGGCCCGCCAGGCGGATGTCGCGATCCTGTTCGTGGGGCTGGTCCCCTGGCTCGAAGGCGAGGAGATGCCGCTCAAGGTCGAGGGGTTCGACGGCGGAGACCGCACCGACCTCCGGCTGCCGGCGGCACAGCGCCATTTGATCGACGCGGTCGCGGCGACCGGCAAGCCGATCATCCTCGTGCTCGAAAGCGGATCCGCGATCGCGCTCGGTGACAGCGGCGGCAAGGCCCGCGCGATCCTCCAGGCCTGGTATGGCGGGGAGCGCGGCGGTCAGGCCATCGCCGAGGTGCTGAGCGGCGCGGTGAATCCATCGGGCCGCCTGCCGGTCACTTTCTATGCGTCGGTCGACCAACTGCCGCCCTTCGACAATTATGCGATGAAGGGGCGGACCTATCGCTATTTCACGGACAAGCCCGAATATCCCTTCGGATGGGGGTTGAGCTATGCCCGCTTTGCCTATTCAGACCTGTCGGTGTCCGCGACCAGGCTCAAGGCGGGGGGCGACCAGCGCGTCACGGTGAAGGTGCGCAACACCAGCGCCGTCGCCGGTGACGAAGTTGTCCAGCTCTATCTCTCGGTTCCGGGTGATCCGGCAGCGCCCATCCGCTCGCTGAAGGGATATGAGCGGGTGCATCTCGAGCCGGGCGAGACCCGCAGCATATCCTTCACGCTGACCCCGCGCGAGCTCGCGCTCGCAAGCGAGGATGGACGGATGCGCGTGACCCCTGCTGCCTACAAGCTCTGGGTCGGCGGCGGACAGCCCGTCGCCGGCACCGCCGGCGCCAGGGGCGGATTCCAGACCAGCGGAAGCGTGACGCTGCCCCGCTGACCCAACTCGAAGGACAAGGAACGTCTCATGGCAAAGGGTATCATCACCGCCTATCAGGTCGCCGCCTATCGGCGTGACGGCTACGTGCTCGTCTCCGGCATGCTCTCACCCGAGGAGGTCGGGCATCTTTCGCGCGCGGCGCGCGAGGACCGCGTGCTCGACCAGAAGTCCTTCGGCAAGGGGGACGGCGAAGGCGGGGTCGTGCGTCTCTCGCTCTGGAACCATCCCACCGACACGATCTACGGCATGATCGCCCGGTCGCGTTCGATCGTGAAGTCCGCGGCGCTCCTGCTCGAGGACGAGCCCTATCACTATCACTCGAAGATGATCATGAAGGATGCGCGCGTCGGCGGCGCCTGGGCGTGGCATCAGGATTATGGCTATTGGTACCAGAACGGCGTTCTCGAGCCGAACCTGACCAGCGCCTATATCGCCGTGGATCGTGCGACGCGCGAGAATGGATGCCTTCAGGTCGTGCGGGGCTCACACCGGCTGGGGCGGATCGAGCATCAGCTCACCGGCGATCAGGCCGGGGCCGATCCCGAGCGCATGGAGGAGATTCTCAAGCGCTACGAGCTCGTCCATGTCGAGATGGAGCCGGGCGACGTGCTGTTCTTCCATGCGAACATGCTGCACCGGTCGGATCAGAATCTATCCGACCAGCCGCGCTGGTCGATGATCTGCTGCTACAATGCGAAGTCCAACGATCCCTATAAGGAATCGCATCACCCGCGTTACACACCCCTCGAGATCGTGCCGGACGAGGCCATTCTGGCCGCAGCCGAGCGGCGCTTCACCGGCGCGGACGACGATGCCGCCTGGCTCGACGATGCCGAGGATCGCAGCGCACGCGGGCTCGTGTCCAACTGACCATGGCGGCGGCTCCGCGCCTCGCGACATTCATGAACTGGCTCGCGCTGGACGGCCTGGTCGAGCCCGGCCAGGGCTGGCTCGGCGCGATACGCGACGCTGGCTATGACGGTCTGCAGCTGATCGAGCCGCGCGACCCAGCCCTGACCGAGGCGGCCCATGGCATAGGGTTGCGGGTCTGCGGGAGCGGGCGGGTCAATCATACCGGAGATGCCGATCGCCTTGCCCGGGACGCGGCTGCCGGCGGGCTCGAATGCCTGACGGTGCATCTGGGCTGGGGCATCGAGGACGATGACCAGGCCTTCCGGCTGATCGAGGCGGTGCTGGAGGCGAGCGCGCGCCACCGCGTGCCCCTGTTCGTGGAGACCCACCGCGCCACCCTGTTCCAGGACCTCTGGCGCAGCGTGCAGTTCGTCCATCGCTTTCCCGAGCTTCGCTTTAACGGCGACTTCTCGCATTGGTATACCGGCCTCGAGCTCGCTTATGGCGATTTCGCGGGCAAGCTCGACTTTGCCGCGCCGGTGCTCGACCGTGTCGATTTCATGCACGGCAGGATCGGCGATCCGGGCGCCATCCAGGTCGACCTCGGCAGTTTCGAAGAAGCTCTGGAGCAGCCCTTTGTCGAGCATTTCCGGGAGATCTGGACCCGGGTGTTCCGCAGCCATCTGGCGCGCCATGGACATGGGCGCGCCTTTCCGTTCGCGCCCGAGCTCCTGTCGTCCCGCATCTTCTATGCCCGCACGCTCGACGGCTGCGAATATTCGGATCGCTGGACGCAATCGCTGCTGCTTATCCGCCTCGCGCAACTGTCGCTGGCCGACGCGGTGGCGTGAGGCGCCCCGGCGCTCAGCCGGGCATGTCGCGCAGCACGCCGCGCGCAGCCTCAGGAATATGCGCGGCCGGCGGCACGCCTTCACGCAGGGCGTAGTAGCGGAGCATTGCTTCCATCGCACGTCGCTGGTCCGGCGGCAGCGCGTTCATCAGCGCCATGACCTGGATGGTCGCCTCCAGGGGATTCGCGCCGCGTTGGGCGGCCGGCTCGCGCCACCAATAATTGACGAGGATGTTCACTGCGTCGAGCGACTGGACATGGTGCCACCAGTAGAAGGGTATGTAGAGCGCGTCCCCCGGCTCGAGATCGGCGACCAGCGCGACCGCCAGGGCGTCGGCGAACGCCGGGAAGCGGCCGAAATCCGGCCGGGTCGGATCGACCAGGCTGGTCAAGGGGCCGGCGGGTGTGAACTCCACCGGGCCGACATAGAGATGGTTGATCGCCTCCGGCGGAAACAGGGTGAACCGCCGCCGTCCGGCGACATTCACCGCGATATTCTCGCTTAGATCGGCATGGGTGGCGACATGGAGCGCATTGCCGATCCAGATTCTCGGCACGGCGGCTTCGGGCGCGAGCGGCAGGGGATTGGCTTGCTGGAAGCCCGGGAGCAGTACCGGCACCGTGGCGGATTGCAGCGCCAGGCTGTGGGGGCGCGCGACGCCGCGATCGCGCAACAGGCGCTCGAAAAAGGGACCGAGATGCGATCGGCCGCGCAGGAAGTTCAGGCCGGACAGGTCGGCGGTGTAGGACAGCCTGCCCTCGATGCCGGGCGGCGCGACCACGACATCGACCTCGCCCTCCACCGCCAGCTCCTGGAGATAGCGCAGGATCGCCTCGTCGCCCTGGCCGGCCTGCTCGACGGCGGGCCAATGCCCCGCGAGCCCCCGCAAAAGCGCGGGCTGCTGGAGCGGGCGTATCGCTTCGTGGAAACGCCGCGCCTCGACATGCTCATATACCGGCACGGAGCGCGGGTCAGGCGGCCTGTTCATGCGGCCTCGCCTTCGGATCGAGCGCGTTCATGCGCCGCAGGACCTCCATCTGGGACGGCATATTCTCGACGGTCTGCGCGATCGCGCCATGCGCGTTCTGGATCTGGCGAGCGACCTTGTCGGCGTCCAGCGCCTCGGTCAGCGGGTCGAAGCCGGCCGGCCAGCCATTCTGGCCGAGCATCACCGCGACCCAGCTGTTGGTCGTGAACAGGTCGGTATCGCCCTTGAGGTAGCGCCCGCGGCCCAGGAACAGCTCGATCCGGCGCGCCAGGGTCTCGGGGACCTCCATCTCGCGGCAATAGCGCCAGAATTGCGAGTCGTCGCGCTGGGTGAGCTTGTAGTGCAGCACGATGAAGTCGCGCACGGCCTCGAAGCTTGCCTGCATCTGGCGGTTATACTCGTCCCGCTCGATGGCGGCGTGGCGCTTGTCGGGCAGCAGGGCGAGCAACATCGCGATGCCGTGCTGGATCAGGTGGATGCTGGTCGATTCGAGCGGCTCGACAAAGCCCGCGGCGAGCCCGAGCGCCACGACGTTGCGGTTCCAGGCAAGGCGTCGCCTCCCGGTCTCGAAGCGTAGCCGCCGCGGCTCGTCCAGCGGCTCTTCCTCGAGATTGGCGAGAAGCAGGGCTTCCGCCCGCTCGTCCTTCAGGAAACGCGAGGCATAGACATGGCCGTTGCCGATGCGGTGCTGGAGCGGGATGCGCCACTGCCAGCCTGCCTCGAGCGCGGTCGAACGCGTATAAGGGGCAGGGGCACCGGTGCCGGCGGTCGGCACGGCGATCGCCCGGTCACAGGGCAGCCAGTGCGACCAGTCCTCGAAACCGGTGGCCAGGCTCTGCTCGATGAGAAGGCCGCGGAACCCAGAGCAGTCGATGAACAGGTCGGCGGCGACACGATCGCCATCGGCAAGGATGACCGCGTCGACGAACCGGTCGGGGCCCTCGAGCGAGACGTCGACGATGCGCCCCTCGTGGCGTTCGACGCCGAACCCTTCGGCGAAGGCGCGCAGGAACGCGGCATAGCGCGTCGCATCGAAATGATAGGCATAGGCTAGGTCGTGCGTCGGGTGACCGGGGTCGCCGCTCGGGTGCACGAAGCGCCCCGCGCGCGCCGCCTGTGCGCCGATGGAGAACTGGTCGATCGGCGGAAGCGGCTGCCGCCTTCTCTCGCGCAGATAGAGCTGGTGGAAATCGACTCCGGCGATGTCGCGGCCGAACCGGCCGAACGGGTGGATATAGCGATCGCCGACCCGGCCCCAGTCGACGAACTCGATACCGAGCTTGAAGGTGCCCGAGGTCGCCCGCAGAAACTCGGCTTCATTGATCCCGAGCAGATGATTGAACTTCTGGATCGTCGGGATCGTGGCTTCCCCGACGCCGATCGTGCCGATCTCGCTCGACTCGATCACGGTGACCCTCGTCCCGCCCGGCACCACGAACCGGGCTAGCGCGGCGGCCGCCATCCACCCGGCGGTCCCGCCGCCGACGATGACGATCCTGTCCAGGCGATGGTCGTTCAACGAAGTTCCTCCTCATCCAACATGCGGGCGCCCGTCCGGACGGCAGCGATGCGCTGCCGGGCGACGCCGAGCGGCACTGCCTGGGCGAGCGCGTCACGCTGAGCCGGGCGATGCCCGAGGCCGATCAGGGCCGAGATCCATTCATCCGGCCCGATTCCGTCCTCGTCGCTCGGAAGCAGCCGCCCCCGAGCGTCGAACAGCGAGAGGTCGCGCGACAGCTGCTCGGAGATGCTTCCGTTCGCGGATCGCCAGAAGGGCGATTGGCGCCCGCTCGACAGGAAATGCAGCTGCGCGAAATCACGCATGCGATCGGCCTCCATCGCCGAGCGGCGATTATAGAGGGCGACCTCGCTCGGATCGGGGATTCGGCCGGGCCAATAGGCGATCAGCCGTTCGATCTGCCTGCAGAGCAGGTGAAGCGCGGTCGCGCCGATCGCATCCGGGACCGCGGCAGCCGAGCCCAGGGCGACGACGTTCGCCTGGAACGGGACGTCGAGCCTCCCGGGACTGAGCGACAGGTGCGATGCCGGCGAGGCTTCGTCCTCGCCGGGAATGGCCTCGCTGCCACGCCCCGTGATCGCGATCATCGCACGGGGCAGATAGGTTTCGAGGCGCCACCCGTCCGGCTCGGCGACGAGGCGAGCATGCGCCTTCGGCCTGTCCGCCGGGGCGAGGCGCCGGATCGACAAGGTCCGGGTCGGCAGCTGGGAGCTCCAGTCGATCCAGCCACCGGTCAGCCGTCCGCGTAGCGCCCGCGCTGGCCCGGTCGCGTCGAGGAAGAGATCGGCGGAGACCCGTTCGCCGTCGGGCAGGTGAATCGCCGCGATCCGCGACCCGCCAGGATCCAGCTCGATGTCATGGGAGGCTGCGACGAAGCGCCGGATGCCGGTGTGCTTTGCCAGCGCGCCGAGCACCGACCGATAGTCGTCCAGATCGAGCGAGAGCGCCGGCGGTGCGCCCTCCGACTCGCGGCTGGCGAGATCGATCCAGTCCGGGCGCTCGGGACCTTGCGGGAGCCGCAGCCACAACAGGTGCAGGGGAACGCCCGACAGGCCGGCGGGCAGCCGGTCATGCCGCCGGAAGAACGGCCTTGTGGGCCAGCCCTGTACGAGCGTCCCAAGGGAGGACCCGCAATTGGTACGGCGCAGGAGCTCGCCATCGTCGAGCCCCAGCGCGCGGTGGAATTGGCCGAGCGATGGCCTCGCCGCGCCCATGACGTCCTCGACAGAGTCGTCGGGCACCCCGGTATCGACCCAGATGACCTCAAGCCCGGGAATGCGCCGGGCGAGGGCCAGAGCGGTCATAGCGGCGGCGACGCCGCCGCCCAGGATCGCCACATGGCGCACCCGATCGCTCATGCCGCAATGCCGCAACGGGCAGCGACATAGCGCGCATGATCCGGCATCGAGTCAGCGCTCTCGGCGATCGTTGCACGCAGGCGCGACAGGCCGTGCGCGAGCTCGGACGTCCCGCCCGCGCCGGCACGAGCGTCCACGCCCTGGGGCATGATCCCCTGGCCGATCAGGACGGCAAGCCAGCTCGGCTCGAGGAAAAGGCCCTGCGCGTGCTGCTCGATGCGGCCTCGGGCGCGGAACAGAGCGAGGCGCTCCGCAAGGCTGTCGGGAACCGACATGGTGCGGACATGATCCCAGAAGGGGGAATCGGCGCGCACGGTCGCATGATAATGGAGGATCAGGAAATCGCGGATCTGCGCATATTCGAGATCGAGCGTATGATTGAACGCGTCTCGGTTGACCGGCGAGCGGCCATGGTCGGGGAAATATTCGAGCATGGCAGTGATCGCCGCCTGGATGAGATAGATGCTGGTCGATTCCAGCGGCTCGAGAAATCCGCCGGACAGGCCGATCGCGACGCAGTTGCCGACCCAGGCGTGCCTCCTGCGCCCGGCCTTGAACCGAAGCAGGCGCGGTTCGGCCAGCGGCGTGCCGTCGATCTGGCGCAGCAAGGCATCGGCCGCGGCCTGCTCGCCGAGAAAGGCGCTGGCAAAGACATAGCCATTGCCTGTCCGGTGCTGGAGCGGAATCCGCCACCGCCAGCCCGCGCTCTGCGCCTGCGCGATCGTATAGGGAGCGAGCGGACCGGCGCTGCTGCAGGGCAGGGCCATGGCGCGGTCGCAGGGCAGCCAGGCGGACCAGTCCTCGAACGGCTCGCCCATGGCTCCCTCGATGAGCAGCGCGCGAAAGCCGGAACAGTCGACGAACAGGTCGCCGGCGATCGCGCGGCCATCGTCAAGCGCGACCTGCACGATGTCGCCGGTCCCGGCGTCGCGCACGATATCCATGACCCGGCCTTCGCTCCGCTCGACGCCCGCGCTTTCCGCGATGCCGCGCAGGAAAGGCGCAAAGCGCGTCGCATCGAACTGATAGGCATAGCCATAGCCGGCCTCGATCCGGTCGCTGTGGTCGGAAGGATGGGCGAAGCGGTTCCGGGCCGCCATCATAGTGGGCAGGCAGAAGGCGTCGAGCGGTCCCGGATCGAGGCCCTCGTGAACCGCGCGCGCCCAGAGGTGGTGAAAGCCAAGCCCATTGGCGTCGCGGCCGAAGCGTGCGAAGGGATGGAGGTAGCTGTCGCCGACACGAGCCCAGTCGAGGAACTGGATGCCCAGCTTGAAGGTCGCCGAGGTGGCCCGCATGAACTCGGCTTCGTCGATGCCCAGCCGGGCGTTGAAGCCGCGGATATGGGGCAGGGTCGCCTCGCCGACGCCGACAATGCCGATCTCTTCGGACTCGATGAGATGCACCCTGCAGCCGGGCCCGATGAGACGGGCGAGCGCGGTCGCGGTCATCCAGCCGGCCGTGCCGCCCCCGATGATCACCACCGAGAGAGGCGCGGCGGCCCCATCGTCCGCCGCTGCGGGAGCGGACGACACCGTCATTGCGCGCGCGATACGGTGACGACGAGCTTCTCGCGTGCCTCGAGGCGGGCGAACACGACCAGCCGGCGGCCCTGCAGCGTCTCCACATAGCCGATCTGCGGGACGACCGTCGCGCCGCCGGGGCCGTCGATCGAGACTTTCGCCTCGCCCTGCCAGCCTTCGATGACGAAGGCGGGGTTGACCAGCGGATGCGCCTCGCTCGCGGCGATGTCGATGCGCACCGGGCCGCCGGCGGTGCCGGGCTGGACCAGATAGGCGCGCTGCGACGCGTCGTACCGTGCGTTCCCCCCATCCGAGATCGCGGCATCGGGCGGCGTGAGCCATGATCGTGCCCTCGGGGCCAGCGCCTCGGCCTTTTGCTGCGTGAGGCCGGTCAGCAGTACGCGGGTCAGGCGCTTTTCGTCCTTGTCCGCGATGGGCCAGTAGATGTGCGAGAGCGAGCTATGGCTGGGCCGGTCCGAGGTCAGCGCTGGACGGCCACTCGACCGGATCTGCGCCACTGGCCAGTGGTTCCACCATTCGAAGCTCGACATCGACGGTTCCCAGTTGATGCCCTCGAACTTGGCCGGGCCGGCGCCGGCGACCGCGAACGGCTTCCATGCCGATTTGAGGTTGATCCACTGGATCATCGGATCCTCGAGCCCGGTGAAATGGTCGGGCCCTCTCGGCTTGGCGAAGTCGGACGCCTCGCGCTTCAGCCATTGGTAGGTTTTCGTCTCGCCCTTCAGATTGGCGAGGGTCAGCGCGTCGAGATTGATATTGTCCTCCGGCGTCTCGCCGGCCGGTATCATGACGATCGACTCCTGGAACTCGCTCGCCTCGCGCTCGGGATGATCGGTCCACAGCACCGACTTCCGTACCGCGACCGCATCGGGGTAGATCGTCCAATATTCGTCGGCCCAGGCGCCCCAGTCCCTGGGGTCTGCGGCGTCGGCGAGCTTGTCGTTCTCGACCTCCGAAAGCGCATAGCGCCAATGGACCACCGCGCGAGCCGGGGTGCTCTCGAGGATCTCGACATGGGAGTAGCGCACCTGCTTGTCCGACATCGGCTCGCAGTCCTCGCCATCGGGGCAGCGCGGCTTACCGTAGATCTCCATGAACTGGTCGCTGTACCAGCGTCCATTCTCCGTGACCCAGGCGGGGATGTAGTTCGCGCCCTGCCAGAAGACGAGCTGGACCGGGGCGTCGGCGAACCGCACGACGACGTCGCCATCCCCGATCCGCCTCGGGCTGTCCCAGGCGGGATCATAGGGTAGCGAGGTGTGGAAGGCGCCGAACGGCCCCGGACCGCCATTCCATCTCGGCAGCCGCGGGGCGGGGCCGGGCACGCGGGCGGCCGGCGGCATCTCCGACAGCATCGCGCTGGCCCGGCGCCGGGCCATGGGTGCATCGAGCACGGTCAGCCGGGCGATCGAGCCCTCGAGGCTGAACCGTACGGGGAGGAGGGGATGGATCGCGTTGCTCGGGAAAGGAAGGGCCGGCGCCCGCGTCCGACCGATCAGGAGCGGCGTGTCCGACGCGCCCGCCGCCGCCGGCAAGGCGTCGGCGGCCACGCTCGCAAGGGGTTTGCCGTTCATCCAGAAGCCCAGAGCCCCCTTGTCGAAGCTCAGCGTCACCAGCGTCCAGGCGCGCGGCGCTATGCGCTCGGATGAGACGATCCGCCGCGCCGGTGCTCCCGACGCGGCACGCTGCGCGACAAGATGGCCATGGGCATCGACGCCGAGAAAGACGCTGCCGCCCGATGCCGCCTGGTCGAGGATCGGCGCCTCATTCCAGGGCAGGGCGTCGAGCTTGACCCAGGCGCTGATGCTCCAGCTCGAGCCATCGGTAAGGCGCGCGACGGGCGCCACCGAGATCGAGCTCGTGTCGCCGTCCAGCCGGATCGCCTTGCCAAGAGGCGTCTCGATGAGGGTGATATTGCCCCCGACCTTGGCGCGTGCGCCGCTGACGCCGTCGACCAGCGTTGCCGCCTGCGGGTCATAGGCCAGGCGAAGCACGGCGTTCTGCGCCGCGGCCGGGGTGGCGGCACCGGCGACGATCGCGACGCTTAGGGAGAGGAGAGGGCGCATGAAGGTTCCTGGAATCAGATTAGCCAAAGAGAAATTCGGGCGTGCCGGAGATGCCGACGTCCAGCGCGTAGAGCGCTCCTTCGTCCGCGCCGGCACGTTTTTCGGCCGGGAGCCCGAACCGCGCCGAGGTGATATAGAGGGTTCCGAGATCGGGACCGCCAAAGGCGCAACTCGTCGGCTGGGAGCACGGAAGCTCGATGACCCGGTCGACCTTCCCGTCAGGGGCGATGCGCACGACGCATCCGCCGCCCACCCGGCAGTTCCACAAGCCTCCCTCGCGATCGAGCGCCGAGCCGTCGGGAAGCCCGGGCGCGCCGCCCGCCATCAGGAGGCGGCGATCGCGCAGGCCGGCCGCATCATGGTCGTATAGATAGAGTTCGTCCGCGAGGGTATCGGCGCAATGAAAGCGGCCGTCCTTCCCCCAGGCCATTGTGTTGCAGATGCCGAAGGTCCGGGGCGTGAGCGGCTCGACCCTGGCATCGGGCCAGATGCGATAGATCGCGCCGCTCGCCTCAGTCATGTCGACCGGCGCGCCGTCCGCTCCGATATTGTTCTGCATGGTGCCGACCCAGAAGGCGCCGTCGGGGCCAACCTTGCCCTCGTTCAGCCGATTGCCGGGAAGATCGGGTTCCGGAACCGCGAGCGGTCGGAACCTGTCGTCCCAGTCCCACAGCACGACCTCCCGCCGGAGGCCCATGACGAGCCCGCCATCGGCGCGCAGCCCGAGCGAGGTGACGAGATCGGGCGTGCCCCATGATTCGAGCGATGCGGAGGCGGGCGTGAAGGCGTGGATCTTGCGCCCGACGATATCGACCCACAGGATCCGCCCGGTGCGGTCGCACCACAGGGCGCTTTCTCCTACATTGTCCCCGCCCGCATGAACCCGCACGATCCTCGCCACGCCTTTATCTCGCTTATTGTCTCAAAACATTAGCAACCTATCATACAGAAATGTCAATATTGGCAGCAATGATGAATGGAGGCTCGGATGAAGGGCAGGACGATCCTGTTGACGGGAGGCCTTGGATCGCTCGGGCGGGCCCAGGCCGAGGCATTCGTGGCGGCAGGCGCGCAGGTGGTGGTGCTTGACCGGGCCGATGCCGGAGACGCCCGGGCGGCGATCCAAGGCATCGCCCAGGCGGGGCCGGGGAAGGTCGATTATATGCAGCAGGACCTTGCCGACCTTGAGGGAGCGCGGGCCGCCATCGCCGCGCTTGCTGAGGCCCAGGGCGGCATCGACGTGCTCATCAACAACGCGGCGCTGATCGTGAACCGGCCCTTTGAGCAGTTCTCGCTCGCCGAATATGAAGAGCAGATGCGCGTCAATGTCGGCGCCGCCTTCGCGCTGGCCCAGGCGGTGGCGCCCTCGATGAAGGCAAAGGGGGCGGGCGCCATCGTCAATTTCTGCTCGGTGACGCTGAGCGGCGAGTGGGACGGGTATGTGCCCTATGTCACGTCGAAGGGCGGGATGCTCGGACTGACCAAGGGGCTGGCGCGCGAACTCGGCGCGTTCGGCATCCGGGTCAATGCCGTATCGCCGGGCGCGGTGGTCTCGGACGCGGAAGAGCGCATCTTCGGCGATCGGGCCGCCGCCTATGCGGCCTGGGTGCTCGGGCGCCAGTGCCTGAAAAATCGCATCCAAGCTGGGGATATCGCCGCCGCGGTGCTCTTCCTAGCCGGCGATGGAGCGCGCATGATCAGCGGTCATGTGTTAGAGGTTGATGCCGGATGGTGATCAACGTTGTCAGTATCTATCAGCCAGCTTAAGGCAATATTGCAGCATGACGTGGAGAATATGATGGCGGACCTCGAACCGCTCGAAAAGGAAGTCGCCTGGCGCGGAGATGGGATGGTCGCACGCACGATCAACGCGATCATCGACCTCATCCAGTCCGGCGGCCTGCGGCAAGGGGACCCATTGCCGTCAGAGAGCGCGCTCGCCAAACGGTTCGGGGTCTCGCGGATCGTGATGCGCGAAGCCAACCGGTCGCTCTCCGCGCTCGGCATCGTCGAAATGGGCAATGGCCGCGGCGCACGCGTGTCGGTGCCCGACGAGAATGTCGTCGGGCTGCTGCTCGATCATGTCGTCCACACGCGGCACGTCACCGTGCAGCAGGTGCTCGACGTGCGCCGCAGCCTGGAAGTCCGCGGCGCCATCCTGGCGGCGCTGCGGCGGTCGGACGAGGAGGCCGAGATCATCCTCGGTCATGCCCGGGCGATGCGGACCGCGTTCGATCGTCCCGACGATATCTGGCAGCACGATATCGCGCTGCATGCGGCGGTCGCCGATGCAAGCCAGAATCCCCTATTCTCGATCATGATCAAGGCCTTCGCCCCGGTCACCAAACAGACCTGGCCGCTTGGCTGGAAGAACCGCACGCTCGCGGAACGCGAGCTCATGATCACCGAACATGAGGCGATCGCCAAGGCGATCGCGGACCAGGATATTACCGCCGCGCGGGACGCCATGTCGGCCCATTTCGACGATACGGTGCGCGTCCTGGCCAGTGCCGGTGTCACATAGCTATATTGCGATTTTGCTAAACCTTTAATACAGGTGCCTCCAGATATAGGGGAGGCATATGATCGACAGGCGCACGCTGATCCGCGGCGGCACGGCTACGGGCCTTGCCTTGCTCGCATCCCCGGCCCCGGCGGCCGGCCCGTCCGTAGTGCGGATATGGCGCGCCTGCGTCGATACACCGAAGACCCGGCTGGCGATGCAGGAGCTGCGCAGCGGGCTGGTGGCCCTGGGGCTCGCACGGGACGTCCGCGAAGCACCGGACGGGGCGGGCGCGCCCACCTTCATCCTCTCGATCGTCGCCGGGCTGGCGAGCGAAACCTATGAGATCGCCCGCAGCGGCGACACGGTGACTGTCCGGGCCGCAAGCGAGCAGGCGCTGCTGCATGCAGTGTTCGACCTGCTGGAGCGGCAGGGCGCACTGTTCGGTCTCGATGGCACGATGGTGCCGCCCGGCGGGGTCCGGCGCTGGTCGCTGCCCGAGGCGGGGCGGCCCTGGCGCGCCGAACCTGCCTTCGCCACGCGCGGGCTGCTGCCCTGGCCGGACTTTCTCAACTGCATCAGCGTGTTCAACCAGGAGGATTTCCGCGCCTATTTCGCGGCCATGCTGCGCATGCGGCTCAACCTTTTCGGCATGCACGTCTATACCGACACGCTGCAGCCGACCGAGGCCTATCTGTCGGTGCGCTTCGCTGGAGCGGGGCAGCAGGCCGAGCTGGAGACGACCGCGACGCGGGGCTGGGGCTATCTGCCGCAGCGTACGTCGACCTATGGCATGGGCTCGTCGGAGCTGTTCGACCGCGAGACGTTCGGATCCGACGCCGCGCGGCTCGCCGCCGACAATTGGGAGATAGCGGATCGTACCGCCGCCATGCTGCGCGACGGCCTGTCCTTCGCGGGCGACCTCGGGATCCGGACCGGGATCGGCTTCGAGCCCTATAAGCTTCCCGCCGCGATCGGCGACGCGCTGCCGCCCGAGGCCAGGTCGCACCCGGCCGGCTTCGCGGACAGCGTGACGGCCAAGCGGCTGCTGGAGGCGCGGCTTGCCGATCTGCTGGAACGCTATCCGATGGTCGATCATGTCTGGCTCTGGGAGGACGAGACGTCCAACTGGGACAGCCGCGCCAAGGACGTGCCGATCTCGACCACCGCCTTTGTGCAGGCGCATGATTTCCTGAGACGCCATGCGCCGCGCAAGCGCCTGGTCGTGGCGGGATGGGGCGGGTTCACCCGCCACTTCGCCCGCCTGCACCAGAATCTTCCGGGCGACATCATCTTCTCCGCCCTCGGCGACACGCTTGGCTGGGATCCAGTCGCCGAGGCCTTTGGCGGCCTGGAGGGCCGCGAGCGCTGGCCGATCCCGTGGCTCGAGGACGATCCCTCGATGTGGTTCCCGCAATTCCGCGCCTCGCGCATCGAGGACGATATGCGTCGCGCCCGGTCGCTCGGCTGCCAGGGAATGCTCGGCATTCACTGGCGGCACCGCATCGTCGATCCCACCGCGACTTATTTCGCCGGCGCCGGCTGGGACAGGACGTTGAGCGCGCGCACCCATTATGCGCGCTACGCCCGCAGCCAGGCCGCGCCCTCGCGTGCCCCGGCGCTCGCCGGACTGATGCTTGACTGCGATACCGGCGGGGCCATCGCGTCGACCTATACCGGGGCGACCACGCCCGATGGTCATGCCGGACATGTCGAGCTTTCAGCCGATTACCAGGAAGCCTTCAAATATCGAGAGAACACGCCGGACCCGGCGATGCTCCTGCGCCAGCGGCGCACCGCGGCACGGTTCGAGGCGCTGGCGCGGCTGGCCGACACGGCGCTCGAGCGCGAACGTCTGGGCTATTTGGCCGGCTTCGTGAAATTCCTGGTGCCCTATTGCGACGCGTATCGGAATGCCCACGCGCTCGACGCCGTGCTGGTCCGGGCCGACGCGCTGCGCAAGGCGGGGGATGCGCAGGGCGCCCGCAGGCTGGTCGGCGAGGAGGGGCTGCCGCTCTGGCTCGAACTGCTGCCGCAGGTCCGCGCCGCCATAGTCGATTTCCAGAGCGTCATCGCGACACGCCACGACCTCGGGCAGCTCGCCTCGATGCAGAACAAGCTCGTGCGGATCGCCGTGGAGCGGCTGAGGCTGTCGCTCGAGGAATTCCTGGGCGACCTGCCCGAAGAGGCGCTGCGCGCGCAGCAGGCCGCGCTGGTGCCCGCTTCCGGCGCCTCCCGCCTGTTCCTGCCGACGCGCCCCTCGATCCTGCGCCCCGGCGAGGCGCTCAGGCTTTTCGTGGTGGCGCCAGGTGTCGGTGCCGACGCGCGGATCGGCCTGCTCCACCGCGGGCTGGGCCACACGGACTGGTCGCGCACGGCTGCCAGGCATGAGGGACGCGCGGTGCACAGCGTCGCGCTCGGGCCGGTCGATCCGGCGCTCGGCGTGATCGAATACCGGGTCGAGGCGGAGGGCAGGACCGGCACGATCTCCGATCCCCCGGCCGGCGGCGCCTATCATGCGGCGTTGCTCGCATGAGCAGCGTCAATCCGGGCGGACGCGTGTCCAAGGTGGTCATCCTGGGCGGCGGCACGGCCGGCTGGATGACCGCCGCCGCCCTCTCCAAGATCCTCGGCGCAAGTGGCGTCGCCATCGAGCTCGTCGAATCCGACGAGATCGGCACGGTCGGCGTCGGCGAGGCGACGATACCCCAGCTGCTCCATTTCAACGCGCTGCTCGAGCTCGACGAGGACGCCTTTGTCCGCGCGACCGAGGCGACCTACAAGCTCGGCATCGAATTCGTCGACTGGACCGCCCCCGGCGAGCGCTATTTCCATCCGTTCGGCTCCTATGGCTTGCCGATGCTGGGCGTGGATTTCCAGCATTTCTGGCTAAAGGGGCGGCTGCTCGGGGAGCAAACGCCGCTCGACGCCTATTCGCTCGCTGCCGTGGCGGCGCGCGCCGGCCGCTTCACCTGGCCGGTACCGGACCAGACGCGCTCGCCGCTCAGCCGCCTTTCCTACGCCTTTCAGTTCGATGCGAGCCTCTATGCGAAGTTCCTGCGCGGCGTCGCCGAGCCGCGCGGCGTGGTGCGCACCGAGGGCAAGGTCGTGGACGTGGTCCGCGACGGCGAGTTCGGCCTCGTCCGAACGCTCGTGCTCGCCGACGGCCGGGAAGTGCAGGGCGACCTGTTCATCGACTGTTCGGGCTTTCGCGGCCGCCTGATCGAACAGGTGATGGGCTCGGGCTATGAGGACTGGAGCGAGTGGCTGCCATGCGACCGCGCGGTCGCGGTGCCCTGTGCCCGGATCGAGGACCCGGTTCCCTTCACGCGGGCGACCGCCCGGCCGGCAGGCTGGCAATGGCGCATTCCGCTCCAGCATCGCACCGGCAACGGCTATGTCTATTCGAGCCGCTTCCTGTCGGATGACGAGGCGATCGCGACGCTCCTCGCCAATCTCGACGGGGAGGCGCTGGCCGAGCCCCGCCGGCTCGGCTTCACCAGCGGCTATCGCCGGCGGCCCTGGATCGGCAATGTCGTGGCGATCGGGCTGGCCGGCGGGTTCCTTGAACCGCTCGAATCCACCAGCATCCATCTCGTCCAGTCCGCCATCGCGCGGCTGATGACCTTGTTTCCGACGGGTGCGTTCGAGGCGGCGGAAGCAGACGCGTTCAACCGCCAGACGATCCAGGAATATGAGACGATCCGGGATTTCCTGGTGCTCCATTACCGGGCCACGCGGCGCGACGACACGGCCTTCTGGCGGCATTGCCGCAACCTGCCGGTGCCCGAGGGGCTGCAGCGCAAGCTCGATCTGTTCGGTGCCAACGGGCGGATCGTGCGGGAAAATGACGAACTCTTCACCGAGACCAGCTGGCTCGCGGTCATGGCGGGGCAGGGGGTGGAGCCTCGCGGCTATCACCCGGTCCTCGACCTGCTGTCGCGCGAGGAGACGCTCGCGCGATTGTCCAATGTGCGCGAGGTCAATCGCCGCGCGACCTCGATCATGCCGTCCCATGCGGATTTCCTCGCCGGGCACAGGCAGTTTCTGGAGCAGCCCTCATGAAGTTCCGTGCAGCAAGCCTGATCGCGCTGCTCTTCGCGCAACCGGCGATGGCGCAACCCTCGGCCAGCGTTCCCCAGATCCTCTACGGCAGTTCCTACTACAGCGAATATATGCCGGCCGATCAGGGTCCGGACCGTATCGCGACCGATGTCGCGCTGATGCGCAAGGCGGGCATCAACGTCGTGCGCATGGGCGAGTCCAGCTGGGGGACATTCGAGCCCGCCGACGGCAAGTTCGACTTCGCCTGGATGGACAAGGCGGTCGCGGCATTCGGCGCGGCCGGGATCAAGGTGATCCTGGGCACGCCGACTTATTCCATGCCGCCCTGGCTCTACCGCGCCCATCCCGAACTGCTCGCCCGGCCGCTCGGCGGTGCGCCGGTCGGCTATGGCATGCGCCAGAACATGAATTACGACGATCCCTTGTTCCGGCGCTATGCCGAGCGGATCGTGACGCGGCTCGTCGAGCGCTACCGCGACAATCCGGCGGTGATCGGCTGGCAGCTCGACAACGAGACCGGTCCGAACAGCGCGGCCAATGATGACATCTTCCAGGCTTTTGTCGGGCATCTGAAGGCACGGTTCGGCACGCCCGAAGCGCTCGATCGCGCCTGGCTCCTCAATTACTGGGGACAGGCGATCCATGACTGGGACGACATGCCCCGGCCGGATTTCTCGGTCAGCCCGAGCTACAAGCTGGAGTGGAATCGTTTCCAGCGAACCCGCGTCACCGGCTATCTCGCCTGGCAGGCGGCGCTGGTCCGCAAGCTGCGGCGGCCCGACCAGATCGTCCTGCATGATTTCGCAAGCGCGATGCGCGGCGATGTCGACGAGTTCGCGGTCGCGCCGCTGCTCGATGCCGTCGGGATCAATGTCTATCACGCCACCCAGGACAAGATGGACGGCCAGTGGCAGGCGATGACGGGCGATTATGCGCGCTCGCTGAAGCACCGGAATTATTTCGTCACCGAGACCAGCGCCCAGACGATCGGCTGGAATTCGCAGGGCCAGTATCCGCCCTATGACGGGCAACTGCGGCTCGACCTCTATGCCAATGTCGCGAGCGGCGCGAACATGCTGCTCTACTGGCACTGGGCCTCGCTGCACGCGGGGCTCGAGACCTATTGGAAGGGCGTGCTCGGCCATGACCTGAAGCCCGGCCGTGCCTATGCCGAGGTCAGGCGCACGGGCGAGGAACTCGCGCGGCTCGGACCAGCGATCGCCAATCTGAGGATGAACAACCAGGTGGCGATCCTGTACAGCCCGGACTCGGCGACTGCCCTGTCGCTGATGCCGTACCGAAAGGAGGGCGGCGGCGACTGGCAGCCCGAACAGACCACCGGTTACGCCAGCACGCTGCGGCAGATGCACCGCGCGCTCTACCAGGCCGATATCGGGGTCGACTTCGTGTCGGCCGACGATCTGGCCCTGGATCTCGCGCGCTACAAGCTGGTCCTGATCCCCAGCCTCTATGTGGCCGATGACGCGCTCCTGCGGCGCATCGAGAGCTATGTCCAGGGCGGCGGGCACGCGCTGATGACGTTCAAGAGCGGCTTCGCCAACCAGGACAATGCGGTGCGCGCGCAGACGGCGCCTGGTCCGCTCGCGCGCGTGACGGGCATCACCTATCAGGAATTCTCGTCGCTCGAGCGGCCGGTCGGGCTCAAGGGCGATCCTTTCGGTGCCGGCGCCGCGAACAAGGTCGACACCTGGGCGGAGTTCCTCATACCCGGCACGGCCGAGCCGCTCGCCTGGTATGACGATCCCCATCTCGCCCGCTGGCCCGCCATCACGCGCAACCGGCTGGGCGCCGGTTCGCTCATCTATGAAGGCACGGCCGTATCGGACGCGATCCAATATAGCGTCGTGCGCGACCTGCTGCGCGATAGCGGTGTTGCCGGTACTATTCCCGTCCGGCCCGGGAAGGTGCGTGTCCGCGAAGCCATTGATAGCGACGGTCGCCGCATCCGCTTCTTTCTCAACTTCTCCGGCAGCGCCCAGCAGGTCGCCTACCGCTATCCTGCCGGAACTGATCTGATCGCCGGGCGGACGCTGCAGCCGGGACAGGCACTTGCGCTCGGTCCTTGGGATGTCGCCATCGTCCGCGAGCTCCCCGCACCGGCGATGTAGCACCGGTTGATGTGATAATGCGCAAAATATGGTTTGAACTATAATACAGGTTTGGTAATAGTTGCCTCAGAATCGGTGGGATCGGGTTCATCCGATGCGCCATAGCCCGAACAGGGGCAGGGAGAGGGGACGGTAATGACGGCGATCGACACGGCATTTTTTCGGCGGCTCGGCACGGTGCGGGCCCTGGCGGCGGGGGTCTCCGCGCTGGCCTTGTCCGTTGCTTCCGGCGCCCAGGCGCAAAGTGCTGACAGTTCGGCGCCCATCGCCGGCGCGCAAAACCCTCCCGCCGACCAGCAGGGCGGTGCCGATGCGGGCGCAGAGGACATCATCGTCACCGGCATTCGCGCCTCGCTCCAGTCCGCCCAGTCGATCAAGCGCAACTCCGACACCTTTGTCGACGCGATCACCGCACAGGATATCGGCGCCCTGCCGGACCGCTCGGTGGTGGAATCGCTGCAGCGCATCCCGGGCGTCACGATCAGCAAGTTCCAGGGCGGAAACGATCCCGATCACTTCTCGGCCGAGGGCACCACGGTGCAGATCCGCGGCCTCAGCCAGATCCAGACCCAAGTGAATGGACGCGACAGCTTCACCGCCGGCTTTGGCCGCACGATTAACCTCGCCGATTTCCCGGCGGAGCTGCTCAGCTCGATCGAGGTGTATAAGGAGCCGACCGCCGACATGATCGAGGGCGGCCTCGGCGGCACCGTCAACCTCAACACGCTCAAGCCTCTCGACCGCAAGGGCTTCCATGCGGCGTTCGACCTCGAGGCCAATTACAGCGATTTCCGCGACAAATGGTCGCCGGTCGCCTCGGCCCTGGTCAGCGACACCTGGGAGACCGGCATCGGCACCTTCGGCCTGCTGCTCGACTATTCCTATTCCGATCTGAAGGTCCGCTCGGACGGCGTCCAGGCGACCAATTTCCAGACTCGCGACGGCCTGACCACGCCCGCCGGCGTGCTGCGCAATCGCCTGCCGGGCCGCGACGTCGCGTTCGCTCCGATCGGCGCGAGCTTCCGCACCCAGGATACCGAGCGCAAACGCTATGGCAGCGCGGTCGCGGCGCAGTGGGAGAGCCCCGACAAGACGATGCAGCTGACCGGCCAGTTCCTGCGCACGCTCGCGACGCGTGCCTGGACCGAGCATACGTTCGAGACCGAGAGCGGACTGTCTGAGTACAACACCTATCCGGCCGGCTGCCTGCCGAGCGCTGATTCCTCGGCCAATTGCCCGGCAGGCTTCACCGACTATCAATATGATGCCAACGGCGTCTTCCAGAAGGGCTTCATCACGCAGCCCGGCACGGGCTGGCGCACCGCGTCTTCGGGCCAGCCCAATTCGCCGACGCCGACCGGCGGCATGCAACAGAATCTCTCGCGTCGCGATCGCTTCGAGCGGACCGTGACGAGCGACTTCTCGCTCAACTGGAAATGGAACCCGACGCCGCGTCTGTCAGTCGCGCTCGACGGGCAATATGTAACCTCGCGCGCCCGGTCGTTCGACTTCACCTCCTATACCGACACCTTTGCCGACGAGGAGCTCGATCTCACGGGCAAGCTGCCCGTCGCGATCCTGCACAAGCCGCTCAACAACGCCTCGCCCAATGCCCGGATCGCCGGCCAGAGCGACAGCCAGTATTTCGCCGACCCGGCGAACTATTTCTGGCGCGCGGCCATGGATCACATGGACGAGAGCGACGGCAAGGAATGGGCGTTCAAGGGCGATGTCAGCTATGCCATCGACGAGGACATCCCGTTCCTCCAGAAGGTTCATGCCGGGGTCCGCTATTCCGACCGCGATCAGACGGTGCGCTACACGGCCTATAACTGGGGCTATGTGAGCGAGGTCTGGGACGGGACGGGCGACGCGGTCTATCTCAATCAGGCGGGCAAGGATCAGGCCGAGCTCTACCAGTTCGACAATTTCTTCCAGGGCAAGACCAATGGGCCGCAGGGCTGGTACTATGCCAACCACCAGCTCGACAATTATGCCGCGGCATCGACCTTCTTCCAGAACATCAACAAGGTCTGGCAGCAGTCGAATGGCGGCTTTGCCGGCGGCTGGACTCCCGTCGGCCAACGGGCCGGCGTGGTGGCAGGCACCTCCTATCTTCCCGGCGAAATCGATACCTCGGGTGAGCGCACGACGGCTGCCTATCTGCGCCTCGATTTCGGCTCCAAGGAACCGATATTCGGCGGCGTGAAGGTCCGGGGCAATATCGGCCTGCGGTACGTCGACACCCGGGATCACGCGACCGGCTCGATCCAGTACCCGTCGAACACGCTTGGCGGAAGCTTTGCGCAGATTTGCCAGGGCGGTGCGTCCCCGCCCCCGATCTGCGCGCGCGGCCAGGCATTCTATGATAGCCTGGTCACGTTCAGCAACGCAGCCTCGACCCAGGCGACGGTGGAGAATAACTTCCACCACTGGCTGCCGAGCGTGAATCTGATCGTCAGCCCGACCGACAATCTGCAGTTCCGCTTCTCCGCTTCCAAGCAGATCCAGCGGCCGGATTTCGGGTTCCTGCGCAACTACGTCGCCATGTCGGTCAACAGCGGCGAGGTGCCGCTGACCGCGACCGCCGGCAATCCCTATCTGCGGCCTGCCGTATCGAAGCAGTTCGACATCGGAGCCGAATGGTTCTTCGGGAAGGTCGGTTCGCTCACCTTCGACTATTTCCACAAGAGCATCGACGGCTTCTTCTACCAGAGCAACGTCCAGCGCAGCTTCACCAACAACGGCGTGACCCAGACCGCCTTCCAGCTCGCCCCGGCCAATTTCAACGGCACGGGCACGATCAAGGGCTTCGAGGTTGGCTATCAGCAGGCATTCGACTTCCTGCCGGGCTTCCTCAGCGGGTTCGGCGCCGCGGCGACCTACTCGCACGTCGTGAGCAAGGGGCTGCCCAACGCCTTCCTGTCCAACGTCTCGGTGGCGCCCGCCGCCGAGCCGTCCACCGGCCGCGGCTCGCTTCCGTTCGAGGGCCTGTCGCGCGATAACATCAACCTGACCGGCTTCTATGAGAAAGGGCCGTTGTCGCTGCGCGTGGCCTGGAACTGGCGGTCGCGGTTCCTCGAGACCGCGGTCGACGAGATCTACCCCTATTTCCCGGTCTATCAGAAGGCGACGGGGCAGCTCGACGCATCGGCATTCTTCAACGTCACCAAGCAGATCAAGATCGGCGTCCAGGGCGTCAATCTCACCAATACCGTCACCCAGACCGAGCAGCAGTTCACCGCCAGCGGGAGGGTGGGACCGAGGTCGTCCTTCATCACCGACCGCCGGTTCGCGCTGATCCTGCGCGGGAATTTCTGAGGCTACGAAACACTCCAACCCTCCTGCGGCCCTCCCTCCCGGGGGAGGGCCACTTTTTTACGAGAATTAGAGGGCGCGATGCGCATTACGCGAGTGACTACCAGGGTCGTGCATGCCGAGATGCGCAACTGGATTTTCGTCCGGGTGGATACGGACGTGGACGGACTGCACGGCTGGGGCGAGGCCACGCTGGAGTGGAAGACGCGCGCCGTCGACGGCGCCGTTCGCGATCTCGAACCGCTCATCGTCGGGCGCGACCCGCGGGATATCGAGCAGCTGGTCCGGGTCATGACCAAGCACAGCTTCTGGCGCCTCGGCGTCATCGGCCGGTCAGCCATCTCCGGGATCGAGATCGCCCTATGGGATATCTTCGGTAAGTCGCTCGACCTGCCCGTCTGGCGGCTGCTCGGCGGCAAGGTCCGCGACAAGGTCAAGGTCTACACGCATCTCGGCATGGGCGACATGCGCGCGGTCTATGAGACCGACAGCGTCGATGCGATCGCCGAGCGCGGCCGGGCCGTCGTGGAGAAAGGCTATCGCGCGCTGAAGGCGGTCTTCATTCCCTATTCGCATTATGGTGTCGATGTCCGCGCCGTCGACCATGTCGCACGCATGATGGATGGCTTGCGCACCGCGGTCGGGCCCGATGTCGACATCATGGTGGACTTCCATGGGCGCCCCGCATCGATCGGCAGCGCGCTCGCCTATATCGAGGCACTCGCGCCCGGCCGCCCGATGTTCGTCGAGGAGCCCCTGCCGCCGGGCGAGACGCTCTCGCTGGCCAAGCTCGCGGCCAGGACCAGCGTGCCGATCGCGACGGGCGAGCGGCTGGTCGACCGGGTCGAATATGACGACCTGCTCCGGATGCGCGCGGTCGACATCATCCAGCCCGATATCTGCCATTGCGGCGGGCTGCTCGAGGCCAAGAAGATCGCGGCGATGGCCGAGGCTGCCTCGGTCGGCGTCGCACCCCATAATCCGCTCGGGCCCATCGCCGGCGTCGCGGCGCTGCACTTCGCGGTCTCGACGCCCAACCACGTCATCCAGGAAGAAATGGTCGGTGCCGTGCCCTGGTACGATGAGGTTGTGCGCGGGCCTATCCGCATGGTTGACGGGCATTGGCAGCTTCCCGAGGCGCCCGGCCTCGGCATCGAGGTCGATGAAGCGGTCTGCGACGCGCATCCGTTCGAGCAGGAAGTGATCCATGCCAGCGAAGCGGTGCTCGCCGACGGCACGATCGTGGACTGGTAGCATGCGCCTTACGGGCAAGACCGCTATCGTCACCGGAGGCGGTAAGGGGATCGGCGCCGCCATTGCCACCGCCTTTGCCCGGGAAGGCGCGGCGGTGATGATCGCCGATATCGATGCCGCGGCGGGCGCCGCGGCGGCGCAGGCGCTTCAGGAGCAGGGATATCGGGCGCTTGCCGTCCCGACCGACGTGACCGACCCGGCTAGCATCGAGGCGATGGTCCGGGAGACGCATACGGCGCTGGGTCCGGTCGACATCCTCGTCGCCAATGCCGGCATCAATGTCTTCGGCAAGCCGCTGGAGACCAGCGAGGATGACTGGCGGCGCTGCTTCTCGGTCGATCTGGACGGCGTCTGGCACAGTGCCCGGTCTGTACTCCCCGACATGGTCGTCCGGGGCGGCGGATCGATCATCGCGCTCGCTTCGGTGCACAGCTTCACGATCATCCCGGGCTGCTTCCCCTATCCGGTCGCGAAGCACGCCGTGATCGGATTGGTCCGGGCGCTCGGGATCGAATATGCCCGGGCGGGCGTCCGGGTGAACGCGATCGCGCCTGGCTATATCGAGACGCAGCTCGCCCTCGATCATTGGGCGACCTTTCCGGATCCGGAAGCCGAGCGCGCGCGCGCCAACGCCCTGCATCCGCCGGGGCGCATCGGGCGTCCCGAAGAGGTCGCCATGACCGCGGTGTTCCTCGCGTCGGACGAGGCGCCGTTCATCAACGCCTCGACCATCACCATCGATGGTGGCCGGTCGGTGCTTTACCACGAATAGGTCTTCGGGCGCGCCTGCGCCCTGACCTGCAGTCGAGCGGCACCGTGCTGGATGCCGGCCGGGAGATATTGAGTGAACCAGCCAATCATGCCGCTCTTCTCGCTGATCCAGTATCGCGACGCGCAAGGCAGACGCGGTGTCGCGCTCTTCGACGGCGAGGCCGCGCGCCGGCTGGAGGGCGTTGGATCGGTGCTCGAGCTCGCACGGGCCGCCTATGAAGCAGGCTGGCGACTTCAGGCCTGGGCGGTCAACCTCGTCGCGGAAGGCATCGATCTCGACGAGGTCGAGATACTGGCGCCGATCGACCATCCTGATCCGGCGCATCTGGTATTGAGCGGGACGGGCCTGACTCATCTGGGCTCCGCCGCCGGGCGCGATGCGATGCACGTGTCGCATGCGCCCGCGGGGCAGGAGACCGACTCGATGCGCATGTTCCGGATGGGCATCGAGGCGGGGCGTCCGTCCGCGGGTGCCGTCGGCGCGCAGCCCGAATGGTTTTACAAGGGGAACGGCTGGTCCCTGACCGCGCCGGGAGCGGCGCTGGTCTCGCCCGGTTTTGCGCTGGATGCGGGCGAAGAACCCGAGCTCGCGGGCATCTACTGGATCGCTCCCGATGGCGTGCCGGTGCGGCTCGGCTTCGCACTCGCGAACGAGTTTTCCGATCATGTGACAGAACGCGGGAATTATCTGTGGCTGGCACATTCCAAATTGCGGCAGGCGTCGATTGGTCCCGAGCTGCTGCTGGTCTCACCGCCCGAAGAGGTCCGCGGCACCAGCCGTATCGTGCGGGGAGCGGAGGTGATCTGGGAAAGGCCCTTCCTGTCGGGCGAGCGCCACATGTCGCACAGCATCGCCAATCTCGAACATCACCATTTCAAATATGATCTGTTCCGCATGCCCGGCGACCTGCATGTGCACTTCTTCGGGACGTCGACGCTGTCGTTCGGAGAGGTAGAAGTAAGGGAGGGCGACAGCTTCGAGATCGCGGCCGCTCCGTTCCGGCTTGGACTGCGCAACGCGGTGTCGACACGCGGCGACAAAGCGCTGGTGGCGGTACGCGAGGCCTAGCCTTGGGCGGGATTCGGACGTCGCGCCCGTGTGTGTAGCCGGCATCAATCCTTCGGCGGAAATACTCGATCTGCCGGGAAATCCTCGGATCGCTGCATAAGCGCGCCATCTCGCGACAGCCCAACCGGCCCAAATGAAGCCGTTGAGCCGGGTGGCTCCAAATACGTACTCCGCGTCACCAGCGAGCGCCTGATGCCCTGATCGAATTCCAACGAGTCTTGAGGCCGAGCCCCGGACATTGAGTCGCGCGGGCGGAGGCCCGCATGACACCGACGAAGCTCCTCTTTGGCCAGATGCTGGTTATCGCTGCGATCGTCGTGGCGGGTATCTGGCTCGCGACGCAGTGGGCGGCGGCATCGCTTGCCTACCAGCCGGAGCTCGGCGCGCCCTGGTTCCGGCTCGGCGGCACTCCGGTGTACGCGCCCTGGTCGCTCTTCGCATGGTGGTTCCACTTCGACGCCTATGCCCCGGTCGTCTTCGACGAGGCGGGCGCCATCGCCGCCGGCGGCGGCCTGCTTGGCTGCGGTGCGGCGGTGGCCGGCTCGGTCTGGCGAGCTCGGCAGCAACGCAACGTCACGACCTATGGGTCGGCCCGCTGGGCCAGCCCGCGCGACATCCGCGCCGCAGGCCTGGCGGCCGATGCAGGCGTGTTCCTCGGCCGCGCCGCCGCGCACTATCTCCGGCATGACGGCCCCGAGCACGTCATGGCCTTCGCGCCCACGCGCTCCGGCAAGGGCGTCGGCCTCGTCGTCCCGACCCTGCTCGGATGGACCGGCTCGACGGTCGTCCACGACATCAAGGGCGAGAACTGGCAGCTGACCGCCGGCTGGCGCTCGCGCTTCTCGCATTGCCTGCTCTTTAATCCGACCGACGCGCGCTCGGCGCGGTACAATCCCCTGCTCGAGGTGCGCCGGGGCGCAGACGAGGTCCGCGACGTCCAGAACATCGCCGACATCCTGGTCGATCCCGAGGGCGCACTGGAGCGTCGGAGCCATTGGGAGAAGACCAGCCACTCGCTTCTGGTCGGCGCGATCCTCCACATCCTCTACGCCGAGGAGGAGAAAACGCTCGCCCGCGTCGCGACCTTCCTGTCCGACCCTGAGCGACCGTTCGTCGCCACGCTGCGTGCGATGATGACGACCAATCACCTCGGCACCGACAAGATGCCGCTGGTGCACCCGGTCGTCGCCTCGGCGGCACGCGAAGTGCTCAACAAGTCCGACAACGAGCGCTCGGGCGTGCTGTCGACCGCGATGTCTTTCCTGGGCCTCTACCGGGATCCCACCGTCGCGGCGGTCACGGCCGCGTCGGACTGGCGGGTCGAGGACCTGGTCGCCGCACCGCATCCGGTATCGCTCTACTTGGTCGTGCCGCCGTCGGACATCAGCCGCACCAAGCCGCTGATCCGGCTCGTGCTCAATCAGATCGGCCGGCGCCTCACCGAGCAGCTCCATGCCGCGGGCGCGCCCGGGCGCCACAGGCTGCTGATGATGCTCGACGAGTTCCCGGCGCTCGGCCGCCTCGACTTTTTCGAGACCAGCCTGGCGTTCCTCGCCGGCTATGGCGTCCGCGCCTTCCTGATCGCGCAGAGCCTCAACCAGATCGAGAAGGCATATGGCGAGCACAACGCCATCCTCGATAACTGCCATGTCCGCGTTGCCTTCGCGACGAACGACGAACGCACCGCCAAGCGGATTTCCGACGCGCTCGGGACCGCCACCGAGCAGCGCGCGATGCGCAACTATGCCGGCCATCGCCTCGCGCCCTGGCTCGCACACGTCATGGTCAGCCGGCAGGAGACCGCGCGCGCCCTGCTGACACCCGGCGAGGTGATGCAGCTGCCGTCGACCGACGAGGTCGTGCTGATCGCGGGTCATCCGCCGGTCCGCGCGCGGAAACTGCGCTACTTCGAGGATGCCAAGTTCAAGGCACGCGTGCTGCCGGCTCCGGCACTCGGGCGGGAAGACGCGGTCGATCTGCCGCCGCGGCGCGCCCATGACTGGCAGGACCGGGTCCGTCCCATCGACACGTGGCTCGCCGCCACCGTCGATGACCAGGACGAGGAGGAGACCGGCGGGCTCGAGCAGGCGCGCCATCCCGCGCAGGAGGTCGTAACCGCTGCCCCCATCGACCTCGCGCCCACCGACCCGCTCGGGCTGGGTGAAGACGGCGGCGACCCCGCCGCCGCCAAGCGCGCGATGGATCGGGCTGCCACCGGTACCGCCCGCCGCGCCTATGCCCTCGACATGGCCGACAGGCGGCCCGGCAATCTCGAGCTGGACTTCTGACATGGCCGAGCGCGTCCGCCACCAGCTGTTCCTGCCGAAGCCGGTCAGCGACCGCCTCGAGGCGCTTGCCGCGGCGCCGGGCGCGACCAAGTCGGCGATCCTCGCCGACGCCGTGACCGCCTGGCTCAACCGGCGGGGCGCATCCGAGCTCGAGGATCGCTTCGCGCTGCGCCTCGACCGCATATCCAACGCCCTTGGCCGCATCGAGCGCGACGGCCATGTCGCGCTCGAAACGCTCGCATTGTTCATCCGGTTCGAGCTCGCGATCCAGGCGCCGCTGGCGGAGAACGACGTGGCCGGTCGCGCGCTGGCGCGCGAGCGCTTCGAGGCGTTCGTCACCCAGGTCGGCCGCGCGGTCGCAACCGGCAGGCGCACGCTTCTCCCCGCGGGGGAAGAGCGATGAGCGATATCCTTTCTGCCGATCGCCGGCGCGCGATGCTGCGCACGGCTATGGGCCCCGACATCGCATCGGCGCTCGCCGATCCACTGGTGATCGAGGTCATGGTCAATCCCGACGGGTCGCTGCGCCTCGACCGGCTCGGCGAGGGCCGGATCGACACCGGCATCGTCATCGAGGCCCCACAGGTCGAGCGGATCGTCCGGCTGGTCGCCAGCCACGCCCGCGCGGAGGTCCATGCCGGCCAGCCGATCATCTCGGCCGAGCTGCCGGCGCACCTCGATGGCCGGGCCGGCGAGCGGTTCGAGGGCGTCCTGCCGCCGGTATCGACGGGCCCCTGCTTCTCGATCCGCAAGCCCGCGCAGCGCCTCTACACGCTCGAAGATTATGTCGCCGACGGGATCATGTCGGCGACGATGGCGGACACGCTACGGGCAGCGGTCACCCAGCGATTCAACATCCTCATCGCCGGCGGGACGAGCTCGGGCAAGACGACGCTCGCCAACGCTCTGCTCGCCGAGATGCGCTGGGTCGATGCGCGGGTCATTCTGATCGAGGACACGCGCGAGCTGCAGAGCCCGGCACCGGATACGGTCGCGCTGCGCACGCGGCCGGGCGTGGTCTCGATGACCGACCTGGTGCGCTCGACCCTGCGCCTCCGCCCCGACCGGATCATCGTCGGCGAGGTACGTGGCCCCGAGGCGCTCGACATGCTCAAGGCCTGGAACACCGGGCACCCCGGCGGGATCGCGACCGTCCATGCCAATTCGGCCGAGGCCGCGCTCTACCGCGTCGAGCAGCTCGTCCAGGAAGCGGTGGTCACCGTGCCCCGCCGCTTGGTCGCCGAGGCGATCGACCTCGTCGTCTTCATCGCCGGACGCGGCGCCCATCGCTCGGTCGACGCCATCGCGCGGGTCGCCGGCGTCGATCCCGACACGGGCGCCTACGCGATCGCTCCCTTCCACCTGCCCACCAACCCAGGAGACTGACCATGAAGACCATCGCTTTGTCCACCAAACCGCGCCTGCTCGTCGGCGCCGCCATCGCCATCGCCGTCGCCGCCGTCGGCCAGGCCTATGCCTCGGGAACCGGCATGCCCTGGGAGGAACCGCTCCAGCAGGTGCTGGAATCGGTCCAGGGACCAGTCGCCAAGATCGTCGCGGTGATCATCATCATCGTCACCGGGCTGACCTTGGCCTTCGGCGAGACGGCCGGCGGCTTCCGCCGGCTCATCCAGATCATCTTCGGCCTGTCGATCGCCTTCGCTGCGTCGAGCTTCTTCCTCTCCTTCTTCTCCTTCGGCGGCGGGGCGCTGCTGGCATGATCGGCCCTGATGCTTTTGGGGCCCAGCATCTCGATGGGTTCGAGGCGCCGCTCCACCGGTCGCTCGCCGAGCCGATCCTGCTCGGCGGGGCGCCGCGGGCGATCGCGATCGTCAACGGCACTGCCGCTGCGGCGCTCGGCCTCGGGCTTCAGCAATGGATCGCCGGCCTCGTCGTCTGGGCCGTGGGCCACACGGTCGCGGTGTTCACGGCGAAGCGCGATCCAGACTTCGGCCAGGTGCTGGCACGCCACCTTCGGCAGCGGGGATATCTCGCATGCTGAACCTGCGCGAATATCGCAGCCGCGCCGACCGGCTTGCCGATCACCTTCCCTGGGCAGCGCTCGTCGCGCCCGGCATCGTCCTCAACAAGGACGGCAGCTTCCAGCGCACCTTGCGCTTCCGCGGTCCCGACCTGGAATCGGCGACCGAGGCCGAGCTCGTTTCCGCCTGCGCCCGGGCGAACAATGTGCTCAAGCGGTTCGGCTCGGGTTGGGCATTGCATATCGAGGCCGAGCGCCGCGAGGCGCTGGGCTATCCCGAGAGCAGCTTCCCGGAGGCAGCGTCCTGGCTTGTCGACGAGGAGCGCCGCGCCTCGTTCGAGGCGGCGGGCGCCCATTTCGAGAGCCGCTACCATCTCACCCTGACCTTTCTCCCGCCGCCGGACCAGGCGGACACCGCCGGCCGCGCCCTGGTCGAGCGCGCCGATGCGCTGCAGGGCCGCGACTGGCGCCAGGCACTTGCGACGTTCGTCGCCGAGACCGATCGCGCGCTCGACCTGTTCTCGGGCTTCATGCCGGAGATCGCTGTGCTCGACGACGCGGAGTCGCTCGCCTTCCTCCACGGCACGATTTCGACGCGGCGCCACGCGGTGCGCGTGCCCGAGACGCCGATGTATCTGGACGGGCTGCTCGTCGACACGCCGCTGACCGGCGGGCTGGAGCCGATGCTCGGGGCCTTGCACCTGCGGACGCTGACGATCCTCGGCTTTCCGAGCCTCAGCCGGCCGGGAATCCTCGACGCGCTCAACCACCAGGACTTCGGCTATCGCTGGGTCACGCGCTTCATTTCGCTCGACAAGACCGACGCGACCAGGGCCCTGACGCGGTTGCGCCGCCAATGGTTCAACAAGCGCAAGTCGGTCACCGCGATGCTGCGCGAGGTGATGTACAACCAGCCCGTCCAGCTGTTCGACAGCGACGCCGACAACAAGACCGCCGACGCCGACCTCGCGCTCCAGGCACTCGGTGGGGACCATGTTGCGTTCGGCCACCTCACCACGACGATCACCGTTGCCGACGAAGACCGGGCCCGCGTCGAGGAGAAGGTCCGCGCGGTCGAGCGGATCGTCAACGGGCTCGGCTTCACCTGCATCCGCGAGGGGCTGAACGCGGTCGAGGCGTGGCTCTCGAGCCTACCCGGCCAGGTCTATGCCAATGTTCGCCAGCCGCTCGTCCATACGCTCAACCTCGCGCACCTGATGCCGCTCTCGAGCGTCTGGGCCGGGCCATCGCGCAACCGGCACCTGAACGGACCGCCGCTCCTCTATGCCGAGACCAGCGGATCGACGCCGTTCCGGCTGTCGACCCATGTCGGCGACGTCGGGCACATGATGATCGTCGGGCCGACCGGCGCCGGAAAGTCGGTCCTGCTCGCGGCGATAGCGCTGCAGTTCCGCCGCTACCCGGACAGCCAGCTCTACATCTTCGACATGGGCCGCTCGGCGCGTGCGGCGACGCTGGCGATGGGCGGCGCGCATCACGGGCTCGGTCTCGGCGGTG
>JBEVLV010000134.1:0-8548 GCA_040508955.1 Sphingomonas sp. | reverse complement strand
CGGGCGGGGCGGGGTGCGGCGCGGCGGTGAAGGCCGACGGCTATGGCCTCGGCGCGACCGAGGTGGTGCGGCGTCTCGCCCGGATCGGTTGCCGCGACTTCTTCGTCTCGAGCTGGGCCGAGGGGTTGGCGCTGGCCGATCTCGGCGTGTCCATTTCGGTGCTGCACGGGGCGCGGGCCGAGGATCCGCCGGGCGCGCCGAACCTTCGACCGGTGCTCAACACCGCGGAACAGGTGGCGCGCTGGAAGCCGACCGGCCTGCCCTGCGACGTGATGGTCGATACGGGAATGAACCGGCTGGGCGTGTCGCCCGAGGAGATCGCAGCGGGGCTGCTCGACGGGCTGGCGATCGAGACGCTGATGACCCACCTCGCCAGCGGCGACGAGGACGTGCCGATGAACGCGGCGCAGCGCGACCGGTTCGCGGCGCTGGCGGGGCGAACCCCGGCGCGCCGAATGAGCCTGGCCAATTCCGCCGGGATCGCGCTTGGGCCCGACTATCGTTTCGAGCTCACCCGGCCGGGCATCGCGCTCTATGGCGGCGTGGTGCATCCCGGCCATGCCGGCATCCGCCAGGTCGTGACGCCCGAAGCGCAGATCCTGCAGCGCCGCCGGGTGCGCGCGGGCGAGGCGATCGGCTATAACACCACCTATACCGCGCTGGCGGATATGGAGGTGGCAATCCTGAACATCGGCTATGCCGACGGCTATCGGCGTTGCTTCTCCGGCAAGGGCACGGCGCGAACGGAGGGCGCGACGCTGCCGGTGCTGGGGCGCGTATCGATGGACCTGGTGGCGATCGGCGTGGACGCGGCGCCGCAGCTGCGCGAAGGCGACTGGGTCGCAATGGACTATGCACTTCCGGAGACATCGGCGCTGAGCGGGCTTTCGCAATATGAGCTGCTGACCGGACTGGGCGGGCGGTTCGACCGGATCTGGAGCTAGCTAGGCGACCGCGGCGCGAGCTTCGTCCGAAAGCGCCCAGGCGGTGGTCGGCTGGGCGCGGATCCACCGTGTGGCGATCCATTTGGTGCCGCCGGTGACGGGCAGGCCGGCATGGCGGCTCAGCGGATCGGGTGCGCCTTGCGGATCGACATTGTCGAAGACCAGAAGGTCGCCGGTGCCCGGGGTGATCTTGAGATCGAGCAGCGGGAAGACGGTCTCGCCGCCCGTATAAGCATGGTTGAGATACAGGATCGCGGTGCGGATGCGCTGGTTGGCCGGGTTCGGCAACGTATCGAGGTGCGGCCGATATTGCTGGCCCGGCCCATAACGCAGCACGGTGAGTGGCTCGCCTTGCGTCACATCCGTGGCGGTAGCGGCGGCGACGCGCCGGTTGATCGCCTGCACCACGAGCGATTCGTTGGTGGGGCCGATCGGTGCATTGTCAGACGATCGGATCGGATGCGGTACCATCCTGCCGCTTGCGGGGTCGAATACCGTTGCGGGCTGAAGCAGCGGCGCTGCGACCGATGCGATATGCGCGCATTCGGCGGGCGTGCAGAAGCCCGCGAAGCGCTCGACGCGTGGGCTTTCGCGAAGCAGGCTGCCTGGAGCGGCCCGGCGCGGCATGCCGTTCGCGTGAAGCGCCATTTGGTCGAGCAGTTCGACATGCTGCTTGGCCAGCGGGTCCTTGCCGGCCGCTCGCCGCAGAAGGCGCAGCGCGCCGGCCCAGTCCGGCTTGTCCCCGCTCCCGTTTGCGGTGAGCGCGACTTCCATCAGCGCGGCGTCGACATGCCCGATGGCGACCGCGCGCTTGAGCGCCGCGCGGGCCGCGGCGAGATCGCGGGGCACGATATGGCCGCCCAGATACAAGATGGCGAGCTCGACAAACGCGGCGGCATTGCCCGATGCGCCGGCGGATTCGAGCAACCGTGTCGCTTCGTCCGCGCGACCGTGCGACGCGATTTGTCTGGCGGTCTGGATGGGATCCACGCGCTCTCCAAAAGAAAGGGGGCGAAGGTTTCCCTTCGCCCCCGAGGCTTAACAGTGTTTACGACCAATCAGAAGCGTGCGCGGAAGCCCGCATACACCTTGCGGCCGAACGCGTCGTAGATCGCCGCGTTGCCGGTGCCGCGGTCGCCCGCGGTACCCGTCGTGCCGGTGCCCGAGAGACCATAGGGCGGGTGGGTATTGAGCAGGTTGTCCGCGCCCAGATAGAATTCGAACTTCTTGTTCACTTCATACGCCAGGCGCAGGTCGTGATAGAAGACCGCCGGAAACTCCTCCGGGCTGATCGCGTCGAGGTTGTTCGGCGGGCACGTCGTCGGCGTCGAGCAAGCGGTCGGCAGCGGCTTAAAGTTCTCGTACGCGCTGGTGAACATCGGACCGATGTAGCGCATGCGATAGCCCACCGTCAGGGGACCGAAGCTCAGGTCGGTGTCCCAGCGGAACTCGTCCTGGGGATCACCGAGCTCGCTGAGGATGCGGTTCTCGAAGTTGGGCAGTGCCGGGTTCTCGAAATTGCTGATCTGCAGATTGTGCGTGTAGACCACATTCGTGTTGACCGTCACGTCGCCGCCGAGGTTGGCGCGATACGAGAAATTGGTATCGATGCCGCGACGCTTGCGGGCCGCGAAGTTCACGCCTGCCTGGATCAGCGTGTTGCCGGCGATCTGACCAGTAACCTCACCGAGCGGTCCTGCACCCGGGCTCAGATAGCGCGAGAACAGGCTGCAGAACACGTTGGCGGTCGTGGGCTGGTCAACGCAGTTGTTGGCGATCTGCTGCGCGCCCAGCGAGACGATGACGTTCTCGACCTTGATATCGTAATAATCGACGCTGAGCGAAAAGCCGGGGATGAAGCTCGGCTGGAACACGCCGCCGAGCGTCCACGACTTGGAGGTTTCCTCCTTCAGATTGGGGTTGCTGCCGCTGATCACCGGAAGCGACTGGGTGACGTTGGGGATGCCGGCCAGGATTGCCGCATTGCCGCCGACCTGCGCCAGGCAGTTTGTCGGACGGTTCGGATTGGCTGCAAGCTGGTTCGGCGAGCAGGGGTCGACGAAGCCCGGAGCGAAGTTGGCGACTGCCGGGAAGTACAGCTCGGACAGGTTCGGCGAACGAACCGCACGGCTGTAGTTGGCGCGGAAGCGAATGTCGCGGATCGGCGCCCAATCGATACCGGCATTGTACGACCATACGGTGCCGGTCGCGTTGTTGTAGTCCGCGATACGAGCCGCGCCGCTCAAAGTCAGCTCATGGAAGAAGGGCGTGTCCTTGAGGAGCGGCAGCTGGAGCTCGCCGAACGCTTCCTTCACCTTGAAAGCCGGCGGATCGAAATTGCCGATCACGACGGCATTGGTGTTGCTCTGCGTGTTGAGCGCGGCAACACCCTCGCCGACGAATGGGTCGTCGATATACGTGCCGTCTTCGTTGCGATACTCGCCGCCGAGCGCGAATCGGACGGGGCCGCCCGGCAGTTCGAACAGCTGGCTCAGATCACCCGAGACGAACGCCGTCGCGACGAATTGCTCAAGTGAAGCGTCGGTATGCGCGTGCCGGGTGAAGTAGTTCACCGAGGCCTGGTTGTTGGGTGCGCCGAACGGGTTGTACGGCACGCAGGCCGCGATATCCGCGGCGAGCCTGCCGGGTTGGCCCGGGCTGGTGCGGGCGCTGCCGCCGGTCTGGAACGCGCCGGAGTCGAAGGCTATCGCCGCGGTCGGATCGAACTGCGCCCGGCACTGGATCGCGCCCGTCACCGGGTTCCGCCCGGCATCGAGCGCCAGCATGAAGCGCTGACGATCGACATAGCCGTTGGTGTCGACGGTCTGGTCGAACCGGCCATAGTTCAGCGAGGCTTCGTAGTTCCAATCATCGTTGAACGTGCCGCGGACGCCAGCGACGATCCGGTAGGTATCGCGCCGGAACACTTCGTCGCGATTGCCGACGTCCTCGAGCGATCGCGCGTTCACGAAGCGATAGGTGCCTGCATTGATCGCCGCGATGTCCGCCGCGTTCAGGGGACCACCTACGCCCTGGCCGGACGTGGTCGTCCGCGAGGCAGGAGCGCCCGCCGCGGTAGCGCAGGCGACGGTCAGGCTGGTGTTGCAGCCCGAAGCGAGGATCAGACCCGCGATCTGGCCGCGCTGTGCCGTGGTCAGGAACGGATTGTCGAGCCGGAAGCGCTCGCGGAAGTCGAACTGGCCGAAGGTGCCCTGGATACCCGTCGGGCTAGCATTGTTGCCGACCGCATCGACGCGGGTGAACTTGGCTTCGATGAACGGTTCGAAGGCTTTGCTGACCGAGAAATGCGCGAGCAGGTTGAAATTGTAGCGCTTCACTTCCGGCTGGATCGAGAGGAGCTGCCCCTCACGGCCGGTCTGCCCGTTGCCGCCGAGGATGCCGCCGAGGATGCCCGCATTGTAGCGCGAGCCGGTCTGCGTGACGAGGTTACCGCCCGGCTGGAACAGATAGGTGCAGTTGTAGGGCACGCCGCCGGTCGACGAGGTCGCGCCGTTCGAGGGCCCCGCACCGATGCCGCAAAGCGATCCGGTCGCAGGCTGGGTGATGGGAATGAGACCGAAGCGGTTGATCGAGGCGCTCCGGACGTCGCGGAGGAAGATCGAATCGGGGAAGCCGTCGCTGCCGTTGGGCAGGCCGGCGGGATCGACATCGACGACGCCGAAACCGTCCACGCTGTTCAGCCACGGAAGTTGCGAGCCGAACACACGATCCTGGTTGGCATATTCGGCATGCAGCGTGACGTTGCCGCGGCCGTCGCCGAAGTTCTGGCCGAACATTCCGGAAATATATTGGTTGCCACCGAAGCCGTCGGGCGAGATGCCCGCCTGGCCGCGCACCTGGGCCCCGTTGAAATCGCGGCGCAGGATGAAGTTGACGACACCCGCGATCGCGTCCGAACCGTAGACGGCCGAGTTGCCGCCGGTGACGATGTCGACGCGCTCGATCAGATCGTTCGGGATGCTGTTGATGTCGGGCGATACGGCGTTGTTCAGGATGTCCGCGGCGACGTGGCGGCGGCCATTGACCAGTACCAGCGTGCGCGCAGTGCCGAGGCCGCGAAGGTCGAGCAGGTTGAGGCCGGCGATACCGATGCCCAGGCCCGGATTCTGCTGCGCGAAGGTGCTGCGCAGCTGGGGCAGCTCATTCAGCGTGTCACCGATATTCGTGTCGCCCTGCGCGAAGAACTGCTCGCCGGTGAGCGACGTGATCGGCACGGTCGACTCGAGATTCGGACGGCGAATGCGCGAGCCGGTGACGAGGATCGTATCCCCATCCTGTGGCGCCTGCTCATCGGATGCGGCGGGAACGGTGTCCTGCGCAAAGGCCGTGCCCGGAACGAGGAAAATGGTGCTGGCAAGCGCGGTAGCGCCCAAAAGCTTGTTCAATGTCATGTTTGCCCCTCACGAGCTTAATGCTCGAAGGCGGCTATCACGCCCGATACATGGCCATCAGGACAAGGCCTCTTGTATCGGAACTTGTCGGTTTGTTTCGCGGTGTTGCAGAAATGCTACTGCAACGTAGGTATATTTCCGCAAATTGCCAATTGATGAAACATTCAGAAACCGAGTCGTCCAGCGCGTGGACGATCTCGGCTCCCGATTTTTGTCGATCAGCGCTCGATGCACATGGCGATGCCCATGCCGCCGCCGATGCAGAGCGTCGCAAGGCCCTTCTTCGCGTCGCGCTTCTCCATCTCGTAGAGCAGCGTCGTCAGGATGCGCGCGCCCGAGGCGCCGATCGGGTGGCCGATCGCGATCGCGCCGCCATTGACGTTGACCTTCTCGGCATCCCAGCCAAGCTCCTTGCCGACGGAAAGTGCTTGTGCCGCAAAGGCTTCGTTGGCTTCGATCAGATCGAGGTCGGCCAAGGTCCAGCCCGCCTTCTCCAGCGCCTTCTTCGATGCCGGGACGGGACCGATGCCCATGATCGACGGGTCGACGCCCACCGAGGCCCAGCTGCGAATCGTGGCGAGAATCGGTGCGCCGCGCTTCTCGGCCTCCTCGCGGCTCATGACCACCAGCGCCGCCGCGCCGTCGTTGAGGCCCGAGGCGTTGGCGGCGGTGACGCTGCCATCCTTCTTGAAGGCCGGACGCAAACCGGAAACAGAGTCGAGCGTGGCGCCAGCGCGGATATACTCGTCGTCAGCAACAATCGTATCGCCCTTGCGGCCCTTGACCGTCACCGGCGCGATCTCGTCCTTGAACTTGCCCGCGGCGCGCGCGGCCTCGGCGCGGTTTTGCGAGCGAACGGCGAATTCGTCCTGCTCGACGCGGGTCACCTGATACTGCTCGGCCAGATTCTCGGCGGTGATGCCCATGTGATAGCCGTTGAACACGTCGGTCAGGCCGTCCTTGATCATCGTGTCGACCAGGCTGACATCACCCATCTTCGAGCCTGCGCGCAGCGCCTGGGCGTGGTTCGACAGCGACATCGATTCCTGGCCGCCCGCGACCACGATCGTGGCGTCGCCGGTCGACACCGCCTGATAGGCGAGGGCGACGGCGCGCAGGCCAGAGCCGCAGACCTGCTGCACGCTCCAGGCCGGCACTTCCTTGGGTACGCCGGCGGCCATCGAGGCCTGGCGCGCCGGGTTCTGGCCCTGCGCGGCGGTGAGCACCTGGCCGAGAATGACCTCGGAAACCTCCTCGCCCTTGACGCCGGCCTGGGCCAGCGCGGCCTCGATCGCGACGCGGCCGAGCTCGTGCGCGGGGGTGGTGGCGAAAGCGCCCAGGAAGCTGCCCACGGGGGTGCGCTTGGCGGCGGTGATCACGACTTCGGTCATTACGAGGAGACTCCTGCGGCGGTGCTTATGGTTGCCGGCTATCTAGTGGCGGGGAGCGCGCTTAGCCAGTCCGCCAGCGGCTGCCAGACGAGAGAGCGCGCGCGTCCGCCGACGATCATGCCGACATGGCCGAGCGACAATTCGCGAACTTCGCCGAGGCGGGGAGCGCTGGCCGCCGGCACGATGCGGTCGGTTGTCGACACGAAGGAGAGCGACGGGCCCTCAAATGTTTCCGGACGTGTCGCCGCACCGCCAACCCGCCACCGGCCCTGGCCCGGAAGATCGGCGGAGAGGAAATCGTCGAACAGCTGCCGGCCGGCGGCGTAGGTGAGCGGCGCGCCACCATTGGCCCAGTCCTCGAGCGCGACAAAGGCGTTGGCGGCGGCACTGTGTGGCCGGAGCCGGCCGAATCGCTCGAACTTGGCGATCGTGCGGGCCGGGTCGAGTTGCCAGAAGCCGGCCTGGAGCACTTCCATCGGTACGATGCCCAGCGCCTCGCACATCGGCTGGGCCTGGTCCCAAAGGGCGGAGATGGAATCGAGCGACGGGCCGTAGCCCGAGAAATGCCAGGGCGCCGCAATGGTGACGAGCCCGGCGGCTTTGCTCGCCTCGGCGGCGGCGATCGCCATGGTGCCGCCCAGGCAATAGCCGACCAGCACCGGCGGGCGCCTGAGCGCGCGCAGCAACGGAAGCAGCAGCCGCTCGACATGCGCGGTGACGTCCTCGTCGCGGGCGTGCGCGTCGGGTTCGCCCCAGTCGACGAGCATCGGCCGCACGCCTTGGCGGGCGAGCCAGCGCAGCAGCGAATTCCCCCGGCTGAGATCGAGTACGCGCGGCGGGTTGATCAGCGAGGGCACGAAGACCACCGGCTGTCCGCGCCCGCCATAGTCGCGCAGCGACGCGCGGCCGACCCGGGCGATGGCCGGCTTGGGCGCGAGCGGGGCGGGCCGTCTGGCTGCCTGGTAGGCGGCGAGCCCTTTCAATGCCGCAGCGCGTCGTTCCGAGGATGCTGCAGTCTCGCTGCGCAGCAGCTCAAGAAACAGCGGAAGCGGTCGCGGCCCTTGTTGCGATGCGGAAAAAAACCGTGTTAGGTGTTCGTCTGTCACGCGCGGGGGTCCCCATGAAGAAAGCTACGCCTGGTACTGGTCCCGTCATCATCAAGAAGTATGCGAACCGCCGTCTCTACAATACCGAGACTTCGTCCTACATCACGCTCGACCATCTGGCGGCGATGACGCGGGAGGGCCGGGACTTCAAGGTCATCGATGCGAAGACCGAGGAAGACATCACGCATAACGTGCTGACCCAGATCATCATGGAAGAGGAATCGCGCGGCCAGACGATGCTGCCGGTCAATTTCCTGCGCCAGCTCATCGCGCTGTACGGCGATTCGATGCAGGCGATGGTGCCGGGATATCTGGAAGCGTCGATGGACAGCTTCCGTCGCAACCAGGAGCAGTTCAAGTCGGCGGTCGAGGGTGCGTTCGCGCATTCGCCCTTCGCCGAGATCGCCAAGCGCAACATCGCGATGTTCGAGGCGGCGGCCAATGCCTTCAAGCCGGGGACGCCCGGCGCGGCCGGTACGGCACCCACGCCGGCGCCAGCGCCTGCCGAATCGAGCGGGGACGATGTCGCGGCGCTCAAGGCCGAGCTGGCGCGGTTGCAGGACAAGATCGAGAAGCTGGGAAAGTAGGTTAGCGCGGCGGGCCCTGAGCCCGCCGAGCGATCCCCCCGTCCTCCGGTCAATGCTTGTCGGTCAGGGCTTGCGGAACTTGAGCGTCATCCGGTCGCTCTCGCCGAT
>JBEVLV010000133.1:0-8434 GCA_040508955.1 Sphingomonas sp. | reverse complement strand
CTGGGTCGTGCCTGCGCATGCCACCGACGTCGGCAAGCGTTTCGCGCCGGAGATGCGCACCGTCGTCGATCGGACCACCGGCGCGCCGCTCAAGATCCTGACTTCCGGAAAATCCAGCGATTCCAAGATCTATCCGACCCACCGGCAATGGACGATGGACGGCAACTGGATCGTCTTCCGCTCATCGAACCGCGCTGCGTCGGGCACGCCCCAGGCGTTCGTCGTCAACGAGATCACCGGCGACATCGTCCAGATCACGGACAGCGTCGGCGTGAACACCAGCGGGCTGAACGTCGCGAAACTCTCGAACAAGGTCTACTACACGCGCCAGCCGAGCGAGGGCGTCGGTGCCGAGCTCGTCGAGATCGATCTGGGGCCGCTGCTCGCGGATTCCGCGCGGGGCCAGATGCGCCCGCAAGGTTATGAGCGCGTCGTCGCGACCATGCCGAAGGACGGTTCGGTCACGCAGGGCTTCGGCCTCGATGCCGACGAGAAGACCGCCTATGTCAGCTTCACCCAGCGCAAGGAGCCGCCGCGCGCGCCCGGCGCGCTCGCCCCGCAGGTGCCGAGCGGCATCCGCGCGGTGAACATCGCCAGCGGCGCGACCAAGGTGATCCTCAAGACGCCCTGGCTGATCGGCCATCTCCAGGCCAATCCGATCAAGCCGGGCGAGATCATGTATTGCCACGAGACCGGCGGCGACGCCGATCAGCGCATGTGGCTGGTCAACGGCGACGGCACCGGCAACCGCCCGGTCTATGTCGAGGGGCCGGACGACTGGGTGACGCACGAGCAGTTCGCCGATGCGGACCACGTCATCTTCAACCTGATGGGCCACACGATGAAGCTGCGTCAGCGGCCTTCGGGAATCATGGTCGTGTCGCTGCGCGACGGCCGCGTCGAGAATCTCGGCCAGACCGACAGCACGACGGTGACGCGCAGCGAGCTGAAATACTTCAACAGCGTCAACATCCCGCAGGACGAGAGCAACACCGGCGGCTATTGGCACAATGGCGTCACCTATGACGGGAAATGGGCCGCGGGCGACGATTTCGACGGCAATGTCCATCTGATCAACCGCCGCACCGGCAAGCGCACTTTGCTCACCGCGGGCCACCGCATGCGGCCGGACCATGCCCATCCGAGCTTCAGCCCGGACGGCACCCGCGTGCTGCTCCAGTCGGGCATGATGACCGATGGCAATACCTTGTCGCTGGTGATCGTGCCCGTGCCGGACGACCGCGACCTTTAAGTTGCCTCCCCCTGGCCGGGGCGCGCGTTTCGGGTCGAAGGCGCGCCCCGGTCTCCCTTTTTCCCGAGGAGAGGCCGATGCCCGGCGAGATTCCGCTTACCCGTCGCGACGCGGTCAAACTGACCGCTGGGGCGATGCTTGCCGCCGGCTCCGCGCCGGCGATCGCCTCGACCGCAGCTGCCAAGGCTGCGCCGGTCGCGACGAACTGGCTGGGCGGGGACGTGCCCGAGATTGATTTCGCGCTCACCTGGGGCGTGCCCTGGCCGCGCGGGACGCTGAAGCCGGGAGCGGCGCTCGCGGGGAGCGCCTCGGACGGCACGGCGGTGCCGCTCCAGAGCTGGACGCTCGCCTATTGGCCCGACGGATCGGTCAAATGGACCGGCCATGCCGCTTCCGGCCGGCTTCCGGCCGGCGGCGTGCGCGTGGCGCCGGGCAAGCCGGCACTGCCGTCCGCGCCGGTCAGCGTACGCGAGCGAGCCGATGCGATCGTGATCCGCTCGGGCTCGGCCGAATATGTCATTCCCCGCAGCGGTTCGGCGCTGATCGCCAGCGCGACGCTGGGCGGGCGCGAGACGCTGCGCAACGGGCGGCTGGTCGCGCTGCGCCAGGACGCCCCTGAATCCGCGAGCACGCGCACGCGGGGCTTCGAGAGCCTCGTGCAGTCCGCGGTGGTCGAGCAGAACGGGCCGGTCCGCGCCGTGGTGAAGATCGACGGCGTGCATCGCGGCGAGGGGAGGGACTGGCTGCCCTTTACCCTGCGCCTGGCGGTGCATGGCGACGGCCGGATGCTACGGCTGGTCCACAGCTTCGCCTTCGACGGCGACGGCACGAAGGATTTCATCGCCGGCCTCGGCATCCGCTTCGACGTGCCGATGCGCGACGAGCTCCACAATCGCCATGTCCGCTTCGTCGGCGAAGGCGATGGCGTGTTCGGCGAGGCGGTGCGCAACCTGCCGGGCTGGCAGCCGGGGCTGTTCGCGCTCGCCGGGCGGTTCAAGGACCAGCTCGACGGCAAGGCCGTGCCGAGCCTCGCGCAGATGGACGCGAAGACGCGCGAGCAGCTGCTCACCGTCCCCAGCTTCGGCGACTTCAAGCTGTTCCAGTCGGGCTCGCGCCAGTTCGCGATCACCAAGCGACGCAAGCCGGGCCTCGCCTGGATCAAGGCCGATCATGGCGGCCGCGCGAGCGGCCTCGCCTATGTCGGCGGCGCCTCGGGCGGCGTGGCGCTGGGCGCGCGCGACTTCTGGCAGCGCAGCCCCGGCGCGATCGAGATCAACGGCGCGGATGGCGACGCGGCGAGCGTGACGCTCTGGTTCTGGTCGCCCGATGGCGGCGCGATGGACCTGCGCCACTACAGCGATACCGCGCATGGGCTCGATATCCAGTATGAGGATTACGAGCCGGCTTATGCCACCGCGACGGGCATCGGCCGCACGACGGAGGTGTTCCTCTGGCTCCAGGACGCCACCCCGCCGCGCACCGAGCTCGTCAAGCTCGCCCGGCAGCTGCGCGCGCCGCCGCTGCTCACCGTGTCGCCCGAGCATCTCCACGCCACCGGGGTGTTCGGCATCTGGAGCCTGCCCGATCGCGGCTCGCCCGGAAAGGCGGCGCTCGAGGACCGCTATGACCGACTGCTGAGCTTCTACCAGCACGAGGTCGAGCAGCGCGACTGGTACGGTTTCTGGGACTATGGCGACATCATGCACAGCTATGACGACGATCGTCATGCCTGGCGCTACGATGTCGGCGGCTATGCCTGGGACAATAGCGAGATGGGCTCCGACCTGTGGCTCTGGACCGCGTTCCTGCGCTCGGGCGATGCGACGCGCTTCCGCATGGCGGAGGCGATGACGCGGCACACCAGCGAGGTCGATTTCTACCATCTCGGGCCCTACGCCAAGCTCGGCACCCGCCACGGCGTGCGGCATTGGGGCGACAGCGCCAAGGAGCCGCGGATCAGCATGGCGCCGCTCCGCCGCTTCCTCCATTATTTCACCGCGGACGAGCGCACCGGCGACCTGATGCGCTTCGTGGTCGATTCCGACCAGGTCATCGCCAAGGTCAGCCCGGTGCGGAAGATCATGGAGCCGTCGCGCTATCCCGCGATCGCGCGCAGCGGGCCGGACTGGTTCGCCTTTGCCGGCAACTGGATGACCGAATGGGAGCGGACCGGCGACACCCAGTGGCGCGACCGCATCGTCAAGGGGCTCAAGGCGCTCGCCAACATGCCCGACGGCCTCTTCTCGGGCCCGCCGATGGGGTACGACCCGGCGACCGGCCAGCTCTTCGACATCGGCTATCACTTCAAGGTCTATTACCTGCTGACGATGCTGTTCGGCGGGGCGCAGGTGTTGTTCGAGCTCGATTCCTTGCTCGACGTGCCCGAATGGGACGCCGCACTGGTCCGCTTCGGCGAGAATTACAACCTGCCCGAGCCCGAGCGGGTGAAGGCATTGGGGCCGGGCGCACTCAATCCGCTGTTCGGCGCGGACAAGCTCTACACGACGGTCTGGTACGCGCGGATGACCGCCTATGCGGCCTGGAAGAAGCGCGATCCGGCGCTCGCGCGGCGCGCCTGGACCGAATTGCTGCACGGGCGGGGCGGGGCGATGCGCGAGCCGCTGTTCGCCGCGGGGCGCGACGTGACGGGTTCGGCTGCATTGGAGCCGCGCCGCGAGATCCCCGGGCTGACGACGAACAATGTCGCGCAATGGTCGCTCAACTTTGTCGAGCTGCTTGCCCTGGTGGGAGACTATGCGCCGACGAGTGTCGATCCCGCCTGATCTTGGTCCCTTTCGGACTTGTTAACCGATACAGGCCCCTAATTGCCTTCCAGTTCCTGCACCTGTCGCAGCTATAGGTGATCGTCTCATCTGTTGCTTCTTGTCCGTAGCCTGAGTCCTTCGCGATATTTTTCGCCGAAAACCTGATGCGATGTCGGGTTTCGTCGATATAGGCGTCTAGGGACTGAAGGAGATCGGGACGGACGATGCCGAGCTTGGCTGAGATGCTGGCGAAAGCCAGACGAGCCGTTCTCCGGCGCGGCGTCTCCGAAGAGGATGCTGACGAACTCGTGCAGGATGCTTTCCTGAAGATAGAGCAATATGAGCGCGTGCATACCGCGCGCTCCAAGGAGGCGTTGTTGGTGACCGCGGCGATCAATCTCTCGATCGATCGCGCCCGGCGCAGGGCGCGTGCGCCCTTTGTCGATCTCGACAATATCCACGCGATCGCCGATCGCACCCCCGATCCCGCGCAGATCGTGGAGGAGCAGGCGCGGCTGCGGCACGCGGCGGACGGGCTCGCCCAGCTGCCCGAGCGCACCCGCCGCATCCTGCTCAAGCGCCGCCTTGACGATCTCAGCTATGCCGAGATCGCCGCATCGGAGAACATGTCGGTGGCCGCCGTCGAGAAGCAGGTCGCCCGCGCGACGCTGCAGCTGATGAACTGGATGGCCGAATGGTGAACTTCCGCCGTTCTCCACAGCCCGCGCGCATCGACGCCGAGGCTGCCGCCTGGATCGCCCGGCTGCAATCGTCGGAGCGCTGCGACGCGACCGACGATGCGCTGCGCGCCTGGCTCGAGGCCGACGGCGCGCATGAGGAGGCGTTCGAGCGCGCGACCGAGATCTGGGGCATCCTGCCCGGCGCTGCGCTGGTCGCCGCGAGTGCGCCGACGGCGCCGGTGACGCGGCGGGCACCCCGTCCGGTGCGTCGCGCCCGCCCGACATCATCGCCCGTCTGGGGGATGGCGCTCGCAGCCTGCCTGTTGCTCGTCGTGCTCGGCGGTGCGGGCTGGTGGCTGATGAGCCGTTCGCTCGGCTATTCGACCCAGGTGGGCGAGCAGAAGGTCGCGACGCTCAAGGACGGCACGCGCATCGCGCTCAACACCGATACCGCGCTTGCGGTCGATTACGAGAGTGACGTGCGCCGCGTGCGGCTCGATCGCGGCGAAGCGATGTTCGAGGTCGCGCCCAACCCGAAGCGCCCCTTCATCGTCACCGCGGGCGACCGGACGGTACGCGCGGTGGGGACGAGCTTCATCGTGCGGCGCACCGATAGCGGCGTCGTCGTCACGCTGATCGAGGGCAAGGTCGCGATCAACCAGATCGGCGCGCCCCGTGCGCGTGCCATCGATGCGCCGACATTGCTGCGTGCCGGCGAGCGGCTGACCGTGACGTCCGATGCGCCTTCGCTGATCGACCAGCCTTCGATGGAGGCGGCGACCGCGTGGCGGCGCGGGCAGGCGGTGTTCGCCGACATGCCGCTCTCCACCGCGGTGGCCGAGCTCAACCGTTATGGCGGCCCTCGCATCGCGATCGGCGATCCGCGACTGGCATCGCTCCGGGTGTCGGGCGTGTTCGCGACCAACGACACCGTCGAGTTCGCCTCGGCGATCGCCGCGCTGCATGGTTTGCACGTCCAGCAGGCTGATGGCGAGCTGCGGATCATCCGCTAGATCGACGTGTAATTTAATTACGTTGCGTCGGCGATTTGCAGGCGTCCCGGAATCTTTTTGGTCTCCGGTGACACTTTTATTGCCTCGTCATGTCGGTTCTGCGCCGCGGCATCGTCTAGGCACTGAGGGGATCGCGATCCACGCGGGCTCTCAGGGGGGAAATCGATGGTATCGAAAGTTTCGCTGACGGCCTATGCGCTCGCGAGTTGCGCGATTGTGGTTCCATTCGCAGCCCAGGCACAAGCCAGTTTCACGTTCGACCTTCCGGCGCAGGCGCTCGAGAAATCGCTCCGCGCCGTCGCCTCGCAGACCAATTCGAACATCGTGTTCTCCGAGGCCGCCGTGCGCGGCAAGGCGGCGCCCGCGCTGCACGGCAATTTCAGCACCATGGATGCATATCGCAGGCTGCTCCAGGGCACCGGCCTCGCGCTGAGCGTGACGGGTGGGGGCTCGTACATCGTCGGCACGCCGCAATCGGGCGGCACGCCTACGCCGGTCGCGACTGGTAACGGCTCGGGAACGCTTCTCGGCCACGTCGCGCAGTCGGACGGTGACCGCAACATCGCCGGTGCGCTGGTCCGTATCGTCGAGACCGGCCAGACCACGACCGCGGACGATTCGGGCAATTTCCGTTTCCCGGACTTGCCCGCGGGACAGTATACCCTCGAAATCTCGTTCCTCGGCTTCGATACGCTGTCGGAGAGCATCGCGGTTCCGGCCGGGAACGCGACGAGCGTCGATCTGGCGCTGACCCAGCCGGGCGGACCGAATTCCGAGATTGTCGTCTACGGATCGCGCAGCGCGCGCGCCAACGCGCTCAACCTGCAGCGCACCGCCGAGAATAATTCCGACGTGATCTCCGCCGACGATCTCGGCAACTTCACCGGCACGACCTTCTCGGACGCGCTGCGCCGCGCGCCGGGCGTCTCGTTCCAGCGGGATTCGCTGACTGGAGACGGTACCAACGTCGTCGTGCGCGGACTTGATCCGGATATGAACAACGTCAAGCTCAACGGGCTGCAGCTTCCGGTCGGTAACGGCACCGGCCGCTCGGCGGATCTGAGCAACCTGCTGGCGGATTCGGTCGCCAAGATCACGATCAGCAAGAGCCTGCTGCCCAGCCAGGACAGCGCGGGCACCGGCGGCCTGGTCGAGATCGAGACGATGTCGCCGCTCAACCGGCCGCATCGCTATGCCAATCTCCAGGCCGAGACGGGCCTCAGCGGCAAGGGGTTCAGCCGCGATATGCTGGTCTCGGGTACCGTGGCCGGCCGCTTCGGCGCACAGGACAATTTCGGCCTCAGCGCCTCCGTCCAATATCGCCGCAACTCGGTGCGCAACATCTCGTACAACACGGTGACGAAGTTCGGTGCGTTCCTGCCGAATGGCGCCGGCGGGAGCCTGCTGACTTCCGCCGATGCGGTGGACCCGCTCGCAGTCTTTCCGTTCACGCCGAGCGATGGCGGCGCCTATGTCAGCCAGCTCGAGACCGGCTTCAACCATGTGAAGCAGACCACGCTCGCGGCGACGGTGTCCGGCGAGTGGCAGGTCGGCCAGCACACCAACCTGAAGTTCGACTTCCAGCATTCGGAAGCCAAGCGCACCACCTATTCGCTGACCGACATCTTCTCGGCACCGATGGAATATTCGGATGTGCCCGGCGGCGATGTGCGTTCCGCGCTGCACGTCGATCTGGCTGATGACAATACGGGACTGCAGCGCGAACAGCAGTACAGCTACGATCCCGACGCAAAAACGGTCACCGATACGTACAGCTTCAACGGCAAGTCGAGCTTCGGCAAGTTTACCTTCAAATATCTGCTCGGCTACGCCCATGGCAGCGAGGATCACGGGCGCAACACCACGCTCGATCTTCGGCCGCCCGCGACGCCGGCGACCGCAGCTTATTTCCTGCCCGGGGCGATCGATCCCACGCTCGGCTATATCGTCTCGCCGTTCGCGCCGCGCAGCGGCAGCGATATCCCGATCCCGCTGCTCAGCGATGCCGGATGGGCACTGATCAACGATCCGTCGAAATACGTGATCACGACGGGCACTGGACAGATCGACGCCACCACCGGCAGGAACAATCGCTACACCGCCGATCTCAGCACGCGCTGGGACATGAACTGGGGCTTCCTGAAATATGTCGAGGTCGGCGCCCGCTACGAGCGTGCCACCTTCAAGAACAATCTATTGCGTACCCAGTTCGCCGGCAATGCGAGCATCCAGGACCTTGGGCTGCCGTTCGAGCCGACCGATCTTGGCCGGGTGGGGGTCACCGGCGCCAACTTCACCGCGATGAGTGAAGCGACACTGATCCATTTCCTCGACAATCTCGATCAGTACATGGCGGCGAACTCAGACCTCCAGCTCTCGCCGATCCCTCCTGCCGAAGGGCAGGACAAGCAGTCGACGCGAGAGGACAATTACGCCGCCTATCTCCAGACGCAGCTCCAGTTCGGCAAGCTCGAGATCGTTGGCGGCGTACGCTACAACCGCACCGATCTGGCGGCCAACAATCTCGTCTTCCCCACCTATACCGGTCCGATGCTCAATGGCATTATTGGGAACGACCAGGGCTTCCAGGACCAGTTCACCAAATTGGTCTCGGAAAAGGTCTCGTCCCAGGATTTCCTGCCGCGTGTGCTGTTCAACTATCGCCAGACCGACAATCTGATCTTCCGCGGCGGCTACTTCATGTCGGTCGCGCGCCCGCAGATC
>JBEVLV010000132.1:0-26115 GCA_040508955.1 Sphingomonas sp. | reverse complement strand
GCACGCCGAGATCGGAGCGGCCGACGCGACCGCCCGCATTGATCCGCGGGCCCAGCGCGAAGCCGAGATCCGTGCAGGTCGGCGCGCGGGTGAGGCGTGAGGCCTCGATCAGCGCGTTCAGGCCGATATTGCGGCGCTGGCCCATCACCTTGAGCCCCTGGGCGACGAAGGCGCGATTGAGGCCCTTGAGCGACGCGACATCGGCGACGGTGCCGAGCGCGACGATATCGAGCAGGTCGAGCAGGCGCGGTTCCGGGCGGGAGGCGAAATAGCCGCGCCCCCGCAGCGTGCGGATCAGCGCCGCGCCGAGCAGGAAGGCGACGCCGACTGCGGCGAGATGGCCGTGTGCGGCGCCCTCCAGCTCGTCGAGCCGGTTGGGGTTTACCAGCGCCAGCGCAACCGGCAGTTCGGATGCGCATTTGTGGTGATCGACCACGAGCACCTCGGCATCGGCGGCGCGGGCCATCTCCAGCGCCTCGAACGCCTGGGCGCCGCAATCGACGGTGACGATCAGGCCCGCGCCTTCCTGCTTCAGACGCACCAGCGCTTCGCCCGAGGGGCCATAGCCCTCCATGAGGCGATCGGGGATATAGGGCCGGGCCTCGAGCCCCAGATCGCGCAGAAGCAGGATCAGCAGCGCCGCGGAGGTGGCGCCGTCGACGTCATAGTCGCCGAAAATCGCGACCTGCTCGCGGGCCTGGACCGCGTCGGCGAGGCGTTCGGCAGCCTTGTCCATGTCGCGGAAGATCGAGGGGTCCGGCATGAAGGCGCGGATGCTGGGGTTGCGATGCTGCTCCAGATCCTCGCGCGCGACGCCGCGGGTCATCAGCAGCTGGGTGACGAGGTCGTCGGGCGCGAAGCCGGGATCGCGGGCATCGGTGGCGAGGCCGCGCCAGCGCCAGGGCTGGCCGAGGATCGAACGGTGGATATTGAGGACGTTGGACATTCAGGCGCTGTGTGGGCTTGGACGCTGCACTTGTCGAGCAGCGTCAGTCCTCGTCGCCGGCATCCTCGACGCCGGAGATATAGGTCTGGAGCGGCATGCGGATCCAGGCGCCCTCGCGGAACCACTTGGTGACGATGTACTTGGTCCCCTCGATCACGCGCGTGCCCTCGTGGATCGTGTCGTAATTGGGGGTGCCATCGGGCATCATGTTGTTCCAGATCACCAGCAGGCCGCGCTTGGGCTTGAAGCGGATGCCGGCGCGGGGGAACCAGGTGGCGCCGCCTTCCTCGACATGGTTGAGATAGGCCATCGCCGTCCAGGTCCGCTGGCCGCCGGTCTCGAGCATGCTCTGCCAATAGGCACTGCTCTCGTGGAAATAGTCGCAATGCGCGCGAAACTGCTGGTTGGGCGCATAGCGCTGACCCTGAAGCGTCTCGGCGTTCTCGGACGGAATGCCGAGCAGATTGGCGATCCGCTCGTCGATCGTGAATACCTCTTCGGACCAGCGATGGAGGTCCGAGCTGTCGCTGGTGCGGTATTCGGGGTCCTGGCTGCTCGCGAGCAGGGTGGAAGGGCGCGAATTGCTGTCGATCAGCGAGATCAGCGTATCGCACTCGGCGTCGCTCAGGAAATCGGGATAGGTATAGATCTGCGCCGTCTCGACCTTGCTGCGCTTGACCGCAGGGTTCGCTTCCAGCCGGGCGGATACGTCGCGCCCGATCTGCGCGCGTTTGGGGGAGGGCGATCCCGAAACTCTGCCGATAACCTTGCTCACCAGCTGCCAATTCGCGCCGCTCGCGCCGGATTGCAAGCGCGAACCCGCAAAGGACAAGGGGCCCGGCCATCGGCCGAGCCCCAGGATCTCCGGATTGGGGAGCGGGCGCCCCTTACCAGAAGATATCGTAGATCGTGTCGACCACCTCGCCGGTCTCGATGTCGACGAGCAGCGCATCGTTGTAATAGCGCACCCAGCGATAGGGGCCGTCGACATCCGGAAGCCGGTAATAATAGGGGTCGTTGATCCAATATTGCTGCGAGAACAGGATCGAGTTCAGCGTGAAGCCGATCCCGAAGCGGCGATAGCCATAACCCCAGCCATAGGGCGCGTAGTAGCGCGGCAGGCGATAGAGGTTGCGGTTGGCATTGCGATAGTCGCGCCAGTCGTAGCGGCGATCGCTCCGCCAATTGTTGTTCCAGCCGCCACGGTTGCCGTTCCAGCCGCCACGGTTGCCGTTCCAGCCATTGTTGCCGCGATTCCAGTTGCGGTTGTCGCCACGGTTCCAATCCCGGTTGCCCCGGTTCCAGTCACGATTGCCGCGATCATATTGGCCGCGATTGCCGTCATATTGGCGGTTGCCGCGGAACTGCTGGTTCGCCTGGCCGTCGGGCCGGCGGTCGCCGCGCCACTGCTGGGCACCCTGGCCATCCTGACGACCGCGCCATTGCTGCGCGTTCTGGCCGTCCTGCTGGCCGCGATAGCCACGATACTGACGCTGCTGGGCAGGCGCCTGGGCCTGCGGGACCTGCGCCTGCTGGCCCTGCTGCGCCTGGCCACGGTTCCAGTCGCCGCGATTGCCGCCGCGCCATTGCTGCTGCGGCTGACCGCCGTCGGAGCGCTGCTGGCGCCACTGGCCGCGATCGGGCCGGGCTTGCGGTGCCTGCTGCTGCTGTCCGCCCCAGCTGCGCTGCGGCTGGGCCTGGGGCTGCGATTGCTGCGGCGAGGAACGGTCTCCGCCACGGCCGCCCCAGCGGCCTCCCCGGTCCTGCGCGAGCGCCGCCGGCGGGACCAAAGCCGTTGCGGCGATGATCGCCGCCAGAATGGTCTTCTTCATGAACATAGTCTCCGCTGGGACCGGCAGAGTACCGGGGTTCCAGATGAAAATGGATTTACCAATCCGCGAATGAGCGCTCCCTGAATTCATGTGAAAGCGAATTGAAAGAATCAAGGTTCCTCTTGCGGCGCAGATACTTGCGCGTCGGCGCCGGGGACCAGCGGGGCATCGCCGCGGGCGATGCGCGCCGCCTCGGTGATCGCGTCCAGCAGTCGCGGATAGATGCCGCAGCGGCAGATGTTGGGGATCGCCGACTTGATGTCGTCTTCGGAAGGATTGCGATTGCTGCGCAGCAAGACGGCGGCGGCCATGACAATGCCGGGGATGCAATAGCCGCATTGCGGCACATTGCCGGCGATCAGCGCCTGCTGCACGGGATGGCTACGATCCTTGGACAGCCCTTCGATCGTCGTGACGAAGGTGCCCTCGAGCGCGCCGATCGTTTCCTGGCAGGCGAGGCGGGCGCCGCCATCGACATCGACGGTGCAGGCGCCGCAGTCGCCGGTGCCGCAGCCATATTTGGTGCCGGTAAGATTGGATGCGTCGCGCAGCGCCCAGAGGAGCGGCGTGCGCGGGTCCATCTTATACTCGACCGGCTGGTTGTTGACGGTGAAGCGAGTCATGACGCCAGCCTAGCCGGAAACCAGTCGTTTCCGAAGCCGGCATTGTGCGGGCGTGCGCCAGGCCCGAGATATCGGGCATGACACTCCCTTCGCTCTTCATCCCGCACGGCGGCGGCCCCTGCTTCTTCATGGACCCCGAGGGCGGCCCGCCCGATCCGATGTGGCGCAACATGCAGGCCTATCTGGCGGGGCGCATCGACAGCCTGCCCGAGCGCCCTCGCGCGATCCTGCTGGTCTCGGGCCATTGGGAGGAGCAGGAGGTGACGGTCCATACCGGCAACGGCCAGCCCATGCTGTTCGATTATTACGGCTTTCCCGAGCACACCTATCGGCTGCGCTGGGACGCGCCCGGCGCTCCGGGCGTGGCGGCGCGGGCCAAGGCGCTGATCGAGGGCGCGGGCTTTCCGGTCGGCGAGGAGCATGCGCGCGGCTGGGACCATGGCGTGTTCATCCCGATGATGGTCGCGGCCCCGGAGGCCGATATCCCGCTGGTCCAGCTCTCGCTGCGCAAGGACCTGGACCCCGCCGCGCATATCGCGATCGGCAAGGCGCTCGCGCCGCTCCGGGACGAGGGCGTGCTGATCGTCGGGTCGGGAATGAGCTTCCACAATCTGCGCGCGCGCGGGCCCCAGGTGACGCCGGTGGCCGACGAATGGGATGCGGCGCTGACCGACGCGGTGACCGATCCGGACCACGAGCAGCGCGCCAGGCGGGTCGCCGCCTGGGACCGGCTGCCCCATGCCCATTTCGCTCATCCCCGCGAGGAACATCTGCTGCCGCTGATGGTGGCGCTCGGCGCAGGGGGCGAGGGACCGGCGGTGTGCGATTATCGCGACCATGTACTTGGCTGGACGGTGAGCGGATACAGGTTCGGTTGAGTTTGCCGACGCCAAATCGATCTTTGCGGCGGAACCGCCAAGGTTGCTCCGGGCCTGCTATAATATCGATCTAGGCGGTTGCCTTGGGTCGATTATCTCCCAGGCGCCCGTCAACTTGTGACAGCGTGAACGGAGCGACGACATGGCGAGCGCAACCCCTCGATTCGTATTGCTGAAGGCGATCAACGGGGAGCCACTGCTCGTGAACCTCTCCGCGGTGCGCACGGTCGCGACGATCGACCTGGCCGGCGACAAGCTGGGCGTCATCGCCTTCGACGAGAGGCACGAAGTCGTCGTCGGATCGACCGTGGAGGAAGTGATGACCGCGATCGCCGCCGCGCCGGTGCCGATCGGCGAATAACCGATCTTCTAGTCGCGCCAGCTCTTGTCGGTACGGTCGACCAGTCGGACCATCGCCGCGAAATCCGCCGCGCCGGGGCCGCCGGGAACCTGGGCCATGTGGAGGTCGCGCTGGTGGACCGCGACCACGTCGTCGGAAACCGTCAGGGGTTCGCCCATCGAGGCGGTGGCGATCTGGATCTCGCAGGCGCGCTGGAGCGCCCAGTGCTTGACAAACGCCTCGGGCAAGGTGCGGCCCATCACCAGGATGCCGTGGTTTCGGAGCAGCATCACGCGCTTGTCGCCCAGATTGGCGAGCAGGCGCTGGCCTTCCTCGTCGCGGACGGTGACGCCCTCGAAATCGTGATAGGCGATCTGCCCCGCGAAGTTGCAGGCATAGAAATTGGTCGGGCGCAGGCCGCCCTCGACCGAGGCGACCGCCATGCCGGCAGTGGTATGGGTATGGGCGATGCAATGCGCGTCGGGCAGGTGGCGGTGGAACAGCGCGTGCTGGACGAAGCCGGCGCGGTTCACCGGATAGGGCGAGTCGTCGAGCTTGTTGCCGTCGATGTCGATCTTGACGAGGTTCGATGCCTTCACCTCGCTGAAATGCAGCCCGAACGGGTTGATCAGGAAGGCGCCCTCCTCACCCGGGATCTTCAGGGTGATGTGGTTGTAGATCATCTCGGACCAGCCGAGCATGTCGAACACGCGATAGCAGGCGGCGAGCTGCTGGCGGGCTTCCCATTCGGCTTCGGTGACGCCGGGCTTCTGCGCGAGCGCGGTGGCCATTCTACCTCTCCTCGACTCCATTTTCGTGGATCGGGTATGCCATGGGCGGGACCAGCGCTGCAATCTCCACTATCGCCATGCCGAACTTGTTTCAGCATCCAGCCCGCCATTGGCGATATCGCTTGAGGATCGTTGGACCCTGAAACAAGTTCAGGGTGACGGGGGTCATCTGAAAACGTAGGGCACCACGCTACGCCGATCGGCATCGATCTCGATGACCGAACCGGCGGGTGGGAAGGCGCGCTGGTCGCAGTCCGTGCGCGGACAGATGCGGCACGAGGAACCGATCGGCGTGGCCGCGCCGCCGGTGCGGATCGCATCGGCATAGACGAAGTCGGCGGCGTGCGTTTCCTCGCAGCCCAGCGCGACGGCGTAGCGCCGCGGCGGACGGGCATAGCTGCCCGAGGGCTTCACCAGCCCCTTGGCCATCGAGACATAGCGGCTGCCGTCGGGCATCTCGGCGAGCTGGACGAGGATGCGATCGGGGATGGCTACCGCCTCGTGCACCACCCAGAGCGGGCAGGCGCCACCGAAGCGGGCGAATTGTAGGCGCGTGGCGGAATGGCGCTTGGTGATGTTGCCGGCCATGTCGACGCGACAGAAGAAGAAGGGGACGCCCGCGGCGCCGGGGCGCTGCAGGGTCGAGAGGCGGTGGCAGGCCTGCTCGAAACTCACCGCGAAGCGCTGGCGCAGGCGATCGATGTCGTGGCGCATCTCGTGCGCCGCGGCGCGGAAGCGGCCATAGGGCATGAGCAGCGCCCCTGCGGCATAGTTGGCGAGGCCGACGGTGAGCAGCTCGCGCGAGGCGGGGGCGACCAGCCCCGAGGCATCGACCACCTGCCGCATCTCGTTGGCGAACTCATAGCGGACGAGCCGGTGCGCGAGCAGGAAGTTGCGGCTTTCGGGCGGCAGGCCGCTGTTGAGCGACAGGAGGCGCTGCCCGTCATCGAAGCGGCTTAGCTGGCTGCCGTCGCCATCCTCGCTGATCGTGCGGACGCCGTGCCACAGGCGCAGCCGCTCCTCGAGCGCGCGCACCATCGGTCCGTCTTCCAGCGCATCCGCCAGCGCTTCCGCCGAACGATCGATCGCGTCGACATAGTTGCCCTCGGCCTGGAACCAGTCGCGCACCTCCTCCCAGGGGAGCGGGGCGGCGTCGCTCGATCCGCTGTCGAACCGGTCGTCGAGGACACGGAGCTGCTCCTGGGTGCGGCGATAGGCGTCGTGCAGCGCGACCATGCGGCGGGCGAGGAGGGGCTGCTGTTCCAGGCCGCGGCGCACCTCGGCCTCCTCGATACGGTCGGCGGGGACGCTGGTGTCGCCCGCGGCGTCGATCGTGCGGAGCAGTGCCGATGTCTCGGTCTCGCCGCCGATCTCGGTCGCCTCGAGCGGGAATTCGCGGGCCAGCGCCAGCAGGACGATGTCGGTGATCGGGCGATCGTTGTTCTCGATCTGCGAGAGATAGGAGACCGAGATGCCGAGGCGCGCGGCCATCGTCGCCTGGCTGATGCGCACGCGGCGGCGCAGCTCGCGCAGGCGATATCCTTCGAACAGGCGGCGGCGGGGAGAGGCCATGCGCCCTCTATATCTGCAAACCTGCGCCACGCAACTTCGCAACATTGCATTTGCGCTTCGCGACAGGCCCTGTGCAGAAGGCCGCGCCGCTGCACAGGGGACATGCATGTCGTCGACGATCGAGGAACTGGAACGCCGTCGCGCCGCCGCGCGACTGGGCGGAGGTCAGAAGCGCATCGACGCGCAGCATGCCAAGGGCAAGCTCACCGCGCGCGAGCGGGTGGACGTGCTGCTCGACCAGGGATCGTTCGAAGAACTCGACATGTATGTCGAGCATAACTGCGTCGATTTCGGCATGCAGGACCAGATCGTCCCCGGCGACGGCGTCGTCACCGGCAGCGGCACGATCAATGGCCGGCTCGTCTTCGTGTTCAGCCAGGATTTCACGGTGTTCGGCGGTTCGCTCTCGGAGCGGCACGCGCAGAAGATCTGCAAGGTCATGGACATGGCGATGAAGGTCGGCGCGCCGGTGATCGGGCTGAACGATTCGGGCGGCGCGCGCATCCAGGAGGGCGTCGCGTCGCTTGCCGGCTATGCCGAGGTATTCCAGCGCAACGTGCTCGCCAGCGGCGTGGTGCCGCAGGTTTCGCTGATCATGGGGCCCTGCGCAGGCGGGGCCGTCTATTCTCCCGCGATGACCGACTTCATCTTCATGGTGAAGGATTCGTCGTACATGTTCGTCACCGGCCCGGATGTAGTGAAGACCGTTACCAACGAGATCGTCACGCAGGAGGAACTGGGTGGAGCGGTGACGCATACCACGAAGTCGGGGGTCGCTGACGTGGCCTTCGACAATGATATCGAGGCGCTGCTCGCGGCCCGCGACTTCGTGGACTTCCTTCCGGCCTCGAACCGCGAGGATGTGCCCGAGCGGCCGTGCGACGATCCCTGGGACCGCGTGGACGAGAGCCTCGACACGCTGATCCCGCCCAATGCCAATCAGCCCTATGACATGCATGAGCTGATCCGGAAGACGCTGGACGAGGGCGAATTCTTCGAGTTGCAGCCGGCGCATGCCGGCAACATCCTGATCGGCTTCGGCCGGATCGAGGGGCGTACGGTGGGCGTGGTGGCGAACCAGCCCATGGTGCTGGCGGGCTGCCTCGACATCAATTCGTCCAAGAAGGCCGCGCGCTTCGTGCGTTTCTGCGACGCATTCGACATTCCGATCCTGACGTTCGTCGATGTGCCGGGCTTCCTGCCGGGCGTGGGACAGGAGCATTCGGGCATTATCAAGCACGGCGCCAAGCTGCTCTTCGCCTATGCCGAGGCAACCGTGCCCAAGATCACCGTCATCACGCGCAAGGCCTATGGTGGCGCGTACGACGTGATGAGCTCGAAGCATCTGCGCGGAGACCTCAACTATGCCTGGCCGACCGCCGAGATCGCGGTGATGGGCGCGAAGGGGGCGGTCGAGATCATCTTCCGCGGCAAGACGCCCGACGAGATCGCCGAGCGCACGGCCGAATATGAGGCGCGCTTTGCCAATCCCTTCGTGGCTGCGAGCAAGGGGTTCGTCGACGAGGTGATCCAGCCGCACTCGACCCGTCGCAGGATCGCGCTGGGGCTTCGCAAGTTGCGCAACAAGCAGCTTGAGAACCCCTGGAAGAAGCACGACAACATTCCGCTGTGAGCGGGGCCACGACGGCCACCGACATCGACCGGGGAATTTCATGATCAGCCTGCTTCTCGCTCTTGCGCTTGCCCAGACCGCGCCTGTCCAGACTGCATCCGCATCGAGTTCGGCCGTTGCCGGCTGGTCGTTCCGGGAAAGCAGCGATCCGGCCAAACCGAAGAGCGCTACCGCCTTGATCCGCTCCACGGACGGCAACACGCGCCTGGTGGTGCGCTGCGACACCGCGGACCACCCGATCATCTCGGTGCAGTTCCTGACCAAGCCACCGATGACGGCGGGCGATCCGCGCTCCGTGCAGGTCACGCTCGACAGCGGCATGGCGGAAATCTCGACCTGGCAGTTCCCGGGCCAGGGCGCGTATAATGGCGAAGCGGTCGAGGTGTTTATGATCGTCGATGGCATCTCCAAGGCGAAGGCGATCGACGTCGCGACCGACGACGGGGCCGGCAACCCGGTAAGCGGGCATTTCGCCGGACCGGGCGGCGACGATATGTTCCGCAAGGTCTATGCGGCGTGCGGCCTGCCCTATGCGATGCCGTCGGCAACTCCGGCGCCGAAGAAATGAAGCTCGGCCGCCTCAACCATGTGGGCGTCGCGACGCCGTCGATCGAGGCTTCGATCGCCTTCTATCGCGATGGGATGGGCGCGGAGGTGATCCGCGCCCCCTTCGACCTGCCTGCGCAGGGGGTGAAGGTGTGCTTCGTCGACACGCCGAACAGCCAGATCGAACTGATCGAGCCGCTGGGCGAGAACTCCCCGATCCACGGCTTCCTCGCCAAGAATCCGGCCGGGGGGCAGCATCACCTCTGCTACGAGGTGCCCGACATCCACGAAGCCAAGGCCTGGTTCGAGGGCAAGGGCGCCAAGGTGCTCGGCGAGCCGCGGATCGGCGCGCACGGTACCCCGATCTTCTTTGTGCATCCCAAGGACATGGGCGGGGTACTCACCGAGATCATGGAAACCCCGAAAGGCGCGCACTGATGGCCGATTTCGAGCATATCCTGACCGAGCGGCGCGGCGACGTGCTAGCGATCACGCTCAACCGGCCCGAGCGGCTGAACGCGGCGCCGCCGGCGATGTTCGACGAGATCAAGGCCGCCGTGGCCGATCTCGGCAGTGCAAGGGCGGTACTACTGCTGGGGGCGGGTCGGGCGTTCTGCTCGGGCGCCGATATCGCCGGCGGCGCGCTGGGCACCGACAATCCGGGCGAGACAACCTATCGCGCGCTGACCGATCACTACAATCCGGGGCTGCTCGCGATCGCCGAGCTGACGGTGCCGGTGGTGAGCGGCGTGCGCGGCGCGGCGGCGGGAATCGGCTGCAGCCTGGCGCTGGCGGCCGATTTCTGCGTGGTGGCGAGCAATGCCTATTTCCTCCAGGCCTTCGTCAATATCGGGCTGGTGCCCGACGGCGGCGCGAGTTGGCTGTTGCCGCGCTTGATCGGGCGGGCGCGGGCGGCGCAGATGATGATGCTCGGCGAGCGCGTCCATGCCGAAATCGCGCGCGACTGGGGCATGGTGCACGAAGTCGTGCACGAGGACATGCTCGACAGCCAGGCATGGCACCTGGCCGAGCGGCTGGCGGCGGGACCGACGGTCGCGCTCGGGCTGATGCGCCAGGGCCTCAACCATGCGCTCGAGGTCACCTATGCCGAGGCGATGGCGCGCGAGGCGGAGAACCAGCGCGCGGCGCGCAGCAGCGCGGATTCGATGGAGGGCGGGATCGCGTTCCTCCAGAAGCGGAAGCCGGAGTTCAAGGGACAGTGACGAGCAAGCCGACCCTCGATGCCTGGACGGCCGCGGCCGCCAAGGAAGTGAAGGGCAAGGACCTGACCTGGCGCACGCCGGAAGGGATCGACGTCAAGCCGCTCTACACGGCCGAGGACGTGGCCGGGATCGATCCCGGCCTGCCGGGCTTCGCGCCATTCACGCGCGGGGTGCGGGCGAGTATGTATGCCGGGCGGCCCTGGACGATCCGGCAATATGCGGGCTTCTCGACCGCCGAGGAATCGAACGCATTCTATCGCCGCAACCTGGCGGCGGGGCAGAAGGGTCTCAGCGTCGCCTTCGATCTCGCCACGCATCGCGGCTATGACAGCGACCACCCGCGCGTCACCGGCGATGTCGGCAAGGCGGGCGTGGCGATCGATACGATCGAGGACATGAAGATCCTGTTCGACGGGATCCCGCTCGATCAGATGTCGGTATCGATGACGATGAACGGCGCGGTAATCCCGATCCTCGCCTTCTTCATCGTCGCGGGCGAGGAGCAGGGCGTGCCGCGCGCGCAGCTCGACGGGACCATCCAGAACGACATCCTCAAGGAGTTCATGGTCCGCAACACGTACATCTACCCGCCCGAGCCGAGCATGCGGATCATCTCGGACATCTTCGGCTATACCAGCCGCGAGATGCCCAAGTTCAACAGCATCTCGATCTCCGGCTATCACCTGCAAGAGGCCGGGGCGACGCAGGTGCAGGAGCTTGCCTTCACCATCGCCGACGGCATGGAATATGTGAAGTACGGCGTCGCCAGCGGGCTCGATATCGACAAGTTCGCCGGGCGGCTGAGCTTCTTCTTCGCGATCGGCATGAACTTCTTCATGGAGATCGCCAAGCTGCGCGCCGCGCGCGTGCTGTGGCATCGGGTGATGACCAGGCTCGGCGCGCAGGACGAGCGTTCCAAGATGCTGCGCACGCATTGCCAGACCTCGGGCGTGTCGCTGACCGAGCAGGATCCGTACAACAACGTCATGCGCACCACGATCGAGGCGATGGCGGCGATGCTGGGTGGCACCCAGAGCCTTCACACCAACGCGCTCGACGAGGCGATCGCGCTGCCCACCGATTTCTCGGCCCGGATCGCGCGCAACACCCAGATCGTCATCCAGGAAGAGACCGGGATGACCAAGGTCGTCGATCCGCTGGGCGGCTCCTATTATGTCGAGGCGCTGACCCAGGAACTGGTCGACAAGGCCTGGGAGATCATCGAGCGGGTCGAGAGCGAGGGCGGCATGGCCAAGGCGGTCGCCGCGGGCTGGCCCAAGGCGATGATCGAGGAAGCCGCCGCCGCTACCGCCGCGCGGATCGACCGTGGCGAGCAGGTGATCGTCGGCGTCAACAAGTACCGCAAGACCGACGAGGATCCCATCGACATCCTCGACGTCGACAACCATGCGGTGCGCGACGCGCAGATCGCGCGGATCAAGCGGGTCAAGGCCGAGCGCGACGAGACGGCGTGCCAGGCGGCGCTGGAGGCGTTGCGCGTCGGCGCCGAGGGCGATGCGAACCTGCTCGAGCTCGCGGTCGAGGCGGCGCGTCGGCGCGCGACGCTGGGCGAGATCAGTGCGGCGATGGAAGCCGGGTTCGGGCGCTACGCCACCCAGCCGACGCCGGTGCAGGGCATCTATGGCGGGGCATATGACAATGACGTCCGCTGGGAGCGGCTGAAGGACGGGGTGCTCGCCACCGAGCGCCGGCTTGGCCGCCGCCCGCGCATGCTTGTCGCCAAGATGGGGCAGGACGGGCATGATCGCGGCGCGAACCTGGTTTCCTCGGCATTCGGCGACCTCGGCTTCGAGATCGTGCCGGGGCCGCTGTTCCAGACGCCGTCCGAAGCCGCCGCGCTGGCGCTGGCGAAGGATGTCGACGTGGTCGGCGCCTCCAGCCTGGCGGCGGGGCACAAGACGCTGATCCCCGAGCTGATTCGCGAATTGCAGGATGCCGGGCGTGCCGACATCAAGGTGATCGCCGGCGGCGTGATCCCGGCGCAGGACTATGAGTTTCTAAGAGAGGCCGGGGTGCAGGCGATTTTCGGGCCCGGCACCAATCTGGTGAAGGCGGCCGAGGAAGTGCTGCGCCTGCTCGGCCATAACATGCCACCTGTCGAGGAAGCTGCCGAATGATCCGATTTCTAGTTCCTGCGCTGATGGTGGTTGCCGCGCCCGCTGCAGCGCAGACCCAGGCCGACATGAATGCGCAGGCCGGCAAGGACTATAAGGCCGCCGATACTGCGATGACCGCGCAGTGGAAGCGCATCTATGCCGCGATGAAGCAGCGTGACGCGGCGAACACCTCGCGTGGCGGCGGGTTCGGCTATGCAGCGGCGACGCTGGAGAGCCAGCGCGCCTGGATTGCCTTTCGCGACAAGCAGTGCGTGATCGAGGCCGGCCAATATGCCGGCGGATCGATGCAGCCGATGGTGCGGGCGCAATGCCTCGCCCGATTGAGCAAGGAGCGCACGCGGCAACTCGCGGCGTTGAACTGGAATCACTGATGACTGACGTAACGAACACGATGACTGTGCGTACCAACTGGACCCGCGACGAGATCGCCGCGCTGTTCGACATGCCGTTTCTCGACCTGGTCTATGACGCCGCGTCGATCCATCGCGCGCATCATCCGCGCAACGAGGTCCAGCTCTCGACCCTGCTCTCGATCAAGACCGGCGGCTGCGTTGAGGATTGCGGCTATTGCAACCAGTCGGCGCATGCCGAGACGGGGCTCAAGGCCACCAAGATGATGGACGTGCGCGCGGTGCTCCAGGCAGCGGCGCAGGCCAAGGACAATGGTTCGTCCCGCTTCTGCATGGGGGCGGCGTGGCGCAGCCCCAAGGACAAGGACATGCCCGCCATCGTCGAGATGGTGAAGGGCGTGCGCCAGATGGGGCTCGAGACCTGCATGACGCTGGGCATGCTCAGCGAGAAGCAGGCGGGGCAGCTCGCCGAGGCGGGGCTCGATTACTACAACCACAATATCGACACCTCGCCGGAGAATTACGCGAACGTCATCACGACGCGGACCTTCGAGGACCGGATCGAGACGCTGGAGAATGTCCGCGGGGCGGGGATCAACGTCTGCTCGGGCGGGATCATCGGCATGGGCGAGAAGCGCGAGGACCGCGTCGGCTTCCTCCATGCGCTGGCGACGATGGAGCATCCCGAGAGCGTGCCGATCAACGCGCTGGTGCCGGTCAAGGGCACGGTGCTGGGTGATATGCTCGCCGATACGCCGCTGGCGAAGATCGACGAGATCGAGTTCGTGCGGACGGTCGCGGTGGCGCGGATCCTGATGCCGCTGTCGATGGTGCGCCTCTCGGCCGGGCGCGAGAGCATGAGCGACGAGACGCAGGCGCTCTGCTTCCTGGCGGGGGCGAACTCGATCTTCACCGGCGACAAGCTGCTGACCACGGGCAACGCGGGCGACGACAAGGACGCGGCGCTGTTCGCGCGGCTGGGGGTGAAGCCGATGGAAGTTGCGCCGCACGCCCATCTGGAAGCGGCCGAGTGATATCGAGGCGCGCTTTCCCCGACGAAGAAAAAGAAGTGCGAGAGGCCTGATGTTCAAGAAAATTCTGGTCGCCAATCGTGGCGAGATCGCGTGCCGCGTGATGCGCACCGCCAAGAAGATGGGGATCGCCACCGTCGCGGTCTATTCGGACGCCGATGCGCGGGCGCCGCATGTGCTGATGGCGGACGAGGCGGTGCGGCTCGGGCCGGCGCCCGCGGCGGAGTCCTATCTCAAGGCCGAGCTGATCCTGCTCGCGGCCAAGGAGACCGGAGCGGACTGCATCCATCCGGGCTATGGCTTCCTTTCCGAGCGCGAGAGCTTCGCCAAGGCGTGCGCCGAGGCGGGAATCGCATTCGTCGGCCCGCCGCCGAACGCCATTGCGGCGATGGGCGACAAGATCGAATCGAAGAAGCTCGCCAAGGCGGCGGGCGTGAACGTCGTCCCCGGCTTCCTGGGGGAGATCGCCGATACCGACGAGGCGGTGAAGATCGCCTCCGAGATCGGCTATCCGGTGATGATGAAGGCATCGGCCGGCGGCGGCGGCAAGGGCATGCGGCTGGCCTATTCGGAGCAGGACGTCCGCGAGGGCTTCGAGGCGACCAAGCGCGAGGGGCTCGCCAGCTTCGGCGACGACCGCGTCTTCATCGAGAAGTTCATCGAGAGCCCGCGGCATATCGAGATCCAGGTGCTGGGCGACCAGCACGGCAACATCCTCTACCTGAACGAGCGCGAATGCTCGATCCAGCGGCGGCACCAGAAGGTGGTCGAGGAGGCGCCGTCGCCCTTCGTCACGCCCGCAATGCGCAAGGCGATGGGCGAGCAGGCGGTCGCGCTGGCGCGGGCGGTGGGCTATTATTCGGCGGGCACGGTCGAGCTGATCGTCTCGGGTGCCGACAAGACCGGGCAGGGCTTCTACTTCCTGGAGATGAACACGCGGCTCCAGGTCGAGCATCCGGTGACCGAGGAGATCACCGGGCTCGATCTCGTCGAACAGATGATCCGCGTAGCGGCGGGCGAGAGGCTGTCGCTCACCCAGGACGAGGTGAAGCTGAACGGCTGGGCGATCGAGAATCGGGTCTACGCCGAGGATCCCTATCGCGGTTTCCTGCCTTCGACGGGCCGGCTGGTGCGCTACCGGCCACCTACTGCGGACGACGGCGTCCGCGTCGATGATGGCGTCGCCGAGGGTGGCGAGATCTCGATGTTCTACGATCCGATGATCGCCAAGCTGATCACGCACGGCGCGACGCGCGAAGAGGCGATCGAGAAGCAGATCGTCGCGCTCGACAGTTTCCGGATCGACGGCATCGGCCAGAACATCGATTTCCTATCGGCGATCATGCAGCACCCGCGCTTCCGCTCGGGTGAGATCACCACCGGCTTCATCGCCGAGGAATATCCGGAGGGCTTTCATGGTGCGCCGGCGTCGGCCGCGCTGCTGCGCAAGCTCGCGGTGGTTGCCGCGACGATTGATGTCGAACGGGCGGAACGTGCCGCAGGCATTTCCGGCCAGCTCGCCGATCCGATCATGGTGAGCGAGCAACGTGTCGTGTTGATCGACGGTCAACGGTTCGAGGTGCTGGTCGGCGAGGAGATCGTGATCGACGGGCAGGCGATCGAGATCGAGGGAGAATGGGGGCCGGACAATCTGCTCCTGACCGCCCGAATCGACGGCGAGGTGCTCAGCGTCGGGGTGGCCCGCAAGGGTGCTGCGTGGAAGCTCACCACGCACGGCGCCTCGCATATGGTCGAAGTGCTGCCGCCGCATATCGCGCAATACCGGCACCACATGATCGAGAAGATCCCGCCCGACATGAGCCGTTTCCTGCTCGCGCCGATGCCGGGGCTGCTCACCCGCCTGCATGTCGGGCCGGGCGACAAGGTCGAGGCGGGCCAGCCGCTCGCGGTGGTCGAGGCGATGAAGATGGAGAATATTCTCCGCGCAGAACGCGCCGGCACGGTGAAGGCGGCGAATTTCGGAGCGGGCGACAGCCTAGCGGTCGACGCTGCGATCCTCGAATTCGAATGATTATGGGGCAGTCGGCGTGGGGGGCGTCGATTTGGACCAAATTGAGCAATTGCAACTGCGCTCGGTTTCGCGTCTTCTCGGCGGGGGATGACGCCAATTGCGCGTCGCGTTACTGTGTAGCCGCCCATAAGTCGGGAACGGCGCGGGGCTGGGGGAGTGCGGACGGGTGCCGGAGGAGGACGACAGCTTTACGCGGTGGATAGAGGCGTGCGCGGCAGGTGAACTGCTGGGCATCGCCAGCGCTGCGTTGTGGTGGGTCACCTGCGATCGATTCGATCCGCATCCCGACGGCCTTACCGCGCAGATCCTGATGCTGATCGCCAAGGGGGGCAGCGGCGTGATCCAGGGGATCGTGCTGGGCTATCTGCAGGGCTGGGCGCTTCGTCGCCCCTATCCCAGGCTCATTGCCGGCCGCTGGGTGATGGTGACGACGGTGACCGCGACCCTGGGATGGACGCTGGCTGCATGGCTTTCGATCTTCGGTCTCGAGAACGGGCCGCAGACGCCGGTGCTCAATCTGCTTCAGACCGCGCTCACCGCTGCGGTTTTCGGCGTCGTGACGGGGCTGGTGTTCGGATCCGCGCAGGCGTTGGTGTTGCGCGGCGTCGCACACCGTTCCCATTGGTGGATCGTCGCGAATGCGATCGGCTGGGGCCTGGCATTACCGTGCATCTATATCGCCGCGTCGGTCGGTAGCGCCCAGCCGGGATCGCTCGAGATCGCGTTTCGCGGACTGGTGGGCGGTGTCGCATCCGGCGTCGTGCTGGGGCTGGTCACCGGCTTATCGTTCAGCGTGATGCCCTCGCGGCATCCCGCGTCGGAACACATCGACCCTAGGTTCTGACGAACAGGTTCTTGAGCCAGAGGGGGCCTGTTCGCGCCGCCTGGCCCCAATCGGCTTCCTCGTCGAATGCATCGGGCGCGTAGCCCCAGGGATTGAATAGCTTCACGCGGCCGGTCTTGAACGCGCCGGGGGTGCGCGTGACGAGTGTCAGGCCATGCTCCAGCGCGGTCGCTGCAATCAGGCCGTCGCGCGCATCGACGTAGTTGAGCTGGCCGCGACGACGTGCCACCGCTGCGTCGACCGGCAGGATGCGGCCTTCAAAGGCCGGCACGACCTGCACGTCGATCCAGCTACGCAACGCCGCCCCGCCGGCCTTGTCCTTCCGTTCGACCGCGGCCGCACCGCTGTCGAGCTCGATCAGCGACAGCGCGGAGAGGAACAGGCTTTGCCGAGGAACGCCGGCCGCCCAGCCGGCAAGCCCCGGGTCGGTGCGACCGGCCCTGGCCTTGCGCAGCTCGAGCACTACCGGGGTATCGAGCAGAAACATCAGCCGGCACGCCGATCCCAGGCACCGCCGGAGCGGGCAGCGTCGATGTCGATCTCGGCGGTGGAGGGCATGGCCAGCAAGTCGACGATCGTCTCGCCATGGCCGGTCAACTGCCGAAAGGCTTCGATGCTCATCAGCACGTGCGTAGGCTTGCCGTGATCGGTGACGAAGACCGGTTCGAGTCGCGCGGCGCGCTTCGCGCTGCTCACATCCTGGTTCAGATCGCGGCTGCTGATGACCTTCATAACGAGCCTACATACCTACTTTTGACAGCGTTGGCGTGTAGGTATGTTACTACGTTGTAGCGCCGTGGCAACATTTCGTTCGGCATTCGCGAAAAAGTGCGTGCGGAGCGCTAAGTCACTGCAATTTCGGATTGCGTTCGGCCGCCAAACTGCGCTCCCTCGAAGCAGATTTGCGCAATGACGCAACATGAGAAGAGGGGGAGAATGCAGTGCTGATGGACTTATTTAACGATGCGGTACGCGCGCTGGGCGACATATTGGGCGCGCATGGTCCGGCGGTGAATGCTGCAAAGAGTTACGCGCCGAGCGATTTCAGTATCCATTTCTTCCTGCAGCTGGCGGTGATCATCCTTGCCTGCCGCGTGGTCGGCTGGCTGGGCCAGAAACTGGGGCAGCCGCAGGTCGTGGGCGAGATGGTCGCCGGCGTTGTACTCGGGCCGTCGCTGCTCGGCCTGTTCTTCCCCGATCTCCAGATGGCGGTCTTTCCCAAGGAAACGCGCAACGTGCTGTACGTCGGCGCGCAACTGGGTGTGGGTCTCTATATGTTCATGGTCGGCCTGACGCTGCGGCTGGATCACTTCCAATCCAAGGCCAAGAGCGCTGCAGGAGTCTCGGCCGCCGGCATCGCCGCGCCGTTCCTGCTAGCCGCGCTGATCACGCCGTTCCTGCTGACCGTGCCCGGGCTGTTCGCGCCGGGCATCACCCAGGGCAACGCGACGCTGTTCATGGGGGCCTGCATCGCGCTCACCGCCTTTCCGATGCTCGCCCGCATCATCAACGAGCGGGGTCTCGCCAATTCTTCGCTGGGCACGCTCTCGCTGACGGCGGGCGCGTTCGACGATGCCGCATCCTGGTGCGTGCTGGCGATCGTGCTCGCGACCTTCGGCGCGGGCGCCGGCGTGGCCGTGATCGCGATCGGCGGCGCGATCCTCTACGCCACCTTCATGCTGCTGTACGGCCGCAAGCTGCTCGCGCCGCTGGGTCGCGCGGTGGAAGCGCGTGGCGAGATGAGCACCCAGGTGCTCGCGATTACGATGCTGCTCTTCTGCCTCTCCGCCTTCTTGATGGATGCGATCGGCATTCATGCGATCTTCGGCGGCTTCCTGATGGGCGTGTGCATGCCGCGCGGCCTGTTCGTGGAGGAGCTGAAGCGCAAGGTCGAGCCGCTCGCGGTCGTGCTGCTGCTGCCGATGTTCTTCACCTATTCGGGCCTCAACACCCGGATGGACATGGTGAACTCGGTGTCGCTGCTGCTGATCGCGCTTGGCATCCTGGCAGTATCGATCCTTGCCAAGTTCGGGGCCTGCTGGGCGGCTGCCCGCATCTCCGGCGAGGATAACCGCACGGCACTCGGCATCGGCGCGCTGATGAACTCGCGCGGACTGATGGAGCTGATCATCATCAATATCGGCCTGCAGAAGGGCATCATCGGACCGACGCTCTTCTCGATGCTGGTCCTGATGGCGATCATCACCACGGTGATGGCGACTCCGCTGTTCGAACTGGTCTACGGCCGCAAGGCGCGCGAGTCCGGCGAACTCGGAGCCGTTCCCGGCAGCATGGCAGCCAGCGCAGCCTGAGATCATCCCCGCCTAAGGCTCGCCGCGTTTCACGCTTCCTCTGGAACCGGGACGCGGCGAGTCGATTTTCCGGAGAGAATCATGAAGCATCTGCTCGCCGCCATGGCGGGGCTGCTGACGTGCGGCGCTGCCCAGGCCCAGGATGTCACCTTCAAGCCGATCGCCGATGCCCGGCTGCGCTACGAACTGGTCGACCAGGACGGTCTGCCCAACCAGGCCGGGGCGCTGACGCTGCGACTCCGCCCCGGCGTGATTGCCTCGGCCGGCAAATGGTCCGCCTTGGTCGAGGGCGAGACCAATATCATGCTCGCGGGCCCGTATAATGACGGGCTCAATGGCAAGACCGCCTATCCGCTGGTCGCCGATCCGCCCAATGCCGAGATCAACCGCGCCCAGATCCGCTATGCGGGCAAGAACGGGCTCGCGCTGACTGCCGGACGGCAGCGGCTCGAACTCGCCGATATGCGTTTCGTCGGCAATGCGCCCTGGCGGCAGAGCGAACAGACCTTCGACGCGGTGCGGGCGCAATGGGGCGGCGCGAAGGGATTGAGCGCGGACCTCACCTATTCGTGGAGCGACCGCACGGTGAACGGCCGGCACGGCATCGGCGCCCGGCCGACGGCCATCGGGGGCGACAACGTCTTCGCGCTGCTCAACTACGGTACCGGGATCGGCACGCTGACCGGCTTCGCCTATCTGGTCGATCAGGATAGGGCGGCAGTGCAGGGCTTTCGCCTGTCCAGCCAGACCTATGGCGTGCGTTTCGCGGGCAGCCGACCAGTCGCGAAGGGCGTCAAGATCGCCTATGCGGCGAGCTGGGCGCGGCAGAGCGACTATCACCGTAATCCCAACAACTATTCGGCCGATTACTGGTTGGGAGAGGCGGTGCTGACCGCCAAGGCCGTCACGGCCACCGCCGGTTACGAGGTTCTAGGGGCGGACAAAGGCGTGGCACTCACCAGTGTGCAGACACCGCTCGCCTCCTATTTCAAGTTCAACGGCTGGGCGGGCAAGTTCGGCACGACGCCGCCCAATGGCCTGCACGACCTGTACGGTACGCTCGGCTATGGCTGGAAGAAGGTGCGGGGCATCGACGCGATCGGCGTGTCCGCGACCTATCACCGCTTCGACAGCGACCGGCTGAACCAGCATTATGGCGACGAGGTCGATCTCCTCGCCAGCATCAAGAAGGGACACACCACGCTCTCCGCGCGCTATGCGCACTACACTGCCGATGCGTTTGCGACGGATACGGACAAGTTCTGGCTGTCGATCGATTGGGCGCTGTAACTCAGACCGCGATCAGACGCTCGTCCTGTGCGTTGATCTGCTCGATCAGAGCGCGATGTGTGGGCAGGTCGTGGGTCGCGCGCTCGCCGAAATTGCGGATGCGCGCGAAGATCCGCTCCGCCGCCGCGACGTTCGGGAAATCGGCGCGGGCGGGCCCCAGATCGGTTTTGAATTCCATCCCGTAGAGGATGTACTGATAGTTGAAGAAGGCGAAGCTCTCGAGATCGAGGATGAAGTCGAAGCGGCCGGGCGGGCGATAGCGCCACTGGTCGAGCAGTTCGGCCAGCCGATCGGGGATCGAGGCCGCCTGGGTGTTGTCGCGCCAGAAATCCTCGCGGCGCTGGCTCAGGCAGTAATGGAGCTTCAGGAAATTGACGATGTTCTCGTAGCGGCCGGTCATCAGGGCGTTGAACCGCTTCGCCGGCGCATCGATCGGGCCGTTGTGCGGGAACAGTTCGGCGATCATGCCGACCGCGGCCTCGATCAGCACCACGCCGGTCGATTCGAGCGGCTCGAGAAATCCCGCCGACAGCCCCACCGCGACGCAATTCTTCACCCATTGCACTTCGCGATAGCCGGGCTCGAACGGGATACGGCGCGGCGTGATCTCCACATCGCGCGGGCCGATATAGCCGGCCAGGATCTCGGCGGCGCGATCGTCGTCGATATGGTCGCTCGAATAGACGCAGCCGATGCCCCGCGCGCCGGCCAGGCCGATGTCCCAGGTCCAGCCCGCCTCGTGCGCGGCTGCGACGGTGAAGCTTTCCAGCGGTGCGTCGGGCCGGTCATAGGGGATCTTGCAGGCGATCGCGCGATTGGTGAACAGGCTGGAGCGCACCGACTTGAACGGCGCGTGCATCGCCTTGCCGATCAGCTCGGCGCGGAAGCCCGAGCAATCGATATAGAGATCGGCCCGCAGTTCGCCGTGTCCGTCGGTCAGGACGTGATCGATCGCGCCGTCGGCAGCGAGCTCGACGCCGCGCAGCCGGTCCTCGATGTGGCGGACGCCCAACTCCCTGCCTCGCGCTGCGAGGACGCGGGCAAGGCTCGCCGCGTCGAAATGATAGGCATAGTTGAGCGGCCCGCCGAAATCGCCCTCATGCGGTCGCTTCGGTGCGCGGCGCGCATCCGCGACGCGATTCTGGATCGTCACCGCTTCGGCAAAGGGCGCGCGGGTCTTCTCGTCCTGCAGCAGCCAATAGGCTGCCAGGTTCGCGCCATCGGCATAGAAGGGCGCTTCGAACGGATGGAAGAAGTGACTGTGCGTTCCGGTCTCGGGCGTGCGTACCCAATCGGTGAAGCGGATGCCCTGCTTGAATGTCGCCGATGTGCCACGGATGAACTGCGCCTCGTCGATGCCGAGGAACTTCAGCGTCTCGCGGATCGTGGGGAAGGTGCCTTCGCCCACGCCGATGATGCCGATATCGGGGGATTCGAGCAGCGTGATCTCGAGATGGCCATGGCCGGCGAGATCGAGGAACTTGGCGAGATGCGCTGCGGTCAGCCAGCCCGCCGTTCCGCCGCCGATAATCAAAATACTGCGCTTGCGATCCATTTTTTCTGCATACCCCAGCCAAGGCGCAGCGAACAGGTCGCGCAAAACCTCTGTATGGTCCATTACCGGAATGCGCGGTGCTAGAGTTGCCTTTATATTGCGGCGCGCGAGTCCGCGTTTCTGAGGGATCCCATGTCTCGACCCATATTTTTCGATCCCAGTGGCAGCCGGCGGCGCTGGACCATGCGTGCCGTCGTCGCGACGGTATTGCTCATCGTGGCGATCGCCGTGGTGTTTGCGCTGACCATCCTCAATGTGCCGCGCGGCGGCGATCTGCCGGTGCGCTGGGGCAGCGGCAAGGCCAGTACGCTCCACTCCAAGGATGCGCGGGGCCATAAGAATGGTGGGCAGTGGCTGCCCACCGGCAACGGCAAGAAGATCGGTTCTGCGCTGACCGTGGGCTTCTACGTCCCCTGGGATCCGTCGAGCGCGAGCTCGCTCCAGCGCAACATCCGCAATCTCGACTGGGTCGTGCCCGCACTGGTGACGGTGGCAGGGCCGGACCACGCGTTGCGGATCCAGGACGACGCACCGTTCAACGCGATCGTAAGCCACGCGCCGCACCCGCCCAAGGTGCTGCCGATGGTGCAGAACCTGTCGAACGAGAAATGGGACGGGCAGGGCTTTGCAAGGCTGGTCGCCAATCCCGGCGCGCGCAGCAAATTCATCCATGACATCGTCGCGATGGTCGCAGCGCGCAAGCTGGCGGGCCTCGTGATGGATATCGAAGACCTGCCGCCGTCGGCGATCCCGCCCTATCTGAGCCTGCTCGCGCAGATCAACGATGCGCTGCCGGCCGACAAGGTGATCGCGGTGACCGTTCCCGCGGGTGATGCCTCCTGGGACATGAAGCGGTTCGCGGCAGCCGTCGATCGCGTCATCCTGATGAACTATGACGAGCATTGGCAGGGTGGCACCGCCGGACCGATCGCGCCGCAGCCCTGGTTCGTCGAGCAGTTGCGCAATGCCGTGGCGCAGGTCGGCGCGGAGAAGCTGATCGTCGCGGTCGGCAGCTATGCCTATGACTGGCATGGCGGAAAGGTCGATCCGCTCAGCATCGAAGAAGCCTGGCTCGCCGCGCACGACAGCGATGCCCCGATCCAGTTCGACAAGGCGAGCGGCAACGAAGCCTTCGCTTATGACGAGGACAATGGCGAACATCATGAAATCTGGATGATGGACGCCGTCACTACCTGGAACCAGCTCCAGGCGGTGCGCGCGATGGGCGTGGGCAGCGTCGCGCTATGGCGGCTGGGGACCGAGGATGCGGGCGTGTGGCCCGCGCTCCAGGCCTATCGAAACGGCGGACGCCCCGATCTGAGCAAAGTGGTGTCGGCAAGCGATGTAGACGTCGAAGGGGCGGGGGAGATACTCCGCATCACCGCATCACCTACGACGGGCCAGCGAGAGTTGAGCTTCGATGCCGCGGGAATCGTCCGCGACATGCGCTACGTCACCCTGCCGACGCCGTATGTGGTGTCGCGCACCGGCGCCGCGGGCAAGCAGATCGCGCTGACCTTCGACGATGGTCCCGATGCGACCTATACGCCGCAGATCCTCGACGTGCTCAAGCAGAACAAGGTGCCGGCAACCTTCTTCATCATCGGCGAGAATGCGCTGCAGCACCCGTTGCTGCTGCGCCGCATGGTCGCCGAAGGACATGAGCTGGGCAACCACACCTATACCCATCCCAATCTCGCACTCGATTCCGCGCGGAGCACCTCGATCGAGCTCAATGCGACGCAGCGGCTGGTCCAGGCCTATACCGGGCGCGGCATGCGCCTGTTCCGCGCGCCTTATTTCGGCGACGCCGAGCCGACCACCGCGGACGAGCTCGACCCGGCGATGGTGGCGCAGGAGCAGGGCTATACTGTGGTCGGCCTCCATGCCGATCCGGACGATTGGAAGCGACCCGGCGTCGATGCGATCGTCCAGAAGGCGGTCGCGGCCGTGCTGGGCGCCACGCCGCAGCGCTCGGCCAATGTCGTGCTGCTCCACGACGGCGGCGGCGATCGCAGCCAGACCGTGACGGCGCTGCCCCAGATCATCGCGCAGCTGCGCGCCCGCGGATACACGTTCGTCCCCGTTTCGCAGCTCGCCGGACTGTCGCGCGACGCGGTGATGCCCGAGATTGCCGGCAGCGACCTGCTCGCGGTCCGAGCGGACGTTGCGATCTTCGTCCTGCTCGCCGGGCTGGCATCGGCGCTGAAAGGATTGTTCTTCATCGCGATCACGCTGGGGATCGCGCGCGCGCTGATCCTGGCCGGACTGGCGCTGCGCCAGCGGCGGCGCGAGCGCGGCGAGGCGCCGGTGTTCACGCCTACGGTCTCGGTCATCATCCCCGCCTATAACGAGGAGCGGGTGATCGAGGGCTCGATCCGCCGCGTGCTGGCGAGCGATTATCCGGCGATCGAGCTGATCGTCGCGGATGACGGGTCGAAGGATGCGACCAGCGCGATCGTCGCGCGCGAGTTCGGTGACGATCCGCGGGTGTTGCTGCTCACCCTGGAGAATGGCGGCAAGGCATCCGCGCTCAACCGCGCGCTGCAATCGGCCAAGGGCGAGGTGATCATCGCGCTCGATGCCGACACGCAGTTCGAGCCCGAAACGATATCGCGGCTGGCGCGCTGGTTCGTCGATCCCGAGCTGGGTGCGGTCGCCGGCAACGCGCAGGTCGGCAACCGGGTCAACCTGGTCACGCGTTGGCAGGCGGTCGAGTATATTACCGCGCAGAATCTCGAGCGCCGCGCGCTTGCCGGGTTCAACGCGATCACCGTGGTGCCGGGGGCGGTCGGCGCGTGGCGCCGCGCGGCGCTCGACGCGGTGGGCGGCTATCCCGAGGACACGCTGGCGGAGGACCAGGATCTGACCATCGCGATCCAGCGCGCGGGCTGGCGGGTGAGCTACGATACCGATGCGGTGGCCTGGACCGAGGCGCCGGAGAGCTTCAAGTCGCTTGCCAAGCAGCGCTATCGCTGGGCGTTTGGTACCCTCCAGTGCCTGTGGAAGCATCGCGGCGTCTATCGCGACGGCACCGCGCGCGGGCTGGCCTGGGTAGGATTGCCCCAGGCGTGGATCTTCCAGATCGGCTTTGCGGCGATCTCGCCGCTGATCGACCTGGCGCTGGTGGTGGCGATCCTGTCGACCGGGCTTGCTGTGTGGCAGCATGGCTGGGAGCAGACCTCGGGCGATGTCGGCACGATGGGGCTCTACTGGCTGGCCTTCACCGCGATCGACATCGGTTGCGGCTGGGTGGCGTACAGGCTCAACAGCCGCAGGATCCGCTATCCGGCGGTGCTGCTGGTGATGCAGCGCTTCGTCTATCGCCAGCTGATGTATTGGGTGGTGCTCCGTGCGATCAGCTCTGCGGTGGGCGGCTGGTGGGTCGGCTGGGGCAAGCTGGAGCGCAGCGGCAGGGTGGGGACGGGGCGTCCCGCCGTGGAGAAAGCGAGCTGAGTGCCGGTCGTCCGGCACGAGGGAAAGGGGCACGGGTGGGGCCTTGTCAGCGGATCGGGCTTCCATGGGATCGATGTTGAATTAGCTCGGTTTTTCAGGACTTCTAGCTTCCATTCCATGCGTGTCGGGGCCGATGCAGCTCAAACCGCGTGAATAAAATTCGGGATCGGTGCGTTTTTCTGTTGGGCGGGGGTTGACGCTCCCCGATTCGCGGCATAGATGGCGCCTCCCAGCGACGACGCATTCAACGTCTTGCTGCTCCGGACCTTCTAATCCCTGGTTCGGAATTACATTCTTCGGTGGTCGCGGCGGCCTTTCGGCCAGTCCGCGTCATTTCCGTTAGACGCTTCTGCGTTTGGCGGATGAAGAATGCGCTCTTTGAAATTGTAGATTTGATGAAGGGACATGTGGGCGGCGGCTCCGGGTCCTGGCTCCTCAAGGGTCGGGTAATTCGGTTAAAGCTAAGCTGCTCTAACATGTCCTTATCACGTTTCCATACGTAATGAGATTTTGTGCAGAGCGGCTCCTTGAGATGCTGGTTTGGCTGGGGAATTCCACTTCGGCTTTATCGGACATAAACTTGAGAGTTTGATCATGGCTCAGAATGAACGCTGGCGGCATGCCTAACACATGCAAGTCGAACGAAGGCTTCGGCCTTAGTGGCGCACGGGTGCGTAACGCGTGGGAATCTGCCCTCAGGTTCGGAATAACAGTTGGAAACGA
>JBEVLV010000131.1:0-15492 GCA_040508955.1 Sphingomonas sp. | reverse complement strand
CAGACGGACCCCTTTGTTGAGCGCGTACCAGTAGCTGTCGGCATAGGTGCCGTCAGAATTATAGACGCAGATGTCCTTGTTGCCGGTCGCGGCCGTTTTGCATTTGGAATCGGTAGCGTCCCTATTCGTGTAGATAAAGGTATTCTTGCTATCGAAGATCGTCTTCTGATTGGTGCCGGTCCCCGTCGTGACATAGGTGCCCTTGATGATCGCGAACTTGGCGTTGTCCAGGATCAAGCTCGGGATCGAGGTTCCGACATAGGCCTCGATCTTGTTGGAATGGCAGGCAAAGGCACATGCCACGGCATTGTCCATCGTCGTGAACCCTGCGCTCGTCGTAGGCAGCGCCATCGACGACGAGGTATCCAGCGCGAGATAGAAGTCGATATTCGGCGCGGCGGTGGCGGTCGCGGTTGAGGAGCCGCCGATCGCGATCGTGCCCATGCCGACGACGCCGGCGAAAGCATTGGTCGATTTCGCGGAATAGGTGACGAGCGCCGTTCGGGTAGTCGTGGCAGCGTTGTTGCCGTTGATCGTAACCTGCAGGTCGTTGTCGTTCCAGATCAGGCCGGGCAGGTTGCTGACCTGCGCCTTGAACATCGCAAGCGCGGCATTTTTCGCGGCAGTGTTATCCTGCTTCATCATCGGCGCGGTGACCGCAGCGAGGGCGGCGGCGTCGGCGGCGGCGTTGAGCTTGGTCTGCAGCCGCGCTGCACGGCCATAGTCGATCGACATGCCGGTCGCCAATGTCAGCGGAATCACCGAGAAGGCGACGAGCATCAGCACGTTGCCGCGGCGGTCGCGGATCAGGTTGCGGGCAAGCCGATGCAGATGGGCGAGAGGTTGCGTTGGTTTCATCATGCGGTCTTCTTCTTCACAGAATCGCCGCCGCGCGGGCTCATGATGATGTCGTCGCGCATCGGGATCGTACCGATCAGTTCGGGCGCGACCAGCGGCACATAATTGTACCTGATCGTTGCGACGATCAGCGACGTGCTGTTCTGCTTGATACTGGCGGGGAGCGTGTAGGGGTCCCCGGCCTTCAATGCCGTGGTATTGAGCCCACGGCTCCAGTCCACGGTCACCACCCCTTTGTCGCTGACTACGATCTGCGAGACGGTGAGCTGCGCGTTGGCGACCTTGTAGGGCGTCATGACCTGCTGACTCGCCGCCAGCACCGTATCGAGATCACTGTCCGATACCGACGAGAACTGCGAAGTCAGGTCGGCGACGGTACGTGTGGCCGTCGATACCTTGCGATACGCGGAGATCGCGTCCGACAACTGGTATCCGCCCAGATAGAGTATCACCAGGAACGGAAGAACGATGGCGAACTCGGTCGCGGACACTGCGCGGATGTCCCGGGCGAGCCGCGCGATCATGAATAGGGCTCCGTCTTGAAGACCGAGACCGCGTAGAGCATGCGCCTGCTGGACGACATCGTCGACAGATCGAAGCCGAGCGGCCCGCTGGGCACGTCCCAGAGATACATGATCCGCACGATGTTGATCGAACCGGCCTGGCCGGGCGTGTAGGACCAGCTGTTATTGACCTTGCCGGTGTTGTCGAAGGTGATTGTCGGCGCCGCCGTGGAAGCATCCGCGAAGCTGGCCGCGGTCCTGACATCGACCAGCAGCTTGGTCGCGCAATCGCTTCCGCCCATGAAGTTGGCCAGCTTGGAGCAAACCAGGGCCTTGAACTGCGTCTGGGTCATGTTGGCCGACTGAGCCTGACCGGTCATCAGCTGTCTGACCGACTTTTCGGCCGCGCTTTCCAGGGTCTGCTGGGCGAAGAAAACCAGGCTGGTCTGGACGGACGCGACCATCAGCGCCGCCAGCGGCGTCGCAACGAAGGCGAACTCGATGGCGACCGCACCGCGGCGATCTTCACGAAGCGAGGCGCACGCCGCCGCGAAGCGGCGACGGATGGCTTTCCTCGTCTCTTGCGAATAGATCATCCCACAGGGTCCCCCAGCCCATTGCATATCGATGCCACGGAGCGAGTTAAGAAATTGTTAGATGCGCTGAGCCCTCCGGTGGAGGCGGATCCCTGGCGTCCGATCATTCTGGCATACACCCCGGCGCATGGGCGCGATGCCCTGCGCGCTTTGCTGGCGCTCGACGACAGGCTGGCGAACGTCCTGCAGACCACGCGGGAGCCCGCGCTCGGGCAGATCCGGCTCGCATGGTGGCGGGAGGCGCTCGGGAAGCTGGACAGCGCGCCGCCGCCCGCCGAGCCGGTGCTCGCCGCCTTGGCGGAACATGTGTTGCCCCTCGGGCTGCGCGGCGGCGCGCTGGCTGATCTCGTGTCGGGCTGGGACGTGCTGATCGAGGAGGAGGCGCTCGACGATGCGGCGCTAGGGCGTTTCGCGGCCGGTCGCGGGCACCTTTTCACGCTCGCGGGAACGATATTGCGTGCCGGAGCAAGCGACCCCGTCACCGCCGCCGGCCAGGGCTGGGCGCTTGCCGATCTCGCCCGCCACATCGACAATGCCGAGGACCGGTCGCGGGCATCCGGACTTGCGCAGGAGCCGCTGGCACGCGCGACGCGCACGCGCTGGACCCGCAACGGACGCGCGCTGGGCGCAATGGCGCATGTCGCCCGGCTGGATCTTGCGCAGATGGTGGGCGAGGGGGAACGTCGCGCGTCGCCGGGGCATGTCGGGCGGCTGCTCTGGCATCGGATGACCGGATACTGAGTACTTGCTCCCCGTCGCGGAAACTGATGCATTACTGTACAGGGCAAAGGGGAGAGTCGGAGATGACAAGGCGTTATTTCGCCGGGGGCGTTGCTGTACTTTTACTGGCTGTGGCAGGTCTTCTCCTGTTTCGCGGATCGGCGGCCCCGGCGTCGAAGCTGCCGTCTCCTCCTGGTGCGGCCGCGCAGATGCTGGCGGGCGGCGATGCGCAGCTTCCTGACGCGGCGCCCAGCGCAACGGCCCGCACGCGCGAGCAGAAGCGCTTCGATCGCTACGACAAGGACCGCAACGACGGTATCGCCCGTGAGGAATATCTCGCGAGCCGTCGCAAGGCGTTCGCCAAGCTCGACGTGAACGGCGACGGCAAGCTCGCCTTCGACGAATGGGCGCTCAAGACCACCACCAAGTTCGCCGAGGCGGACAAGGACAGGTCCGGCGTGCTCACCCGCGCCGAGTTCGCGACCACCGCACCCAAGCCGGGCAAGCGCGCAGCGGCGTGCGTGTGCGGCAGCCCGGCGGCGGCCGCGCCCGCGAAGGACGACGACGAGAGCTAGACGGCCACCCACTCCCGGAAGGCGTCGCGCGCGCGGCTGGTGTACATGAGCTTGCGGTCGGCCTTTTTCGAGCGGCCCTCGATCGGCGGGAACAGCCCGAAATTGACGTTCATCGGCTGATAGGTCTCGACCTCGGCCTCGCCGGTGATGTGTGCGAGCAGCGCGCCGAGCGCGGTTTCGCGCGGGGGCGGCGCCAGCGTCGCGCCGGCCAGCTCGGCCGCGGCGAAGCGGCCCGCGAGCAGGCCGATCGCCGAGCTCTCGACATAGCCTTCGCACCCGGTGATCTGGCCCGCGAAGCGGATGTTCGGCCGCGCCTTGAGCCGCAGCGTCGGATCGAGCAGCTCGGGCGACTTGATGAAGGTGTTGCGATGCAGCCCGCCCAGCCGCGCGAACTCGGCCTTCTCCAGGCCCGGAATGGTGCGGAACAGCTCGACCTGCGCGGCATATTTGAGCTTGGTCTGGAAGCCGACCATGTTCCACAGCGTGCCCGACGCATTGTCCTGCCGCAGCTGCACCACCGCATAGGGCCAGCGCCCGGTGCTCGGCTGGTCGAGCCCGACGCCCTTCATCGGGCCGAAGCGCAGCGTTTCCAGCCCGCGTTCCGCCATCACCTCGATCGGCATGCAGCCTTCGAAATAGGGGACATCCTCCCACTCGCGAAACTCGGTCTTCTCGCCGGCCATCAGCCCGGCGTGGAAGGCGTAATATTGCTCCTTGGTCATCGGGCAGTTGATGTAGTCCTTGCCCGAGCCCTTGTTCCAGCGCGACTGGAACCAGGCCGTCTCCATGTCGATGCTCTCGAAATGGACGATCGGCGCGATCGCGTCGAAGAAGGCAAGCTGATCCTTGCCCGTCGCCCCGCCGATGCTGTCGGCCAGGCCGGGTGCGGTCAGCGGGCCGGTGGCGACGATCGTCAGCCCTTCGACAGGAAGCGCATCGACGCGCTCGCGGACGATCGTGATGTTCGGGTGCGCCTCCAGCGCCGCGGTGACGCCGTCCGCGAAGCCGTCGCGATCGACCGCCAGCGCGGAGCCCGCGGGCACCTTGTGGATATCGCCCTGGGTCAGGATCAGCGACCCCAGATCGCGCATCTCCTGGTGCAGCAGGCCGACCGCGTTGCGCTCGGCATCGTCCGAGCGGAAGCTGTTCGAGCAGACCAGCTCGGCGAGCCGGTCGCTCTGATGCGCGGGCGTCATGCTGCCCGAACCGCGCATTTCGGAGAGGCGAACCTTGTGGCCGGCCTGGGCGAGCTGCCAGGCGGCTTCAGAGCCGGCCAGGCCGCCGCCGATGATGTGTACGTCATGAGTCATCGGGCGCGGATAGCGTGTGCGGCGCGGCATGACAAAGGGCCGGGTTGCGCTATGCTCACCGGATGACCGCAAGATCCAGCCTCGTCCTCATCGCCGCGCTGGCCGCGGGCGCGAGCTTCTACCTCCATCACTGGATCGCGGTCGAAGGTCCGGTCGAGGTTGTTTGGAAGGGTGCGGGGGTGGGATTGCTCGCGCTCTGGGCGGCGCTGCGGGCGCGGAGCGGCGATGGCTGGTTGATCGCGACGGTCCTGGGCTTGGGGGCGGCGGGCGACATGCTGCTCGAGACGCACGGCATGACGATCGGCGCGCTCGCGTTCCTGGCCGGGCATCTGGTCGCGGTGGTGCTCTATCGGCGCAATCGCGTGCGTTCAGGCTGGCTGGTGGCGCCGATCGCGTTCGGCGTGGCGTTCGCGGCGTGGAGCCTGCCAGCCGATCGCGACGCGGCCGGCGGGATCGCGGTCTATGCGCTCGGCCTCGGCGCGATGGCGGGGAGTGCGCTTGCCAGCCGTTTCCCGCTCGCCGCGCTGGGGGCCCTGCTTTTTGTCCTGTCCGATCTGCTGATCTTCGCCGGAATGGGGCCGCTCGCCGCATCGCCATTGCCCGGCCTGCTGATCTGGCCGACCTATTTCGTCGGTCAGGCGTTGATCGCCTGGGCCGTGGTGACGGCGTCGGCGAGGCGACGGACATGAGGATCTTCACGATCGGCTATGAAGCGACGACGATGGCCGAGTTCATCGCCGCGCTGAAGGGCGCGGGAGTGGAGCGGATCATCGACGTACGTGCGGTGCCGCTGTCGCGCCGGCCCGGCTTTTCCAGGAACATCCTCGCGGCAAGCCTGAAGGAAGCGGGCATCGACTATGTCGGGCTGAAAGCGCTCGGCACGCCCAAGGCGGGGCGCGACGCGGCGAAGAAGGGCGACGTCGCGACGCTGGAGGCGGTGTACGACACCCAGCTCGGCCTGCCCGAGGCGCAGCTTCAGGCCGCCCAGATGCGCGAACTCGCCGCGGAGAAGCCCAGCGCTCTGCTCTGTTTCGAGCGCAATCCCGAGCATTGCCACCGCACGCTGCTGCTCGCAGCGGAAGGCGAGGGCGCGGAGGTGATCGACCTTTATCCCTGACCATGTGCAAAGGAGGAACGACCATGATCGACCATGTCGGATTTGCCGTCACCAACCTCGATGCTTCGCGGACTTTCTACGAGGCCGCCCTGGAACCGCTGGGAATAGCGATCCTGATGACCGTCACGCCCGAGCAGACCGAGGCGGGCGGCACCGCGATCGGCTTCGGCAAGGGCGAAAGTCCGTTCTTCTGGATCGGCGACAACGAAGCCGTGGGGGAGGGTACGCATATCGCCTTTACCGCCGACACGCGGGCCCAGGTCGACGCCTTCTATCGCGGTGCGATGGAGGCGGGCGGGCGGGACAATGGCGCCCCCGGCATCCGCGAACATTATCATCCCGACTATTACGCTGCCTTCGTGTTCGATCCCGACGGGATGAACATCGAAGCAGTATGCCACAAACCGGGATAACGACGCGCCGTGACTGGTGGGACAGCTGTGAAGCTGCCCCACCAGTCAAGGAGGACGGCGCAAAACGGGGGAAAGCGCCGCGACCCAGAATGGCAATGCGGCCGCGATGTTTCATCGATTTTTCGTAGTGTTTCCGCCGATCAGGCGCTCGCGGCCTCGCTCCCGTCGGCAAAGGGAAGCGTGAAACTGAATTCGGCGCCGCCGGGCTTGTTCTCCGCCCAGAGCCGGCCGCCATGCGCTTCGACGATCGTCCGGCAGATCGGCAGGCCCAGCCCGGTACCGGTCTCCTTGCTGGTGCGGAACGGCTCGAAGAGATTCTCGATCAGCGCCTCGCTTATGCCGCGCCCGGTATCCTCGACCCGGATCAGTACGTCCTGCCGGCGAACCTGGGTCGTGACGGTCACGCTGCGCCGCGCGCATCCCTGGGTGGCCTCCGCGGCGTTGCGGATCAGGTTGGAGACCACCTGTTCGAGCTGGAGCGAATCGCCGATCAGCCGCGCGGGCGCGGGATCGATGTCGCTTCGGATGACGACGCCGGTGGCCAGCTTGAGCTGACCGACGGAGTCGCAGGCCGCGCGAACGACGGCACCCAGATCCACGCGCTCGGATGCGATCTCCCCGGTGACGGTGAAAGCGCGGATCCGGCGGATGATGTCGCCCGCCCGCAATGCCTGTTCGCGCGCCTGGTCGAGGGCCTCGAGGATTGCGGGGTCCGCCTGGGCTTCCCTCCGGATGCGATAGCGGGAAGCCTCGACATAGTTGGTGATCGCGGACAGCGGTTGGTTGAGCTCGTGCGCCAAAGTCGATGCCATCGCGCCCATGGCGCTCAGTCGAGCTACGCGGAGCAGCTTGTCGTGCGCCTCGCGCAATTGCGCTTCCGCTTCCATGTCGTGCGTGATGTCGATCGCCAGACCCAGCAGCCGCGGGTTGCCGTCATGGGCATCGTAGCTGCCCTGAAGATTCACCCAGCGCTGTTCGCCATCCGGCAGGTTGAGCGAGAGTGTCATGTCGAGCGGGCCATTCATGCGCCGCGCCTGTTCTATCGCGACACGAAGCCGCGCGACCTGCGCTTCGCCCAGTCGGTGCTCGAAATCGACCATGCGATAGGCGCCGTCGCGCCACGGTACCCCGAACAGGCGCGCGCTTTCCGGCGAATGGCGCGAGCCGCCCTTCACCAGGTCGATCTCCCACACGCCTACGCCGGCGGCTTCCTGTGCCAGGCGCAGCCGCTTCTCGCTCTCGGACAGTGCCTCCTGTGCCTGTACCCGCTCGGAAATATCCTGGAGCACGGAAATGATGTGATCGGGTGTGCCGCTTGCCCCATGCACCAGGTTCGCGGTGGCGTGGACGGGGCGCAGTTCGCCGTCTTTCGTGCGAATGACGCGATCGGCGGAATAATAGGCGATGTCGCCGCGAACCAACGCTGCGATCGCGGCGGCCGTGGTGTCCCAGTCCGGCGGGTCGCAGATCAGCTGAAAGCTCTGGCCGATCACCTCGTCGCGCGAATAGCCGGTGAGCTCGCAGGAACGGTCGTTGACCTCGAAATAGATGCCGTCGAGGGACAGCAGGCCGACCCCCACGCCCGCCTGCTCGAACACCGCGCGATATCGTTGCTCGGCTCGCTCGAGCTGCAGACGCGCGGCGATCTCGGCGGTGACGACCTCGCTCGCCATGATGATCCCGATGATCCGGTTGTCCTCGTCATACCAGGGGCGCTGGTTCCAGCTCACATATTCCTTTGTGCCGTCGGTGTTCCGGAACGGCTCGTTGACCGCCGAGAACGTCTCTCCGGACAGCACCCGCTGATGGGTCCCGCGCTTCTCGAGCGCCTGCGGGAAGAGATCATAATGCGATCTGCCCTCGATCTGACCGATGTCCTGCAGGCGATAGGCGGATATGAAGCGCTGCGAGGTCGCGACGTAGCGCATGTCGCGGTCGACGATGGCGACGGGCGATGCGGCGTTGCGCACCATGTTGGTCAGGTTCAGGCGCGACGCCTTCAGTCGCGCATCGGCCAGGCGCAGCTTGTCCTCGGCGCGGCGCTCGTCGGCATAGGTCGCCAGCAGCAGCATCATCGCGCAGGTTACCGCGATGAACATCTGCGCGAAGACCGCGCGGAACTCAGGCGCTTCGACCGCGAACGGGCCGCGGCCGAGTCCGGTGCCGGACAGGATGATCACCGCGGCGATCGCCATCGCGGTCGTGACGCCGCGCAGGTGCCAGCCGAGCGCGGCAAGGACGAGCGGCGGGAAGACCGCCCAGGCGACCGGAACATATTGCGGCGTCAGGAAAACGATGCTGCTCGCCAGTGCACAGAACAGCATCGTCCCGGCAAAGCCCAGCCATTTCCTTGGCGTCCAGCGCTCGCGTGGCGGCGTGCCCCAGACCAGGACGAGCGGCGCGACCAGGATCACGCCCAGTCCCTGTCGGGCAAAGCGATCGCTGAACTCGATCAGGGGCGCATGTGTCTGACCCATCGCGAGCGCACCCGCGGTACCGAGGGACGAGGCCACGATCGATCCGGCGACCGCCGCCGCAAATACCCAGAACAGCGAGCGCGGCTCCAGGATTTCGGCAGGCCGGACGCCGAGCTTGCGGATGAGCACCGCCGTGACCACGCCGCCCGCGGGAAGCGCGAGCGACGGAATGAGTTGGAGCAGGAACGGCCGCGTCGGTTCGACCAGCCAGAAGGCGGCGAACATGCCCAGCACGGCAACCGGCCAGAATTCGGCCCCGGTGAGGATCAGTCCGCCGACCACCAGTCCGATCGGTACTCCGAGCGGGGGATTGGTCCCGGTGAAGCGCAGCCACAGCAGCCAGGTCGCGCTGCCGATCAGGGTCCCGATGAATAGCGGTGCCGCCGGGCGAGCGGCAGCAATCGTACGGCGGATGTCGAGAGCCTGCACGCGAATGACTCGATTGCTGCTTGAGTGCGCAGCAATCGATCAATTCTCGATATAAGTAAATATCCGCATAGCTACGGTGGTTTAGAGGCGGCAGCGGATCAGGCCGCGGCGCGCCGCCGTTCCGCCATCTCCGCGTTCAGCATCTCGGCGAGCAGGAATGCCAACTCCAGGCTCTGGCCGGCATTGAGCCGCGGATCGCAATGCGTGTGATAGCGATCCGCTAGGCTCTGCTCGGTCACGTCTACGGCGCCACCCGTGCATTCCGTGACGTTCTGGCCGGTCATCTCGGCATGGATGCCGCCGGCGAAGCTGCCCTCGGCGCGATGCACGGCGAAGAAGCCGCGGACTTCCGCCAAAATGCGCTCGAACGGCCGCGTCTTGTAGCCGTTCGCGGCCTTGATGACGTTGCCGTGCATCGGATCGCAGCTCCACACCACCGGATGCCCCTCGCGCTTCACCGCACGGATGAGCTGGGGCAGGCCCTTCTCGATCTTGTCATGGCCATAGCGCGTGATCAGCGTGATGCGGCCCGCGGTGCGCGCCGGGTTGAGCGTATCGAGCAGCCGCAGCAGCGCGTCCGGCTCCAGGCTGGGGCCGCACTTCATCCCGATCGGATTGCCGATGCCGCGCAGGAACTCGACATGCGCCGAGCCTTCGAAGCGCGTGCGGTCGCCGATCCACAGCATGTGCGCCGAGGTATCGTACCAGTCGCCGGTCAGGCTGTCCTGCCGGGTCAGCGCCTGCTCATAGGGGAGCAGCAGCGCCTCATGGCTGGTGTAGAATTGCGTCGCCTTGAGCTGGGGCACGCTGTCCGAATCGATGCCGCACGCGGCCATGAAGTCGAGCGCCTCGCCGATGCGGTTGGCGACGTCGGCATAGCGCTTGGCCCAGGGGCTGCGGCCCATGAAGTCGTGCGTCCAGCGATGGACCTGGTGCAGGTTCGCATAGCCGCCGTTCGCGAAGGCGCGCAGCAGGTTGAGCGTCGCGGCGGACTGCGAATAGCCTTGGATCATCCGCTGCGGATCGGGCGTGCGCGCCTCGGGCGTGAAGGCGATGTCGTTGACATTGTCGCCGCGATAGCTGGGCAGCTCGACGCCATCGATCACTTCGGTATCGGCCGAGCGCGGCTTGGCGAACTGGCCGGCCATGCGGCCGAGCTTCACCGTTGGCAGCTTCGACGCGAAGGTGAGCACGACCGCCATCTGGAGCAGCACGCGGAACGTGTCGCGGATGTTGTTCGGATGGAACTCGGCGAAGCTCTCCGCGCAGTCGCCGCCCTGGAGCAGGAACGCCTCGCCGCGCGAGACCTTCGCCAGCTCGGACGTCAGGTCGCGCGCCTCGCCGGCGAAGACCAAGGGCGGATATTTGCTGAGCGTCGTCGTGGCGGCGTGGAGCGCGGCCTTGTCCGGATAATTGGGCAGCTGGCGCGCCTCGGCCATCGTCCAGCTGTCGGGAGTCCAGTTGGCGCCCATGTCCTGCTCCATATCCCGCACCGTGACGTTCCAGTCGGCATGCTCAGCGATGCCATTGGCGGCGATCTGGTTCATCACCTTGGCATTGGCGCGCTTGCCGTCCTTCTCCCAGCCCTGCACCGTCGATCCGGGCGTGTCGAACCACGCCCCGAACGAGGCGCGGGTGAGGGAGCGTTCCTCGCGGAAGCGGCGGATCTTGGTACCGGCTAGAGTCGTCATGCGGCGCGTTTATTCCGATGGGGTAATACGACGCAAGCAATATCTCCGCGGCCACTGGATTTTGGCGATAGTTTTCCTCTTGTGGGGTAAATGCTGCGGCGAGCGGCACGCGTCTCAGCCCGGCAAGGTCGCGCCAAGCCTGTCGTAGAGCTCGTTGGTGCCGTGTTGCCGCGAACCGTTATCGGCATAGCCGTCGAGATAGATGCCGTGCTCGGTATGGACGAGGCGGGTGCCGGTTCCGTCCGCGAACAGTTCGATCGAAGCGAGGTTCACCGAAATCGGCGTGCCGTCTATCTTCATGCGATAGGCATAGACGATCCGCGAATCCGCCGCGATGTCGTGATAGCTGCAGTCGAAGCGGGTAACGGTGCCGCTCTTCCAGCGCCCCTCGAGATGCTCGGTGCCGCCGACGGTGAAATCGAAATGGCGGTCGATCGCGTCCCATTGGTCATTGGGCCCGGAGAACCATCGCGCCTTTCCCTCCTCGCTGGAAAAGGCGGCGAACACGCGGGCGGGAGGCTGGGGAAAGCGGCGCTCGATGACGAACTTGTCGTGGACGGCGGGCACGTCAGGCATCGGGGGTCTCCTGTTGGTTCAGATAGGCGGCGAGCCGGTCGTAGCGCGCCTCGGCCTCGCGGCGGCGATCGACGATCCAGCGCTCGACCGCGGCCAGCGCGAGCGGCTCCAGCGTGCAGGTGCGCACCCGGCCTTGCTTGGCGGTCTGGATCAACCCTGAACTTTCGAGCAGGCGGACGTGCTGGAGGAAGCTCGGCAGCGCCATGGCGAAGCCGCCCGCGAGTTCGGTGACCGTCGCAGGGCCGGCACCAAGGCGCTCGACCACGGCGCGCCGCGTGGGATCGGCGAGCGCGGCGAACATGGCATCGGTGGCGGATTGGTTAGGCATATAGCTAACTAATCCGCCGATGGGGCGGTTGCAAGGAGAAACTTAGCTTCAGGGCAAAGTTTTGACGTGCTCCGATGCCGCCTAATATCCTGCGGCGAGGTCCACTTCGTTGCGGAGCGGGCGCCCTTCCACGAATGCCTTGAGATTCTCCACGAACAGTTCGGCCGAGCGGAGGAACATCCGCGTCTGGCTGCGGCCCGACAGGTGCATCGACAGCAGGATGTTGGGCGTGGTGCGCAGCGGATGATCGGCCGGAAGCGGTTCCGGCGTGACCGTGTCGAGGAATGCGCCGGCGACGCGGCGCTTGGCCACCGCCTCGATCAGCGCGTCCTGGTCGATCAGCTCGCCCCGTCCGACATTGACGATCCAGGCCGAGGGCTTGAGCGTACGCAATTCGGCCTCGCCGATCATCGCCTGGCTCTCCGCCGTGGAAGGCGCCGCGAGGATGATCCAGTCGAACTCGCCCAGTCGCGGTCGCCAGGCGTCTGGGCCGATCGTGCCCTCGGCGCCGGACCGGGTAACGCCCGTCACCGAAACGCCGAACGCGGCGAGCCGCTCGCCGATCAGCCGGCCGATCGTGCCGTATCCGATCACCAGCGCGGAGGTCTCGTACAGCTCCAGCTTGCCCGGCGCATCCTGCGGCCATTCGTGCCGGTCGGCAGCGCGAACCACCTCGTCGTAGCGCTTGGCCGCGACTAGGCAGCCCATCACGGCATATTCGGCGACGGTGTGCGCGTTGACGCCGCTGCCGTTGGTCACGCGCGTGCCGTTCGCCAGCAGCGCCCGGGTATCGAGCGCGTCGAGTCCGGCATAGATGGTCGAGAGCCATTTGAGCTTCGTGCCCGCCGCCACGGCCCGCGCCCAGAAAACGGGCTGGTTGAAGTCGACCCAGCCGATATCGGCGTCGGCGACCATCTCCACCGCCTCGTCGGGCGTGGTGAACCAGCGGACGTCGATCCCGGCGGGGATATGCGCTTCGACCAGCGGGCGGGCGAGGGCGGGGAGGACGGCCTTCATGAATAGCGGCGCGCGTAGCGGTGCGCGAACTCGGCATCCGACATGAGGAGATAGCGGATCGTGTCGACGAACGCCCAGAGGCCAGTGACCAGCAGCCCGACGATCGTCGCCGAGATGACGAGCATCAGCACGCCGGTGCCGTTTCGTCCGAGATAGAAACGATGGATACCGAACACGCCGAAGAAGAAGGCGAGGATGGCCGCGACATATTTGTTGCGATCATTCGTCACCGACGGCCCGTTTGTCGGCGAACGGCCGGCATCGGGCAGGCGGAAGATGCGGACGGCGCGCGCGCCGTCGGTCTCGAAATCGACTTGCACGCCGACCGCGGGTCCCGTTTCGCCGCTCCAGTCATAGCGCTTGAACGCGTAGCGACGCCCGTCCTCCCCGGAAATCTGTCCCTCGCCGCTGGCGCGATCGACACCCAGCACCTGTCCCCGCATTCCCATCTCCCCTGTCCGAGACGCTTTTGGCGAAATCGGGGGCCGGCGCGCAAGAGCGATCCTGCGTCGGGCAGGCCTAGAGCGTCGGCTTCCAGTCCCAGCCGAGCGGATCGCCGTCCATCACCTCGACGCCGGCGGCCGCCAGTTCGTCGCGGATCGCATCGGAGCGGCCGAAATCTTTCTCCACTCGCGCCTGCTTGCGCTCGGCGAGACGTGTCTCGATCTCGTCGGCGACCAGCGTCGCCGCGGCGGGACGCAAGCGTAGGTCTTCGCGGGTAAGGCTCAGCAGGTTCAGCCCGAGCACCGCGTCGAACTCCGCCAGCGCGGCAAGGCGATCGGCAGGGGACAGCTTCTTTTCCGCAAGCAGTTCGTCGAGGATCGGCAGCGCCTTGGGCGTGTTGAGATCGTCCGACACGGCGTCGTCGAGCCGTTTGATCCCGGGTTCGGGTGCGGTGCCCGCTCCCTCGGCGCGCGCCTTCAACGCCGTCACCGTCATCACCAGCCGCTTGAGCCGCGTCAGCGCCGCGGCGAGATTCTCCGCCGAGAATTCCAGCTCGCTGCGATACTGGGCCTGCAGGCACAGCAGGCGATAGGCGAGGGGATGCACGCCCGCGTCGATCAGCGACTGCAGCGTGGTGAAGCCGCCCTTGGACTTCGACATCTTGCCCTGGCGATCGACCAGGAAATTGTTGTGCAGCCAGAAATGCGCGCCGGTATCGGCGCAGCCGCAATAGGCCTGGTTCTGCGCGATCTCGTTGGGGTGATGGATCTCGCGATGGTCGATGCCGCCGGTATGGATGTCGAACGGCGCCCCCAGATATTTGAGGCTCATCACCGAGCATTCGAGATGCCAGCCCGGCGCGCCCATGCCCCAGGGGCTGTCCCATTCCATCTGGCGCTGCTCGCCCGGCGGCGACTTGCGCCAGATCGCGAAGTCCTGCGGGTGGCGCTTGCCCTCGACCGCCTCGATCCGCCCTTCGCGCGTATCCTCCTGCGATCCGGCCAGCTTGCCGTAATCGGGCACGGTGGTGCTGTCGAAATAGAGGCCGGTGTCGAGCTCGTAGCAATGCTCGGGCGCGATCTTCTTCGCGAAGTCGATCATCTCGGCGATATGATCGGTCGCGACCGACCAGCGGCTCGGCTCGCGGATGTTGAGGTCGGCGATGTTCTGCTTGAAGGCGGCGGTATAATGCGCGGCGATGTCCCAGATGCTCTTGGCCTGGGCGCGGGCGGCGGCCTCCATCTTGTCGTCGCCGGCGTCGGCGTCGGACGTCAGATGGCCGACATCGGTGATGTTGATGACATGGGTGAGGGGATAGCCCTTCCAGCGCAGCACCCGGCTCAGCGTATCGGTGAAGACATAGGCGCGCAGATTGCCGAGATGGGCATAGTTGTAGACGGTCGGCCCGCACGAATAGACGCGCACCCCCTTGTCGGGATCGAGCGGCGTGAAGCGCTCGAGGCTGCGGGTAAGCGAATTATAAAGGGTCAGGGACGCGCCGTGCATGGCAACGCCCATAACGAACGCGGCGCGGAGGACAACCTCTCGCCGCGTCCGCCCGGTGGCTCAGGCGGCGAGGGGAGGGAGCGCCGTCCCGCCGTTTCGCCGGAACAACCCACTCCCCGAACTGCCCACAGTCAGCGGTAGCGCGGTGCCGCAGAAGGCGCATTCCGCGGTCAGCCGCCCGATCATCCAGTGCGACTTGTCGCAACCGGGACAGTGATTCGTTTCGTGTGGATGATAAGCCACGCGATACCCGGTCAGCGCCTGGCGGATTCCGAAATCATACATTCGTCATCTCCCCGTGATCCTGGCCGAAACTAGCACGAATCGCGCTTTGTTCCCCGGGTTTCGGCGACGAACCGGTGTTTTCTGTGGGTAAGTTGCAAATCTATCACGCCCGTTGGGTGGATGAACGGCGGCTAACAGTCGCGTTCAGCGTCGAAACATGGCGACTCGCCTAGTTAGGTATTCGACGGCGGCACAAACGCCACCGCGAGGAGACGTTATGAAGAAGTTTTTCATCACCGCCGCGATGGCCGCCAGCGTTCTCGTCGGCGGTGTCGCAGCTGCCCCCGCTTCGGCCCAGAATTACGGGTATCAGGACCGTGGCTATGGCTATCAGGATCGCGATTATCGCGACTATCGTGGCGACCGCCACTATCGCGACGACCGCCGCAACTATCGCAATTACCGCAACAACTATCGCGGTGACTATCGTCGCTGCAGCAGCGGCACCACCGGCACCATCCTCGGCGCGATCGCCGGCGGCCTGCTCGGCGGCGAGATCGGTCGCGGCAGTTCCTATCGGGGCCGCAGCACGACGGGCACGATCATCGGCGCAGGTGCTGGCGCCCTGGCGGGTCGCGAGATCGATGGCGGCAACTGCCGCCGCTAAACCGGCCTGATCCGGAAACGGCAAGGGCGCCCGCGAGACG